>NZ_JBHXEN010000016.1:0-146319 GCF_042724695.1 Streptomyces sp. NPDC127068 | reverse complement strand
CCGCGGCACCGAGCACGGCTCCGGCCTGGGCACCCAACGCTGGGCCGTGGAGCGTGCGTTCGCTCACCTGCACTGGTTCCGTCGCCTGCGGATCCACTGGGAGATACGCGACGACATCCACGAAGCCTTCCTCACCCTCGGATGCGCACTCATCTGCTGGCGACGCCTGAAGTCATTCCGATAGGAGTTCTTAGGGGATCTCGACGGGCACCCCCGTCGTGGTGACGCTCCAGGAGTTCAAGCACGCGTTGAAGCAGCGACGGGGAGTACACGTCTCCCCAGCCGACCGTCCGGAACTGCGACGTCGTGGGTGTGGACCATCCGCCGCACCACCACGTCCAGACTCCGCGACCGCACGATCTCCACCGACCCGACCGGCCCGGTCACCTGGCCCGCATCCGTGTACAGCCACCAGGGATCAGCGGGCCTCGTCCGCCCCGCCTGCGGCCTCGGCGCGCAGATCGCGGCGCAGTTCCTTCGGCAGCGAGAAGGTGATTGACTCCTCGGCCGCCTTGACCAGCTCCACATCCTGGAAGCCGCGCTGGGACAACCATTCCAGCACGCCCTCGACCAGGATGTCGGGGACGGAGGCGCCTGATGTCAGCCCGACCGTGCTGACGCCCTCCAGCCAGGCCTCCTCGATCTCTTCGGCGAAGTCGACCAGGCGGGCCCTCTGGGCGCCTGCGCCCAAAGCGACCTCGACTAGCCGGACCGAGTTGGAGGAGTTCTTGGAGCCAACGACGATCACCAGGTCCGCCTCGGAGCCCATCTGCTTCACCGCGATCTGGCGGTTCTGGGTGGCGTAGCAGATGTCGTCGCTTGGCGGCGAGATCAGCTGGGGGAACCTCTGCTTCAGCCGGTCCACCGTCTCCATCGCCTCGTCGACGGAAAGGGTGGTCTGGGAGAGCCAGACGACCTTGGACTCGTCGCGGACCTCGACCTTCGCCACGTCGTCGGGGCCGTCGACCAGGGTGATGTGGTCGGGGGCCTCGCCGGAGGTGCCGATGACCTCCTCGTGGCCCTCGTGGCCGATCAGGAGGATGTCGTAGTCCTCGTTGGCGAAGCGCACGGCCTCCTTGTGGACCTTGGTCACCAGGGGGCAGGTCGCGTCGATGGTAGCGAGCCGGCGCGCGGCGGCCTCCTTGTGGACGACCGGGGCCACACCGTGCGCGGAGAACATGACGATTGACCCTTCGGGAACCTCCGCCGTCTCCTTGACGAAGATCGCGCCTTTCCGCTCCAGCGTCTGCACCACGTACTTGTTGTGAACGATCTCGTGGCGGACGTAGATGGGCGAGCCGTACTGCTCCAGCGCCTTCTCCACGGCGATCACGGCGCGGTCCACTCCCGCGCAGTATCCGCGGGGGGCGGCGAGCAGGACGCGTTTGGTTGGGATGGTCATCGCAGGAACCTCCTGTCGTCACACGGATGATGATGTCTCCTCGCCCCTCTCGGTGAGGGGTAGTGCTTCCCGGTCGGTTCGTAGGACCGGCTGTTGTCGTTGAGAACCACGATCACCGGGCGGGTGGAGGCTCCGAAGCCCAGAGCGCTGTCACCGACGACCGCGACCACCTGCGCGACGGCGACCAGGTCAGCTCGGAGGTCTTCGCGAGGCCGTCGGCGCAACCCGGAGAGGTGGGCGCGTGCGAGTTCTCGCCCCAGTAGTCATGCGCGGAACTACTCCGGCTCGGATAGCCGGAGGGGCCACTGCGCGTCCGCAGCGCTGTGAAGCCGACACCTCGGTCGGTGAGCGCTGTATGGGCACAGCGCTGACGGCCGATGTCGAAGGGGAGAGTGTCATGGAGGGACTCGAAGACCCGGTGGAGGGCGATGGAGAGCTTGACGGTGCTCGTGCTCGCGCCGAGGTAGTCGCCCGTGGCGGCCACCTGGTCGACGAGGAACGCACGCATCCGTGCCGTGAGGTCACGCGGTTGCTCGGGGGCGAGCCGTCGCAGCAGCACTGGGTCGGTCACGGTGCCCCAGTTCGCCGGGCCGGCACTCTGACTCCGCCCCGCCTGCGATGCGGACCATCCGGACACGAGCGAACGTGCCGTGGCCAGGTGAGGCGGCGCGCTGCTGCCGGGCGCCGCTGGGCTGAGGGCGCCGACGTCGGCGCCCGGCATGTCGGGGGTGTGCATCAGGAATGTTCCTCCTCCGGGCCGGCCGGAAACGCTGGGCTGCCGCAGATCATCGGCGCGGGAACGTCCTCAACGGGGAAGGAAGCCGCGACCTGTGAACACGTCACAGCTCTCGTCCAGAGGGCATGACGATCGCCCGCGGACCGGGACACGGACTGAGTATCTGCTGGCCGCCCCGTCCCGTCAGTGCGGAAGGGGCCAGTCCCTGGGCAGCGTCTCAACAGTGGGGCCGAGAGCGGGATGCGTTCGGCTGATATGGCCCGCTTGAAACGTCGGGCTGCCCTCAGTCGTGGGAATCGCCCGGTGTGTGGACACGTTCCGCGGTGATGGTCAGGTAATTGAGAGTCTTGTCGCGGTGCGCCTGCAGGAACAGGGGTTCGACACCGGTGCGCAGGTGGCAGTGGGTGCGGAGTTCCCAGTACGGGATGGCGTCCTGCGTGAGGTCAATCACCCTGGAGGGTGCCAGACCGCTGGCGGCGAGTGCCCGGAAGTAGGTGCTGCGGTGGTGGATGCGGCAAACGTAGTGTTCGTTGATGCCTGCGATCCCCGAGGCGCTGAGGGGGACCGCGTCGTTGGCGCACCAGGTGGTCAGTACGTACCGGCCGCCTGGTTCCAGTACGCGTGCGAACTCCGCGAAGGCTTCGAAGAGGTCGACGTACATCGTCGTCTCGTTGCTGACGACGTACTGGAATGCAGCATCGGGGAAGGGTGTCGCCACCATGTTGGCGTAGTGGAATCGCACAGCCCCCGAGGCGCCTCGCTGTTGGGCGAGTTCACGGGCGAAAGCTACGTGATGTGTGCAGAAGTTGACTCCGTCGACGTCACAGCCGAAGGCGTCATGAATAGCGAAGGCGGTGCCTCCGCGGCCGGAGCCCGCGTCCAGCAGACGAGCGGTCGCGGAGACCGCGCCGAGACCGGTGAGGATGATGGAGACCTGGTCGTTCTCCATCCGATGCATTTCTTCCAGTACGCGTTGTTCGCGCTCCTCCGGCGGAGTCCTCAGGATACGTCGGTCGAACTCTCCGATGCCGAAGTGGTGATGGTAGAGGCTGTCCGTCTTGCCGAGCAGCAGGTTGATGGGGTCGTCCTGTTTCTCCTGCCAGTGCTGGTGCAGAAGCTCTTCGTAGTCATTGCGCACGACTGGCGGAGAGGCACTGCTGCGATGTTCCATGGCGTCCTTTCGGGAGTGGGGCCGAGGAAGGTCTGTCTTTTCGGGAGTCAGGGAGCACGGGTGACGATCAGACGAAACACACTTCCCAGTTCCTGCCTGGAGCGGGCCGGCATATCGATGCTTTCCAGGGAGTGCAGGGCGGCGGCGAGCTTCTCCCTGGCGATGTCCTCGGCGAACGAACGACCTCCTGCCGATTCGATGAGGTCGGCTAGGCGTTCCGGCTCCCAGGAGCGGTTGTCCATACGGTTCAAGAGCGAGGCGGCCTCCTCGCCGGCTGATGTGCCGGAGCGGACAGCGGCCAGGACGGGCAGGGTCAACCTCCCCTGCCGCAGATCACCGAAGGCGTGCTTCCCAGTGATCTCCGAGTCGCCCCAGATGTCCTCCACGTCGTTGGCGGCCTGCCAGGCCAGGCTGGCGGTCAGACACGCGGAACGGAGTCCGGCGATGAGGGCGTTGTCCCCTGAGCCGAGGGCGGCTCCGATTCCGGCGGCGGCGGCGAGTAGCGCACCAGACTTCGCTGCGCTCATCCGCAGATAGTCCTCCACTGTGGTGAGGTCGGTGGAAATGAGTTCATTAGAGCAACCGTTGCAGAGCTCGACGAAGCCGTGCAGAAGCATCCTCAAGGCCCGGTGGCCGGTATCGGTCTCGACGGCGGCCAGCGTTCGGATCGAGGCCGCCGACAGGGCGTCGCCCGCGAGGACAGCGGAATTGGTGCCGAAGGCGGCCCATACCGTGGGGCGGCCTCGGCGGAGCGCGTCCTGGTCGAACACGTCGTCGTGCAGCAACGCGAAGTTGTGCAGCAACTCGATCGCGACAGCCCCTGGTACGGCCGCGGTACGCGCAGGGGTTCCTCCGGCCGCCTCGGCGGCCAGTAGCGTGACCGTGGCCCGCAGCATCTTGCCGGGCTGCGCCCCGGACACCGGTTTCCCCTTCGCGTCGCACCAGCCGAAGTGGTAGGCGCAGATCCGCGCCAGGGCCGGATGGATGCCGTCGACTACCTCGTGCAGGGGAGGTTGGACGAGCGCCTGAGTCCGGGCCATGATCGTGCCCAGAGTTCGTGTCGTGGTTCGCGTCATCGAACCCCCGTCTTGATCGAAGAGTTCATCGTGTGGGGGACAGGGACAGGGACAGGGACAGGGACAGGGACCGTGAGCAGGCCCCAAGAAGGATGGTCACGGCCCGAGCGCCAGAGGCCGCATCACTTAGCCTTCGCCAAAGAGTTCCGCGGCAAGCAAGCGAGGTGCGGGACAGCGCCCACGTTCGCCACTGTCCCGCCATCCGACAGGCCGTGGGGAGAGTACGTGCACGGCGCATAGTTGCGGGAGGGCCGCGAACTCGCACGGTGGCGCACACCCCTCAGGTCCACGGCCATGGCGTACGCCGGTGAGAGCGGACCACTGCCCGATGCCCTGCCGCGCCGGGCAGGAGGGGAGGCCGAGAAGCGGGAGGTGGGCGCGCGCGGCGCCCTGCGGCCCGGAACAGTCAGGCTGGTTCCGTTGGAACTCCTTGTCCCGGCGAGCAGCGGCGGATGCCCACCACGCCCACGTGGACGTGGCTGGTGGCACCGACGTCGGGCAATCGTACATAAGGAGTGCGATTGCCCCGTGTGGGTGATTTGACGTTGCTTCGGTTCAGCGTTCCGTCGTCGACCGCCACACTGCTGGCAAGTAGCCCGCACTCGTGACTCGGCTTCGCCTGCTCCGGGCCCGACGTGCGGTGGGTTGCAGAAGTGCTGGAGCTGCACTCCGCGGGGGCGACGTCAGGAGCCCTCACGGTCCTCGTTCGACGAGTGAGGTGAAGCAGACCGACATGAGTGTGGACATGCCCCGAGGCGGTCCGGGTGCCTCTTGGTGGGACCGATTGTTCGAGACGGACCGGTCCGAGTACATCGATCGACCGGAATCCGAGGCGAAGTGCTTTCGGGTTCTGCGCGGTCTCGACCGTTTTCAATGGCTGACCCTGGGTTACAGGTCATACGCTCGTCAGGTCCTCGGCCTAGTGGGCGGTATGACGGAGCCGCGTGTGTTGGAGTTGGGCGCGGGGTACGGGCGGCTGGGCCAATACGTCCTCGATCGCCATCCCGGCGCCCGACTGACGGTGAGTGATGTGAATCCCGGGGTGGTCACCCGTCTGCGGGAGGGGCCGCTGGGCCATCATCCGCGGGCTCGGTGCGAAGTGCTGGACGCAACCTCGGTCGATGCACCGGACGGGGCCTACGACCTGGCTGTCCTGACCATGTCCCTGCACCATCTGGAGCCGGCCGGGGTGGCCGCACTGCTGCGGGAGGGGACTCGGGTGGCGCGGACGCTACTGATCGTGGACGGATGGCGGAACCCGGCCTACCTCGCTGTAGTGCCGATGTGGTGCCTGCTCGGGGGGCCGGCCCTCGTACACGACGGTGTCATCAGCCTGCGCAAGCTGTACGGCCCGGCAGCCGTACATGCCCTCGCCGCACGATGCGGGG
The DNA here is from genome assembly GCF_042724695.1 of Streptomyces sp. NPDC127068. NCBI lineage: Bacteria > Bacillati > Actinomycetota > Actinomycetes > Kitasatosporales > Streptomycetaceae > Streptomyces > Streptomyces sp. NPDC127068. Next base: position 140,546 of record NZ_JBHXEN010000016.1, on the reverse strand, counting down.
CACCGATGCGGGTCCGCACTCGGTTCGTGCTGCCCGGGTACCTGGTCGCCACCGCCACCCGTGAATCCCCGCCCCCGGAGCCGGAACCGGGTATCACCGTGGAGACACACCCCCTGAACGGCCCCGACCGATGACCCGCGTGCCCTCCGCACCACCTGTCCCTCGCCGGGCCAGGCACTCGGCTCTCCCGGTCAACGTGGTCGGGACGCGGCGCGACATCGATCCCGTGGTCCACGGGTGTCCGACGGAGAGGTCGGGCAACGCTTGGACCCGTGCCGCACGAGGTGGGCCCATCGCTCCGGTGGACCCCGCTGGACACCGGCTTCACCGGGTGGCCGGCCCTACCCGGCGCCAGGGCCGTACTCCACGCGTGTCCGTCCTGGCAGGCTCGGACGCCCCCGGCCGCGCTGCGCGGGGTCTGGCGTCCCTCGCGTCCACCCGCCGCGACACGGGTGGGTGTCGAATGATTCGCACCGGGGGGCGGGTCCGCGTGCGGGCGGCCGTGGTCGGCGGTCGCCCCGCCGGATCGGCCCTCGCCGGTGCCCTTCCGCGGGCAGCAACAGAGGTCCGGTTGTTCGAACGGCACCCTCGCGAGGTGGTCGAGCGCTGGACCTGGGCCGGGTTGCCGGAACACCAGGCGGTCGCGCACCCGCGCGAGCAGGGTTTGGCAGCGAATCTCCTCGCCGAAGGCCGGACGCACGAATGGTGCGATCTCCCCTGCCAGGGTCGACAGATCCGCCTCGACCACGCCGCCCGCACCCACGGTGCGCATCACCGCGTGCGTCCACGGCGGAGGCTCGTACGCGATCGGCTAGCGGCCCCGCACCAGACGAGTGGTCCGCCGCACTTCGAGCGCCCCGTCCTCGGCCCGTGTTCCTCCGTCGACGATCGTCCACGGCTGTGGTGCGCGGGGCTCGACATCGATCGCGCCTTCATCGTCGGCTGTGACGGGGCCCGGGGCGTCATCGGTCAAGTGGTTCCGCCCACGGACTGCGGAGCCAGCACACGCCGATGCTCCGACGATCGGCTGACGCGGCTCGTGGAGACCGACCGGTCGGCGCCGGGTGCGCTGTACGCGGCGTACAAGGACGGTCCCGCCGGCCCGCTGCCGCGCACCCGTCACCTGGCCCGGCTCTACCTCCAGATCCCGGCAAGCGACGCACTCGTGCGAGGGCACCCTCGGCTCGTGGGCGAGCGGCTGCGAACCCGGCAGGCCGGGACCAGCCAGTATGCCCGTGTTTTCGCTCACCGGTACGTGCGGACTGGTCCGGCGCCATCCGTCCACGGGTCTCGCGCCCCGAGGGTCCTCCCATGAGCCGCGTACTCCAGCGGGCCAAAACCCTCTACGGCCTCTCCCGCGGGACACAAGCACTGATGAGTTTGGCTCAGCCCGGGGGCGGGATGCTGCTGGCAACCGGCTGCCCCGATCCCCGCAGGCTGGGATGGGCCGCCCTGGCCGGTGCGGCCGGTTTCCTCGCTGTCTTCGCGGCGAACGATCTTCTCGACGTACGACTGGATCGGCGGCGGGTCGTGCACCTCCACCCCCTGGAGGGCCCAGACCTCGACAGCACCGGCGGTCGGCACCCCATCGCCGAGGGACGGCTGCGGCTCGTCGCGGGCGTGCTGTGGGTGCTGGCGCTCGGTGCCTTCGCCCTGATCGTGTCGGCGGTGCTGAGCCGGGTGTGCGTGACGCTGTTCCTCTGCGCTGTGTTGCTCCAGGTCCTCTACTGTCGGCTGGCCACCGTCACCCCGTACAAGTTCCTCCTCAGCGGTGTACTCGTCGTCGTCGGCGCGTGGGCGGGGTGGTTCGCCTTCTCGGACGCCGTCGACCCCCTGCGGCTCGGGCTGTTCGGCCTCTGGATGTTCGCGTGGGAGATCGGCGGACGCAACATCCCCAACGACCTCTCGGACCTGGCGGAGGACACCCCGCTCGGCGTTCGGACCCTGCCCGTGGTTCTCGGGCCCCGGCGCAGTGCCCGGGTCGCTTTCGTCTTCCTGGTCATCGCGGCGGGAGCCGGCTGCGCGCTGGCGGTGGCCGCCTGGCCTTCCTTCGGCCTAGTCGGTCTACTGGGCATGGCCCTCAGTGCCCTGTTCACGCTCCTCGGTCCCGGCGCGCGCCTGCTGCGATCGCCGGAGCCGCAGGTTGCCCTCCGGACGTTCAACCGGGCCTCGTTCCATCCCGTCTGCGTGCTGGTCGCCTTCGGGTTCGCCGTAGCGGTGTGACCGCCTCCACGGCGGTCAGGGCGCCCATCGCCAGTACCGCCGACGCGACACCACCGAGGGCCGCGTCGGCAAGTCGAAGCAACACCGGGCCGACGCGACCAGGTACGGCGCACGCGACTGCGTCCTCCACGGCAGCCTGGACACCGCAGCCGTTTCCCGCTCCCGCCGTGGGTACCGTCGGTGTGACGAGCCGACCGGAGTGGATCGTCTACGCGGTCGAGAGAGGTGGTTGCACGGTGACGGGCGACGTCGGAGGGGTAGGGGCCGGGCTCACATCCAGAACCGCCCTGCGGATCCTGGAGTTGGCGTGCGACGCGACTGGGCTGGACAAGAGGTGCGCGGTCCTCATCCGCATGGGCGAGAACGCACTGTTCCGGCTGGCCAGCACTCCACTGGTCGTACGGATCGCGCGGTCCAAGGAGTACTTACCGAGGGTGCTTAACGAGGTCGCGGTCTCCCGGTGGCTTGCCGCTGAAGAGTTCCCGGCGGCCCGGGTCGTCGATGAGATCGATCAACCGGTGCTCGTCGCTGGACACCCGGTGACGTTCTGGCATTTGATCACCCAAGACGACAGGGAGGCGACCTACGGGGAACTGGGCCGCACGTTGAGATCCCTCCACGCGCTGAAGCCGCCGGCAAGGCTCCGACTGCCCGCGTTCGACGCCTTCGGCCGGACGGAACTGCGGATACAGCGCGCGCCGATCCAGGAGCGGGACCGGACGTTCCTGCGCCATCGGGTCAGCCAACTGCGGGAAGAACTCGCGGGAGTGCGCTTCGACTCCGTCCCGACACCGATTCACGGCGACGCTCATTCACAGAATCTCATGGTCGATTCGACCGGCCGTGTGGTCTTGATCGACTTCGAGAACGTCAGCTTCGACCATCCCGAGTGGGACCTGATGGTCACCGCGGTGGAGCATCACAGCCTCCGATGGCAGAGCCCGGCACAGTACGCGGAGTTCGTGGCCGCCTATGGCCGTGACCTCCGCCAGTGGCCGGGCTACGAGACGATGCGGCGGATCCAGGAGCTCCGGATGACGACCTGGCTCATGCAGAACATCATCGAGTCCGATGCGGTGGCAGACGAGTACCGACGGCGGATCGCCGCCCTGCGAGACGATCGGGCGATCAGGAACTGGCAGCCGGCCTGATGAGCCCTTCATGGGTTCCGCCGCTGTCGTGGGTGGACGCCCCGCTCGGCGACAGCGGCGAAGTGGTGGCCTGGGAGATCGGCGAGTTCGTGCCTCCTGAGGAACGGCCGTGGGAGTTCCGCCGCGTTCAGCTCGGGTACGTGGGCGGGTGATCGCTCAAGGGCCCATTCCGGAACCCCGACGTCGGCGCTCCCGCCGGGAGGGGCACCAGTGCGAAGGGCCGGGCGGGTCGGCTTCCCGGGGGAGGGACTGCTCCGCAGCCGGCAGCAGGCGCACGACGAGCGCCGGGAACCGTGTCATCGGACGAGAAGGAGTGATCTCTGCACAAGTGGGGGCGGGCCGACCTCGACCGAACAGAACGCGGCCGCGCTTAGAGTTCTTCCCGCACGAACCGGAGTGGACCTGGGAAACGAGGGGTACTAGGAATCCCAGAGAACGTGCTCCCCGCTATAGCGGGGATGGACCGGTCGAGGACCGCGCGCACCAAAAGCGTGTCCAGAGCTTCCCGCGAAAGCGGGGGTGAACCAGGCTACGGCGGGTGAAGAAGCGCATCGTCGGGTGCCTCCCGAAGTGTCTCCTCGGACCACCGGGCGTGCGAAGGCCCACCCGGCGCTGGCGCGCGCGACATGCGTCTGTGAACTGCGCCACGGTGCCCACTTACGTCGTGCGCCACCGCGCACTTGGCGGGTGCGTTGTGCGTCACGCGCCTCTTGCCGGAGGCGCTCACCGGTTCGCCCACGTTCCGAACACCGATGACGATGTCGGGGACCCGACCGGATTCCTGGCTGTCGCCGCAACGTTCCCTGAGCAGCCTTGGCATCGAGATCGCAGGCCGATCCGCCGTCACCCCAGCGCCCGGGCCGGACACGGACTCTCACCGCACGGTCCGTGTTCCTGGCGCGTTCGCCGACCGTACCCTTCCAGCCCGCCCGGTGACCCTGCGGAGTTCCGTCGAGTGTGGTGCTCGCCGATTCCGTCCGTGTACCCGAGCGTCGTGCCTGCCCCAGACAGTCGGAGCGACAGGAGCGCTCTCCTTCCGCATGGGCACCGCACCGTACCCCCAAGGAGTACCCCTCATGGAAGACACCCGATACCTGGCCGTCGTCCAAGACCGCGCCACGCGTTCGGCCAACTACCGCGACATGGTCCGCGACTACTACGCAATGGTCACGCCTTCGTACCTGCGCGGTTGGGGAGAGTCCTTCCACCTTCCGGCCTTCCGCGGTCTCACAGGTCCGGCGACGCTTGAGGACTTGAAAGTCGCCGTGCGCGCGAAGGAACGACGACTGGCGGAGACAGGTGAGTTGCGTGCGGGAATGCGCGTCCTCGACGTCGGATGCGGTGTAGGTGGTCCCGCCCTGACTATCGCGGCCCACACCGGTGCACACGTGGTGGGCCTGAACCTCAGCGCGGAGCACGTCGCGACGGCCAGATCGCGCGCCCACGAGCACGGCTTGGCCGACGCGGTGGAGTTCATCGAGGGCGACATGATGGACATGCCCCTGGACGACGACTCCGTGGACGCGGTGTACACCTTCGAGGCCGTGTGCCACGCGCCCGACAAGCGGACGGCGTACGGGGAAGTAGCCCGGGTCCTCAAGCCCGGAGGCGTGTTCATCGGGTATGACTGGTTTCTGCCGCGACGGCATCGACCCCATCCACTACGCGGAATACATCGAGCCGATGTGCAGGGCGTACGCGGTGCCCTACCTCATCTCCATGGCGGACCTCCGAGAGGATCTCGGAGCCGTCGGATTCGAGATCCTGAAGGTCGAGAACCAGGATCAACACGGCGACCTGGAACCGACCTGGGAGCTGTTCGACCGCAAGGCCAGGTCACGCCGCGAGAGGACCGCGGCAACGCTCGCCGACAAAGTACTCGTCGAATCGCATGAGGCTCTGGCGCGCGCCGGCCGCGCCGGACACTTCGTCCTCGGCTTCTGGCAAGCCCGATGCCCCGCCACACCCGCGACATGGACGGAACTCTGATCGCGGGGACTCCGGGCCGCGCGGCGCTGACCACCTGCCTGTCCGATCCCGTGACGTTCGAAGACGTCGCCCGCGCTGATCCGCGGGTCCTGGGGAGAACTCAGGAGGGTGGCAGGGGAGTCCACGGCTGAAGATCTCACATCGGCCCACCAGCGGTGTGCGAGGGTTCTGCGTGGATGCTTCGTCCCGGCTGCGGAGGCTCTGGCGGAACGGCTGGCCCCAGGCATGCAGCCCCCGCCGTCGCTTCGGACAACGCCTTCGGCCCGTCCCCCGTCATCCGCGCCCGCGCGTCCGGCCAGCGCACCAGTTCCTCCCGGACCTCAGTGAAGTCCCGCCAGCCCCCGGTCTCCTGGACCTCCCCGGCATGCGTACGGGCCGTACCGTCCTGCTCCCCGTACCGCAGCATGAGCGCGACGAGCCTGCTGCGCCCCTGTTCCAGGTCCCTGGCGAGGTCGGCTGCCCGGCTGCTGCGTGCGGCGTTGATGCTCCGGGGCTCCGCAAAGGACGCCTGGTCAGGGGGAAGGGCTGGTCACGGTCGATGGGCGGCGGAGTTCCGCTGTGGGTCGGGCAGTCGGAAGGCGGCGTCGGCTCTGATCACCGCCCCGTTGATCATCTGGTTGTTGAGGACGTGCACCACCAAGGAGGCGAACTCTTCTGGTCTACCGAGTCGCTGGGGGTGCGGCACATGGCCGATCAGGTGGCTGAGGGTATCGGCGGGGATCTCCTGGGCCATCGGAGTGTCATAGAGACCGGGCGCGATGGTGACGACCCGGATGCGTTGTGCGGCGAGGTCCCTGGCGAGGGGGAGGGTCATGCCGGTGACGGCTGCCTTGGCCGCGGCGTAGGCCGCTTGCCCGGTCTGGCCGTCGAGGGCCGCAGTGGACGCGGTGTGGACGATGACCCCCCGCTCCCCGTCTTCTGGACAGGGCTGGCCGGCGAGATGGGCTGCGACCAGCCTGGTCAGATTGAAGGCAGTGGCGGCGTTGCCGAGGAGGCATTCCTCGAAGAGGTCCTGGGGGTGGACCCGGCCATGGCTGAGCACGCGCATGGTCAGCGGGACGCCCACGCTGTTCACGCAGCCCCACAGAGGAGCCAGCTCGGCGGCCTGCTCCAGCGCCGACTCGACGTCGTCCGGGTTCCTGGCGTCGCCCGCGACGTGACGCACACCGGAGGGCAGGGTCGACAGAGCTGCGGCGGCCCGGTCGGCGTCCCGCGAGAGCAGAACGAGGTGATGACCGCCATCGGCCAGGAGCCGCGCCGTGGCCAGCCCCAGGCCCGATGTACCCCCGGCGATCATGATGCTACGAGGACGCCGGCTCATGGGAACTCTCGGCATGGTCCAGCACGGTACGGCCGCTTGCGGGGGTGGGACGGCCCTGTCGGGTCCCCGTGAGTCCAGTCGCGCCTCCGAGCGGCGGGTGCCTCCGTCTGGTGAGGCGGGAGGAGGATGGCGGCGCGGCCCTCGGTCCGCTGGGCGGACGTGCACTGGCGGGTGGTGAACTCCCGGTCGGCAATGTCGCGTTCCGGCCCAGGGACACCGAGTGCTTCGTTGTCCCAACCGGCCGTTGGTGTGGGTCTCATGGTCCGGCCTTTCCGCCCGCCGTCCCCGCGGGCGTGTGCGTGGTCGTCTCAGCTGGGCGGAGACGTGTGGTCCACATCGTTGACGTCCGCGTGTGAGCGGGTTCGGAGACGGGCGGGCCCGTCGACTCCCTGAGGGGACCGGAGTGTGCGGGCCCCTGGTGAGCGGCGCACCCTCGCCTCCACGACACCGGCCCCTGCCCGGGAGCGGGCGGAAGCGGTCCGGAGCGGGAGTCCTACGGGTACCTCTTCCGTGATTCCTCGTCGGAGCCCTCTGCGCGGACGAGGTGCGTCTCGTGCGGCCGGGCCCGCTGTTTCGTAGCCGCGCTGTCATCCTCACAGGCGGTGACCCGTTTCGCATCTCAGGAATCCAGCGGAGGGCGGCCGCGCCCCTGGTCAAGTGGAGCGACCACGAGAAGGACGAGCGTGGCAGTCCTCGCTCGTGGTCGACTCTTCGTCCTCCGATGAGGCTCTCCTGGTGCTCCCACGGCAGGGTTCGTTCGGTTGTCGACCCGACTGACGATCTTCGGTGCGTTCGTACCCGGACAACAACTCGCGGCGAACTCCCGTCAAGGTGTGGTCAGAGTCAACCGGCAAGGCCGCGTGCTGTGGAGAGACCGCTGGCCAGCGCCGCCGGACAGTCGAGGAGTCGTGGTCGAGGAAGCCTGCCATCCGCCGGGAAGGTGTTCCCGCAGGGGCCCGCCGCTCTCCACCACCGCCCGGGTTCACCCGATCGCGTGAAACGCCACAAGCTCTCGCTTTATGAGAGGAGTTCAGGGGCAGTAGTTCCTCACTCACAACTGGCCTTTGTGGCGCTGCACTTGGAGACATGCGAGAGGTTCGTCATGATACGCGGATAGGCAGTCCAATGGGCCTCGGTCAACTGCTCCCCGCGGGGCAAGGACGGCAGCGGGCTGCCGCACGGCGGTGCTGGCGGATCATCAAAGAGCTTTCAGTCACACGGGGATGACGCCTTCAGCCGCCTTCACGGGCTTCCAGCCCGGGTGCAGCCGCCTGAGCGGTTTGGCGGGGTGGTCACCGTGCTGGTCGATGCGATCGTCGCGCGCGGCGAACCCCACTGCGTCGGATTGGCCGAGCCCTTGGCCTCCACCACTCCGACTAGCGCTCGGCCAATCAGCAACTGAGCGGGCCCGAAACGCTGTTCGACTCTCTCGGTCCGGTCGTAGTGGACAGGTCCCGATCGATGAAGACGGCGAATCACCGGCAAGGGCTTCCACGATCCGGCCCGACGGCCAACAACGGTTCCTCGGGCGAGGGGCCTGACTCCTGGACCAAGAGGGAGACCAATGGTGAAGTCCTCGCGAGACTGGGACGAAGAGTTCGATGTCGTGGTGATCGGATCGGGGTTCGGCGGGGCGGTCAGCGCGCTCCGTCTCACAGAGAAGGGATACCGGGTCGTCGTCGTCGAGGCCGGACGCAGCTTCGATCCGCGCTCGATGCCACGGAACTCCTGGGATCTCCGCCGCTATCTCTGGGCTCCGGCACTGGGCCTGTACGGAATGCAGCGATTCCACTCCCTGGGCAAGGTCCTCGTGCTCGCCGGGGCCGGTGTCGGTGGTGGTTCCCTGGTGTACGCCAACGCCTTGTACCGGCCACCGGAAGAGTTCTACCGAAGCCCGCAATGGGCCCACATCACGGACTGGAAGACGGAACTGGCACCGTACTACGAGCAGGCGGAACGCATGCTGGGAGTACGTCCCCAGCGCACCATCACCTCGACTGACACCGCGGTGAGGTCCGCTGCCGACGGCATGGGAGCCGGGGGGACGTTCGCCTTCTCGCCGGTGGGTGTCTTCTTCGGCGACGGCGCGGACGCCAACCTCGCTGTGACGCGGCCTGGGGAACTCGTCGACGACCCTTACTTCGGCGGCGCGGGCCCGTCGCGGCGTGGTTGCCTCCAGTGCGGACAATGCATGACCGGCTGCCGTCACGGTGCGAAGAACACGCTCACCGAGAACTACCTGCACCTCGCGGTCGGGGCCGGTGCCGAGATCCGGCCGCTCACCACCGTGTCCGCTATCCGTCCGCTGTCGGACGGCCGGTATGTGGTCATCACCGGTCCCACCGCCGGGTTCCGACGGGGTACGCGGAAGCTGGCCGTCCGCCAGGTGGTCCTAGCCGCGGGTACCTACGGCACTCAGCGTCTGTTGCACTCCGCCCGGGACAAGGGACTGCTTCCCCATCTCTCCCCACGACTCGGCAGCCAGGTGCGGACGAACTCGGAGGCGGTGGTCGGCGCGCTGGCCCCCGCCGGGGACCGCACCGACCACACCCAGGGCGTCACCATCACGAGCGCGTTCCAGCCGACCGCCGACACCACCGTCCAGACGGTCCGGTACGGAGCGGGGTCCAGCCTGATGAGATTGCTGGCCGTGCCGCAGAGCCCGTCCGGGCGCCCCGGTCCAGCACGGAATCGCGTGGGCGCCCTTCTCGCGTGCCCCGTGCAGCTTCTGCGGTCCCTGCTGATCCGCCGCTGGCCACAGCGCACCGTGATCCTGCTGGTCATGCGGCGCGATGAGACATCACTCCAGGTGGGGCTGGCGCGCCGCCGCTGGTGGCGGCGACGGCTGACGTCCTGCCCTGGCCCCGGGCAGCCGCCGCCGACCTGGCTCCCCGAGGCGGCCGAAGCATCCCGTCATCTCGCCGACGCGCTCGATGGCGAGGCGTACCGGTTCGCCGGAGAGACGTCTGGTAGATCCCTCACCGCGCACCTGCTGGGCGGATGCCCCATCGGCGCAGACCGCGGGGAAGGCGTGGTCGACCCCTATCTGCGGGTGTTTGGCCATCCCGGCGTCCATGTCGTCGACGGCTCGGTCGTGAGCGCCAACCCTGGTGTGAATCCCGCCCTCACCATCACCGCCCAAGCGGAACGGGCCATGGCCCTGTGGCCGAACAAGGACGAGCCGGACCCGCGTCCCGCCCCGGGAGCGCCCTACCACATGGTCGCACCGGTCGTTCCCAGGGCACCCGCAGTGCCCCAGAGCGCTGCCGGCGCCCTGAGGTTCACGACGGACCGGAGATGAGCCGGCGACGGCCCTCGCCCCACGGACCGCCGAGCACTCCGCGGTCGCGTACCGTCCCGCACCGCGTACCTACGGCCGCGAGAGTTTCCTTTCGTGGCCGTCGGCTTCGTCGCCGGGCCCGGTACGACGTGGTGCGCCCCTCCAGGGGGACCACTCTGTCCTCGATGCCGAGACATGACACATGGCGCCATCGGAGTGTTCCCATGCGCAGCAGCACGACCTTCTGGGCATAAAACCAAGCGTGAACTGTGCAATCATCCGCTGCTCAGCAGATAACGGCTACGCCGCCAAGCAAGGGGGCGTCTACGCCCGGGGCGTTTCCCCCGAGACGGCGGGATCCCGCACCAGCTGTGCCTCCATCAGGTGAGAATTCCGCCCCACACCCGCGGCGAGCCCCACATTCTGAACGCCGCAGGTCGATAGAGCACCCATCTCCCTCCGCGGTCGCAAGACGCGACGTGGCTCTGGGACGACGACGGAAGTGCGGCGGGGCGGGGAAGGAAGAACCGGCCGATGGCTGGTGGGGCCGTTGGCGTGGACCGCCGGATGCCCGAGAGCCGACATGGACTGTTTCATGACTTGCGCCGACCCTGAAAAGGCCCCCTCACGATAGGGCGACGGAAGTCCGCAGTTCGTCCGTCGTGCGGTACCACGTGCATCAGGTCGCCGGGGTGGGTGAGCTGAGGTAGCGAGCGGAGCGCAGGGCCCGGGTGAGTCAGGTGGCGGGGAAGTTGAGGATGACACAGCCGGTACGGCTGATGTCACGGATGGGGGCGGGCGACAAGTCGAGGCGGTCGACGATGCGGGCGGTGACCTGGTGTGCGGCGACGGCACCGGTCAGGCCGAGTCGGTGGCGAGTGGCCAGGAGGGAGTTCACGGTGAACCGGTTCGCCGACTCCTGGGGTAGGACGGGATGTCATTGCACCAGTCCGCGGCATCACCGATGTGACGGATCAGGGCCTGCCAGAGCGCGCTGGTTGCGAAGACAGGCGACAGTTCGATGTCTAGGACCGCCTCGGGCAGGTCGTCGAGACACATTCCGCTGGACTGGCAGGGGCGGGAGGGTTCCGGTGTGGTGAAGATGCTGCTCGCGCAGGCACCCGTTGCGCTGGTCCCGCAGGTGGCGTCGGAAGCGCCCGCGCCAGTGGGGGCTCATGCGGCGATTGGTCTGCCGCCACAGGTCGGTCAGTGTGGCCTCGATCGCGTCCACCGCAGGTTCGCGGTCGCACCGCTCGCTTCCGTGGTGGCGTTGTCGGGGGCGTCAATGCGGACCAGCCGTCCGGTCGAAGAGGGCGTTGAGCGTCCCGGGTTCCGGTGCTCGCAAGGGTTGAGGGGACAGGAGTTCAGCGAACCGAAGTTCACCTCTTCGCCCGATCGACCGCAGGGTCGGTTCGGAGCGTCATCCGCCGGAGGGCGTGATGACGGGAACGGCTCGCGGACGACGGTTCGCGGCTGTCGAGGACACGGCCGCGACGGGTGCACTCCGACGGCGAGTGTCCTTGGCGGATCCACGTGTCCGATGGCGGGTGGCCGTGCGCGCGGAGGCGTCCGGCTGGTTGCCTCGGCCAGGGCGCCCCGCTCATGACGGGCAGTCGTGGGCAACCGCGGACACCCATCGACCCGACCAGCATGGAGGCCCTGGTGTCTTCGTCAGAGAGCTCCGGGGAAGAGTTGCCGGAACGGCTCCGCCGAACCGGATCCCGACCGTCCGAACGGTGCGTCGAAATCCCACACCAGATAGAGCAGGAAAGTGATCAGCGCACTGAGAAGGCACGCGAACAGAAGTTCCCGGTAACTTCGCCCGATCCGCATGGCGAAGATGAAGCCGACCGTGGTTACCGCACCGACGAGCAGTCCGAACCAGACCACTGAGGGAAGGGTCGCACCCGCGTTCTGCTCCCGAGCGGTCCGCAACTCGTCGACAAGTGCTACCTGGTCAAGTACGGGCTGGTACGCCTGGGCTTCTAGGTCGTTCGTCGGGTCACGTTGGGCGAGCCGGGCCCGCAAACCGTTCAGCAGTTCTCTGCCGCGCTCGGGGAACTCCTGTCCGTCGATCATTCGGGGCCACTCCTCGTGGACCACGTGCGCGACGTAGCGATCGATGTCCGCGCGGATCCGTTCCCGGGACGCTAGGGGCAGCACCTCGACGCGCCGGCCGATCTCATACAGCGCCTGCGCCTCACGTCGAACATCGTCCTGAGAGCTGCTGCGGGCCTCCCAGACGCCGGCGATGGCCAGCCCGAGGACGATGGCGTACACGACCGCCACCATCATCGTCATGTACTCCAGGACGTCAGGGATTTCCGTATGATGCTCCTCGCCGCTGCCCTGGGCCACTCGGGCGGCGCGTCTGCGATGGCTGAGGAGCGTGACGGTGAGGACCACGGCACACGCGGCACTCATCGTGATGACCAGTTGTAGCCATTCGGACATGGGTCCTCCATAAGGCGAAGAGGGGTGTCCACCTCGGGCTGCGGAGTGGTGAGGCCGCGGCGCGCGGTGGGACTCGGACTGGTGCGACGGACGGCACCGGTGGCGGCCCGACCCGCGTCGGCGCGGTGTGGGCGGTGGTGGACCGAGCGGGACCGAGGAGGTCGGTTCCGGAGGCGTCGACGTGGGGTCCGGAGCAGGGCGCGCCACGGAGGCGGAGGCCGGACCAGAGGATGAGGGCACGGACCGTGCTGACAGTTGCCGTCCGCACCGGCGTTCTTGCGGGCCGTCATGCCGCATCGCCATGCTGTCGGTCGTGTCTGGTGCGCGCACGTTCGGAGTCACGGCGATCCCCCTCATGCTCAGTCGCTCACATCAAGCCATATCCGCGCGATGAGGTTGGCGTGGTGCTTTCGGTTGTGCTGTCACTCGTGCAGGCAAATCGGATGTGCGTACCGGCTGTGGTCCGTGTGGGTGCGCTCACGAAACGCTCACGTGTGGCATCTGGCGGAAGGCGCTGCACAGGGCGCGTAGGACGGCCTCACCAGACACGGACCGCCGCACCACACCGACCGGCGGTGTCCGGACAGACCCTGGGTCGGTCTGTCGGCTCACGCCGGCGCACCCCGCGGTGCGTCAACCTCAGGGTCGCGGCATCGCCCGTTCCGGGGATCCTTCACCCCATCGCCGCCAGAGTCACCGGGATCGACACCAGACTCGCGATCGTGCCCGACCTCAATGCCGATCCCCCTTCAGGGGACGCCTTCGACGTGACAGGCCCCAGGACGGTTGGCGCCGGAAGGGTTCGGTTCCCACTCGTCTGGTGGGTTCTCGCTCCGCGCACCACGTGGCTGGCGCGGCGTCTGGCCGCGGATTTCGGCGCGGGTATGGACGCCCGGACCGCGTGGGTGATGGCCCGTCTGGCTCGGCACCCGGAGGAACTCGACTACGCCCTGGAGCGTTTGGAGGGCGAACGGTATCGCCCTGGCTGAAGTGGCCGGGGCGAAGGGGACGAGGAGGAGACGTCGGGATTCACGCGCCACGGTGACGCGGTCGGGCAGCCGAAGCAGAGACTGTGGCGATCGGCCACCACGTGTGACCAGGCCGGGCGGCGGCCGGATCGGGGGTTTCCTCGTTGGCCCGGACAGTCCCCGGCTCGCACAGCGGATGCGAGCCGGGGACTGTGCTGACAGACTCGAAAGGGTCGGTAGTGGCCCCGCAGGTCCTGATCTCCGGCACCTGCCACGGAGGCGGGCACCAGGGGTAGGCAGGGGTCGCCGGTGTCAATGCCGGTGCCGGTGCGGGTGCCGCCGGGTGGCCGGTGCCCGAACGGGACGCGTTCAAGGAGCCGGTCGGCTCCCCTCACGCGACCGGGGACCTCCGGAACCGCCTTCACAGCAGGATTTGGGAGGAGCCGTGCCTCTCTCCGTGAGCATCTGGGAAGAACTGCCGTGAGGGGGAGCGACGCGGGCGAGCTGGTGTCGTGGATCATCGACCGCGTGGCCGCCTTGACGGACCGGCCCTCCGGGTCCGTGTCGTCGACGGATCGCTTCCGTGACCTGGGCATCACCTCGCTTCCGCTGACGTCGTTGCTGGACGAACTGTCCGTCCGGCTCGGGCGGCCGGTCGCGGCCACCCTCGCGTGGAGCAACCCCACGCCGGCCGGGTTGGCGCGCGCGCTGAGTGAGGACGCACCGGCGGTGGGGCCCGACCCCGACACGCGGGCGGTCCGGGGCGCCGTGAGGACGCCAGGGGAGCCGCTGGCCCTGGTGGGGATGGCCGGGCGTTTTCCGGGCGCCCCCTCCGTCGCCGCGCTCTGGGAACTCCTGCTGGCGGGCGGGGACGCCATAGGCGACGTACCGGTCGACCGTTGGGACGGCGCCGCTTGGTCCGACGCTCGGCCGGGCGTGCCCGGTCGTACACGCAACCGGCGTGGCGGCTTCATCGAAGGGATCGCCGGGTTCGATCCGCTCTTCTTCGGTATCTCGCCCGCCGAGGCGCGTCAGATGGACCCGCAGCAACGCCTGGTGCTGGAACTGGTCTGGGAGGCGCTGGAGGACGCGGGCACGGTACCGGCGACACTCCGGGACGCCAGGGTCGGCGTCTTCGTGGGGGCCATGTGGAACTCCTACTCGGCCCTGACCGCCGCGGACCCACGGGCGATCACGCCGCACTCGGCGACCGGTGGTGACATCAGCATCATCTCCGCACGCGTCGCCTACACCCTGGGACTGCGCGGACCGGCGGTCACCGTCAACACGGCGTGTTCGTCATCGCTGGTCGCCCTCCACCAGGCCCGCCTCGCCATCGACGCCGGAGACTGCGACGCCGCGCTGGTGGGCGGAGTGAGCCTGATGTGCGGGCCGCTGGAGTCCGTCGCGATGTCCCAGTTCGGGGCCATGGCCCCTGATGGCCGGTGCAAGCCGTTCGACGCCTCCGCGGATGGCTACGTGCGGGGCGAGGGCGCCGGGGTGGTCCTGGTCAAGCCGCTGAGCCGGGCGCTCGCCGACGGCGACCACGTGTACTGCGCGATTGTCGGAAGCGCGGTCAACAACGACGGCTTCAGCAACGGCCTGACGGCCCCCAGCCCTCAGGCGCAGCGGGACGTGCTGCTGAGAGCGTGCGCGAACGCCGGGGTGTCGCCCTCCGACGTGCGGTTCGTGGAGACACACGGAACGGGGACCGCTCTCGGAGACCCCATCGAGGCAGAGGCACTCGGTGCCGTCTACGGCGCACGACGCACCCCGCACGACCCTCTTCTCCTCGGGGCGGTGAAGAGCAATCTCGGTCACCTCGAAGCGGCGGCCGGAATGGCTGGTCTGATCAAGACGGCCTGTGTGCTGCATCGGCGTCGGGTACCGGGGAACCTCCACTTCCACCATCCGAACCCGCGCATCGACTTCGACACGCTCGGCCTGACGGTGCCCGTGCGCCAGCGGCCCTGGCCCACCGGAGACCAAGCGCGGGCCTGGGCCGGTGTCAGTTCCTTCGGCTTCGGCGGCACCAACTGCCATGTGGTCATGTCCAGTACGGACGCAGGCAGACCGGAGGGCAGGCCGGGAGACCGCCAGGACCGGAACGCCGTCGGCACTCACGGCGGAGGGCGGCACCACCGCGATGGCCGGACGGCGCCCGGCCCGGTCTTCGTGTTCGGCGGCCAGGGAGCCCAATGGCCGGGGATGGGCGCGGACCTGCTCCACGACCCCACGACGGCGCGTGCCCTGCGGCGCTGCGACAGGGCGTTCGAAGGGCTGCTGGACGGCTCACTCATGGAACGGCTGATCGACTCAGGAGCGCCCCTGACCGACACCCGGTGGATCCAGGCCGCGGTCTTCAGCGTGCAGGTGGCCCTCTCCGAACGCTGGATCGCGCGCGGCGTGGTGCCGTCAGCCGTGGTCGGCCAGAGCATGGGCGAGATCGCGGCGGCCCATGTGTCCGGGGCGCTATCCCTGCGGGACGCCGCGCGGATACTGGCCCACCGCACGCGGTTGATCCAACCGGCCCGGGGCCACGGAGGCATGGCCCTCGTCGAACTGGACACCGCCGCCGTGGAGGCGGCCATCGGTGAAGCGGACGCGGGAGACCTCGGTGTCGCCGTCATCGGTTCCCCGGGGCGGACGGTGATCTCCGGCGGTGACGAGGCCCTCGACGTCTTCACCAGGCACATGAACGAGAAGGGGGTCGGGGTCTTCCGGATCGATGTCGACTACGCCTCGCACAGCAGCCACATGACCCCCTTCCTTCCGCTCTTGGAAGCTGCCGTCGCCGATGTCGTCACGGGTCCGGCGCACGTGGAGTTCTGGTCCACGGTGACCGGTGACCGGCTCGGAGGCGTGGAGCTCAGCGCGGAGTACTGGGGGCGCAACCTCCGTGAGACGGTCCGGTTCGGCCCCACTCTGACACGCCTGGCCGCAGCGAAGCACCGCGTCTTCGTCGACGTCAACCCGCATCCGATCAGCGTGGGCGACATCCGGGCCTGCGCGGGGGACGAGGCGGTCATCCTCGTCTCCCTGAGCCGGCACCGCTCGGCTGACGCCGTCTGGCGCGAGTCCGCCGAAACACTCGAAACGTCGACCCTCACGCCCCCGCGGGCGGAGCGCCCGCCGGTCACGGGCCCCCGCCTCCTCGTCCTCTCCGCGAAGGAACCGGAAGCGCTGCGCCAGGCGGCGGAGCGCATGGCCGCGTACCTGACCGGGCCGGCGAAGCCTTCCCTGGACGACGTGTGTCACACGGCGGCACGCCACCGGCAGCACCACGAACACCGGTTGGCGGTCCTCGGCGAGGACGGCGCGTCGATCGCCGAGGTGTTGCTGCAGGCAAGCGCCGCACGGCGGGCGGGCGGTGCCTGGGCGCCCGAGACCGCAGGAACCCTGCTGATCGGCCGGGCCTCCACCGCCGCCCCGGTGACACTAGTCCTTCCCGGGGCCGGTACGGATCTGTCGGACGCGCCCGAGTTGTACCGGACCCACCCGGAGTTCCGGCGAGCCGCCCACCTCTGCCGTGACCTGCTCGTCGCGGAGAACGGACCGGATCCGACCGGATGGCTGACCACGGACGGGAATGCCGTCTCCATGTCCGCAGGGACGGGGGAGTTCGTCCAGGGGTTCGCGCTGAGCGGGCTGCTGCGCTCCTGGGGGCTCCCGGTGACAGCGATCACCGGGGAGGGACCCGGCGCGGTCGCCGCAGCCGCTACCGCCGGCGCCTTGACCCTCCCGGACGCGATCCGCACTCTGCTCGCGATGCAAGGGGCCCCGCGATGCCTCAAGGACACGCTCGTCGGCCTGCGCCCCAGGGAGGCCGACCTCACCTATCTCGACCCGAGGACCCTGACCGCGCGCCCCGGCAAGGCGCTGAACGCCAGCTACTGGCGGCACGCCTTCACCTCCAGGATCACCGATGGCGCGATGACCGACCTCGCCGCCTCCAGGAGCGACGGTGTCGTTCTCGACCTCCGGGACGACAGCCGCGGCCCCGCGACAGGCCCGGTCGAGGAAACTACACAGTGGCGTCTGCGCCGCCTGATTGCCGGGCTCTACGTGCGAGGCGTCGACCTGGACTGGGACCTGCTGCCGTTCCCACCCGGCCGGCTCACCACCCTTCCCTCCTACCCCTGGCAGCACACGCGCTACTGGATCACGGATGCCCCGCCCCGGACACCCGACAGCGCCGAAGGCCAAGAGCAGCGGCTGACCACCTACACCGCCGACGAGGCAGCCGCCGGTTTCCTCACCCGACTCCTTTCCCACGCACTCGGCTTCTCCTCGCAGGACATGCCGCTGAACCGGTCCCCACGCG
Source organism: Streptomyces sp. NPDC127068 (assembly GCF_042724695.1). NCBI lineage: Bacteria > Bacillati > Actinomycetota > Actinomycetes > Kitasatosporales > Streptomycetaceae > Streptomyces > Streptomyces sp. NPDC127068. The sequence goes on along the minus strand of NZ_JBHXEN010000016.1, from coordinate 122,836 downwards.
AGCTGGGAGCGACCTCCCTCACCGCGATGCAGCTGCGCAACGCGGTGAGCGAGCGATTCGGTGTCGATGTGCCGATGTCACGCTGGCTGGGCGACGAGAACGTCCGCTCCCTGGCAGCAGACATCGACGAGTGCGCACACACACCGACCGGACCGCCCGCACCCGATCGCCCACCTGAGGAGGACGGGCCCCTCGACGGACCGAAGGAGATCGCCCTGTGAACGCAGCGTCCCCCAACTCCCACCCGTACGAGGCGTCCGATGCCGCGCCGGTGGCTCCCACCCACGGCGGACTGCTCGCCCGACTGGTGGAGTCCGGAGCGGCGGTGGACGCCCCGGCGGGCCGGCTCCGCGTCCGACTGCCGCGGACGGCGACCCCAGACCGCTCCCTGCTCGACGCCGTCCGCGCGCGCCGCGCGGCGTGGTCGGCGGAACTCGGCGACGCCGTGGCGACACCCCTGTCGGACGTTCAGCGTCGACTGTGGTTCCTCCAGCAGTTGGACGACTCGGGCCGCGGCTACGCCTTCGCCTTCGTCAACCGCCTCAGCGGCCGACTGGACCCCGCGGCGCTGTCCACCGCCGTCGACGAAGTGGCCGCCGCTAACCCCGGCCTCCGAGCGACCTTCGAAGACGTCGACGGTGTCCCGGTGCAGCGGATCGGCCCCGGGCCGCCGGTAGTCACTGTCCTGCGAGAGGCGCGCGGCATGGGCGACGACGCCGTGGGCGACCTGCTGCGCGCCGAACTCATAGCGCCGTTCGACCTGTCGAAGGGGCCACTGCTGCGCAGTGTCCTGGCCAGGACGGGTGACAGCAGCTGGCTCTGGGGGATCGCCTTCCATCACCTGATCGGCGACGGCTGGACCTACGCCCTGTTCAACCGGGCGGTCGCCGGTGCCTACCTCCGCTTGACCACGACACCCGGGGTACCGGCGCACACCGGCCCGCGGGCGGACTACGTCGACCAGGTGCTGGCCGACCGCGAACGGCGGACGACGGCACGGCGTGCCGAGGCCATGAGGTTCTGGGTCGACAGGCTGAAGGACCGCGACGAGGCGGAGATCCCGACGGACCACGTCCGGCCCCCGGTGCGCACCTACCGGGGATCGCGCACCGATGTCGCTCTGCCGCCCTTCGTCGTCGACGGCCTGAACGAGGTGGCCCGGAAGACGGGCGGCACGCTCTTCTCGGCGCTGCTCGCCGTCCACGGGGTCTTCCTCGGGCAGCACACGGGAAGCCTTCGCCCCACCGTGGGCACCCCGTACGCCAACCGTGCCGAGCAGCGCTTCACGGAGGTCATGGGCTGCTTCGTGAGCACCCTCCCCCTCAGCGTCGACCTGGCCGGTGACCCCTCCTTCGAGGAACTGGCCGGGCGCACGGCGCGTGTCTGCACCGAAGCCTGGGACCACACCGACTTCTCCTACGCGGAACTCTCCGACGTCCTGGCACCCCGGCGCGACACCAGCCGCAACGCGCTGTTCCAATCGTTCCTCGCCTTCCAGGACGTACCGGCCCCCCTCGCCCTGAACGGAGTGGAGACAGCTCCGGTCATCTTCGACTCAGGCGTGTGCCAGTTCGACGTGGAGTTCCACCTCACACCGCGAGAGGACGGATCACTGCGCCTGGCGGTGCTGCACAACCGGGACCTGTTCGCCCCGGAGTCAGCGCGGGCGTTCGCCGACCGCTGGGCACTGCTGGCACGTCGTGCCGCGGCCGACCCCACCACCGCAGTCCCGCAGCTGAACTGCCTCTCTCCGGCGGACGAGGACCGGCTCGCCCCCCTGGAACCCGATCCGGAGCCGCCGGGCCCCGCCGACCTGACCGTCGATGACCTGTTCACCGACCGGGTGGCCCGTGACCCCGCACGCACGGCCGTGGTCGCGGGGAACACGAGGCTGACCTACGCGGAACTCGACACGGTGGTGGACGGCCTCGCCGTCGCGCTCGACACCTCCGCCCCCGGGGGAGGGCCGGTGGGCGTCCTGTTGCCCCGGACGGCGGCACTGCCCGCGGTCCTGTTGGCCTCCGTACGGGCGGGCCGCACCTTCGTGCCCATCGCCCTGGACGCCCCCACGCGGCAGGTGGACAAGATGGTGCGCGCCCTCGGCATCCAGGCGGCCTGGGTGACGGAAGGGACACAAGGCGTGCTCCCTTCCGAAGTCCGACGGATCATCCCCGTCCTCGACCTCGCGCGCCCGGCGGGACGGCCCTACTCCGGCCGCCTCGCCCAAACGCCCGCCTACATCATGCACACCTCGGGCTCCACCGGAGAGCCCAAAGCCGTCGTGGTCGGCCACCGGGCGTTGACCAACCTGATCACCGCCATGGCAGAGGAGCCCGGAATCAGTGCCGAGGACACCCTGCTCGCCATCACCGCCCCCTTCTTCGACATCGCCCTCCTGGAACTGATCGCCCCGCTGACGGTCGGCGCGTGCCTGAACGTGGCGGACGACCGACAGGTCCACGACCCGCGAGCCCTGGCCGGCGCGCTCGTGGAATCGGGCGCCACCCTCGCCCAGGCCACGCCCTCCACCTGGCGGATGCTCACCGACACCGGCTGGAACGGCGACCCCCGCCTCACCGTCTGGAGCGGAGGCGAACCCCTCCCCAGAGACCTGGCGGAAAGGCTACTGACCCGCAACCGGGCGTTGTGGAACCTGTACGGCCCCACCGAGACGACGATCTGGTCCACCCGCCACCGAGTGCGAAGCGGCCACGGCCCGGTGCCGATCGGGACGCCGATCGCGCGGACCGGTCTGCACGTCCTCGACCGCCACCGGACCCCGGTGCCACCGGGCACGGTGGGTGAACTCCACATATCGGGAGACGGCCTCGCGCAGGGCTATCTGGGACGCCCGGACCTCACCGACGACCGCTTCGCGCCCGTCACTACGGCGGACGGTCGCCACGTACGCGCCTACCGCACAGGAGACCTGGTCAGACTGGCGGCCGACGGAACACTCATCTGCCTCGGCCGCACCGACGACCAGATCAAGTTGCGCGGCCAGCGACTGGAACCCGGCGAGATCGAGACCGCGCTCACCGAACACCCGGCCGTACGGGAAGCCGTGGTCGTGACCACCCGCGACGCCATCCTCGTGGCACACGTGCGTACCGATACCGCCGAGGCGGCGCCGAGTGCCGGGGAACTCGCCGCGTTCTTGGGGGAACGTCTTCGCAGCGCCCTGCTCCCCGGGCGGTACGTCCTGCACGACTCCCTGCCGCGGACCGCGAACGGCAAGATCGACCGGGCCGTGCTCCGCCTGCGCCCACTGCCCGCCGTGGGGCCGATGGGGAACCAGCCCGAAACCCCGACCGAACGCGCCGTGGCGGCCTCGTACGGCGAGGTCCTCACCGGTGTCTCACCCGGGCGGACCGACGACTTCTTCGACCTCGGAGGCCACTCGCTGTCGGCCGTCCGCGTCCTGCACCGGCTCCACGAGCGCACCGGTGTCCGCGTCCCGCTCCACGTCTTCCTCACGGACGGGCGAGTCGGGACCGTCGCCGCCCTCGTCGACCAGGCAAGGCACGACGAGGGCGCCGCGGTCGGCCGGAGTGAGTTGGAGAGGGCACTGGAACTCCTGGACTCCCTGACGGACGAGCAGGCCGCCCGTATCGCCGGGGCACAACCACCCGACCCGTCCACCCCCTGATGGCCACGAACGACCCAGCAGACGGAGGAACCCCATGTCGCTACCGGGTTTCGACGCAGCGGGCGACCGCGTGCGTTCTCTGTCCGAGACCAAGCGTCTCGCCCTGCGCAGGCTCCTCGCCGATCAGAACGCGGAGGCCCGCCTCCTCGAACTGGAGGGCTCGAACCTGAGACAACTGCGCACCGGTACCGGAGCCAACCTGTTCGTCTTCCCCGCCACCGACGGCAGTGTCGGCTACATGACCGGCTACCTGCCCCACATCCCCAAGGACTGGAACGTCTTCGGGTGTCAGACCCCGGGTCTGGACGGTGAGCGAGAGCCCAGCACCAGCGTCGAGGAGATCGCCGCCCACACCGTCCGGCAGATCCGCCGCGTCCAGCCGGCCAGCCCCTACCACCTCGCCGGGAACTGCATGGGTGGTCTTCCCGCCTTCGAGGCCGCCCACCAACTGCGCGCGGCCGGCGCCGAGGTCGGCACCGTGCTGCACCTGATGCCGACCTTCCAACGTTCCTGGAAGGGACTGCCGACCCTCGACTCCCTGCCAACCCGAGCGCTGATCGACTACGGCTTCATCATGGAACGTCTGCTCGGTGAGCCCGTCCACCTACCCTTGGACGCGATCGCCGCAGCGGACGAGGCCGACCGCACCGACCTCGCCATCGACGTCCTGATCCGGCACCCAGGGCTGGCAGGCGTCACCGCGCAGACGCTGCGCCACCGCATCGAGGTGTACCAGGCGAATCTCCAGGCGATGTTCACCTACCGGCCCGACAGTGACCCCGACAGCACCTTGACCGTCATCGCCGTCGGCGAGGAGGAACGGGACGAGGACATGATCGATCTTGAGTCGCCCTACGCCGCCGCCTTGCGCGCCGTACCCCCGGACAGACTTCGCGTCCAACGGGTGAACGCGGAGGCAGGGAGCCTGTTCGACTGCGCCGAACCACACATGAGCAAGATCGGCGCCGTGTTGCGCGACGTTCTGAGCAACACGCTCGGAGAGGGCCGCGCATGAGTGCCCGTCAAGGATGTCCCGCCAGCCACGGCTTCGACCCCCTGGACGCCTCCTACACCGTGGACCCGTTCCCCGTCCTCGCCCGCCTGCGCGCCGAGAGCCCCACCTTCTACGCGTCCGAACTGGACATGTGGGTCGTCACCCGCTATCGCGATGTCGAGCGCATCCTGAAGGACACGGAGCGCTTCAGCGGGGCCAACACCCAGCGGCCCGCGTTCCCCCTCGGCCCGCGTGCCTCGGAGATCGTCGCCACCGGTTCCCCCACCACGCCCACCCTGTCCAACGGACCCGAACCGAAACACGGACGGGTACGAAGCCACTGCCTCAAAGCGTTCTCAGCCCGGCGACTGGCCCGCCTGGAGCCGGTGATCCAGGAACGCGCCGAGGAACTGGTCGACCGGATGCTGACCCAGCACCGCTTCGACATCGTGCAGAAGCTGACATACCCGCTGCCGGCGTCCATCGTCTTCGCCCTTATCGGCTTCCCCCGCGAGGACTGGAGCCGCCTCAAGAGCCTGGCCGCGGACCGCATGCTGTTCACCTGGGGCAGGCCCACGGCGAACCAGCAGGTGGCCGTCGCCCGCCGTATGTCCGAGTACTGGACCTACTGCACGGAATTCGTGGACCGCCAACTGGCTTACCCCGAGGACTGCTTCACCGGCGACCTGGCACGATCCCACCACGACGACCCCGAGGCGCTCACCGCCGACGAGATCACCAACGTCGTCCACGCCGTGAGCTTCGCCGGCCACGAGACCACCACCAGCGTCGCCACCAGCGCCATCATGCGTCTGATGCGGCATCGGGAACAGTGGGACGCCCTGTGCGAGGACCCGCACCTCATTCCCCAAGCGGTGGAGGAAGCCCTGCGGTACGACCCCGCCCTCTTCACCTGGCGGCGCGTCACCACGGTCGACGACGCGGACCTCGGCACGACGCGAGTCCCGGCCGGGACCCCTGTGCTGCTGGTGATCGGCTCGGCCAACCACGACGAGACGCAGTTCGACGCCCCCGACGCGTTCAACATCCGGCGGGAGGGCGCCCGTCGGCATCTGACCTTCGGCAAGGGCGGGCACTACTGCTTCGGCGCCCCCCTCGCGCGCATGGAGATAGCCGCCATGCTCGCCACCCTCTCCGCACGCGCACCGGGGCTGCGACTCTCCGAGGACCAGGAACCGCCCTTCCACGTCAACCTCGTCTTCCACGGCCCCAGCGAACTCTTCCTGGAACGGGACCGAGGGGCGGCACGGACATGAACCCGTCCGACCACGTCGACGACACCGCACTCCTCGCCAGCCCTTTCACCATTGGGCGGACACACTTCAAGAACCGGATGGTCTTCCCTCCCCTCGTCAACGGATTCGCGGACCGACACCGGGTCTCCCCCCGCACCGTCGACTGGTACGCACGCCTGGCCGCCGGCGGTGTCGGCGCCATCATCACCGAGGGACTGTCCGTCCACCCCGGGGGAGCACCGGCGGATTCCATGATCACCACCTACCACCCGGCCAACCGCCCGGCCTGGAGACAGCTCGTGGACGCGGTCGAAGGCGCGAACTGCCGACTCATCGGCCAACTGATGCATCTCGGCCGTAGCCACCTCCTCACCGGGCGCGACGACGGCGGGATCGCCCCGTCGGCCGTGGCCGATCCCCACAGCGGACGGGTTCCCCGGCCGATGACCCGGAACGACATCGCCGAGGTGGTGGACGCCTTCGCCGAGGCCGCGGCGGCCCTGGCGGACGCGGGCTTCTCCGGAGTCGAGATCCACGCGGCGCACGGCCATCTGCTCTCCCTCTTCCTCTCCCCCCTCTGGAACACCAGGGAGGACGCCTACGGCGGGGACGACCACGGACGGACCCGGATCATCAGGGAGGCCGTCACCGCCGTCAGGGCCGCCTGCCCCACCGGCTTCCTCGTCGGCCTCTCACTCCAGGCGGACGAAGCCGTGCCGCACGGCCTGACGCCTACGGACGCGATCCCGCTCTTCCGCACCCTCGTCGCGTCCACCCCCGTTGACCTCGTCACCTACCGGGCCGGCACCATCGGCCCCAGCCTGCCCGACCACATACCCGACCTCACCCGCCCGCCCGGCACGCTGCTCGCCATGCAACGCCGCATGCGCGCCGCGGCTCCGGACATCCCGAGCCTCGCGGTGGGACGGCTGCGTGATCCGGGTGAAGCGGCGAACGCCCTGCGCACCGGCGCCGGAGACCTCGTGGCCCTGGGCCGCGCCCTCGTGGTCGATCCTGAACTCCCCCGGCGCGCCTTCAGTGGCCGGGAGCCCCTGGCCCCGCGGTGCGCCTACTGCAACGTCTGCTGGACGGAGGTGCAGGCCGGAAGGAGGGGGCGGTGCCCCGTGAACGACTCCTGGGGCCGCCCCACCCGGCGTGCCGGTCCGCCGGCCAAGCCCGGCCGGCGGACCGCCCCTCGGAGGGTCACGGTGGTCGGCACCGGGGCGGCGGGGCTGGCCGCCGCCGCCGCTTTCGCCGAGTACGGCGACACCGTGACGATGCTCGGCAACGGTGGCCCTCTCGGAGGGCGGCTGGCGGCACAGGCGTCCCTGCCCGCGTTGTGTGAACTCGACGCCGTCGTCACCGCGCTGGAGAAGCGTGTCGTCGGGCGGGTCGAACTGCGTCGGGGTCACCGACGCGCCGATGCGGCGACGATCCGGGCCACCGAGCCGGAGCTGATCGTCCTCGCCACGGGCTCCGAGCCGTCACCGATCCCGGATCGACTCCGACCTCCTCCCACGTCGCGGGGCCGGACGCCGGAGATCATCACGCCCCGTGAATGGGGCAGAGACCGGCTGGAGGCACCGTGCGGTGCCCGCCACGGACGGGGCGTCACCGTGGTGCTCGACGAGGGGGACGGGGACGCCACCCCGTACGCGCTCGCCCGCCTGCTCGCCTCGCTCGGTGAGACGACCGTGCTGCTGACAGCCGACGCGGCACCGCTGCAAGGACTGCCCTGGATAAACCGTCGGGGAGTCCAGCGCCTCATCCAAGGCACCGGAGTCGGTCACGCCTTGGGCGTGACCGCCCTGGGCTGGGACGCCTTGACCCCGGGACGTCTGCTGGTCGGCGGTTCCACCGGGTACCGGACCGTCAACGGAGTCACGCGTCTCATCTGGAGCGGCCCGAGGGTGGCTCGCCTCCACGAGGTGTCCACCGAGCGACTCGACTGCCCTGTCCTGCGATTCGGTGACCGCGCGGGACCGACGACGCTGTCCGAGGTCCTACGGCGAGCGCCTCTGCTGCCCTGGTCCTGAGGGTTCGGCGGGTGGCGGGGGAGCCGTCGGACCCGGCTCCGGCGCGTCTACGGCCACCGGTCGCGGTACGCGTTCGCCGACCCGCGCCCCGAGACGTGCGGGACCCGCTCCGCGTGGAGGTTGGCCGCCGGCTGGCAAGCAGGCGGCGGAGTCGGAGCCCGGTGGGCTGCGAAGGGTGTGGTGCGTGCCTGCCCCGGTCAGGAAGAGGGGAGGGCCGCGAGCCAGGTACGGAAGGCTTCTGCGGTCTTGTCGGCGTACTGCTCCAGGAGGGAGAAGTGGTCGCCGGCGACGGCGCGGGCGGTGTGAGGGTGTGGCCAGTCGGGTGTGCTGCCGCGGGGGTGGAGCAGCAGGGTGGGGGTGTCGATGGGCGGGGGTGTCCAGTCGATGAGCAACTGGGCGTAGCTGACGACGGCGGCGATGGGTTCGGGTGTCAGCGGTGTGTCGGAGAGGGCCAAGCGGCTGGTGGCATCGTCGATGATCCCCAGGTCGATGCCGCTGGACAGCAAGGGGTCGAGCAGGATCAACGCGGCAGCGGGCTTGCCGTGCTGCTGGAGCGTGTGGGCGAGGGCATGGGCGAGGAGGCCGGCTGCGGAGTGGCCGAGCAGGACGAAGGCTCCGGTGTCGGTGAGGGCAACCAACTGGGTGACCCAGGCACGGGTGAGGGTGGAGAGGTCGGAGGGGAGGAGGTCATCGCTGTCGCGGAGCCCGGGTAGGGAGGTGGTCCACAGGGTGTGCGATCGGTTCGTGTGCTGGGCGAGCAGGGCGTAGGGGGAGTGTTCCGGCGCGGTGGTGAGCGGCGGAACGCATACCACCGGCGGGCCGGAAGCGGTGTCGTTGAGTCGCCGTAGGGGTTCGGTGCGCAGTTCCGCCGCGGTGGTGGTTGCTCGTCGGACGCCGGTGATCTGCTGCACGCGGCGCAGTCGCTCCGGGTAGGAGTCGGCGTTCCAGGCTTCGCGCAGCGCGGCGGTCGGGTTCGGCTGGCTCAAGACCGGGGCGGTCGTCGCGGAGGGTTGTCGGTCCGCGGCGGGCAGGAGGGTGGTGAGGTGACGGGCGAGGGCGGCAGGGGTGGAGTGGTCCAGAAGAGCGGTGGCGGTGAGGCGGGTGCCGGTGGCCCGGGACAGGAGCGTACGGAGTTCGACGGCGGCGAGCGAGTCGAAGCCGGCGCTGCGGAAGGCCCGGTCGGGGTCGATGTGCTCAGGGCCGGTGTGGCCCAGCACGGCGGCGGCATGGACCTGGACCAGTCGGGTCAGGGCGCGCAGGCGCTGTGGCTGGGTCAGGGAGAGCAGGTGGTCCCGCTCGCTGCGGACGTCGTGCGCGGATGCGGTGCGCAGCGGCGCGGGTCGGCTCCGGACGATGCCGGCCAGCATCGGGTGCTCGGCGGTGGGGGCGATGCCGAATGCCGCCAGGAAGGGCTGGTCGAGGTCGAGGGCGGTGTCGAAGGCGCTGAGGGCCTGTCGTGTGGTGAGTGGGAGCAAGCCGTCGCGGACCATGCGAGCGGTGCTTGGCGTGGTCACCGTCTCGGTGAGTTCGCTGCTTTCCTCCCACAGCCCCCAGGCCACGCTGATGCAGGGAAGTCCCTGGTGGCGGCGCCAGTGGGCGAACGCGTCGACGAAGGCGTTGGCCGCCGCGTAGTTGGCTTGGCCGGGGTTGCCGAGGACGCCGGCCATGCTGGAGCAGATGACGAAGGCGCTGAGGTCCGTGTCGGCGGTCAGTTCGTGGAGGTTGAGGACTGCGTCCACCTTCGGGCGGAGTACGTTGCGCAGGTGGAGCGGGGTCTGGTTGGCCAGCAGCGCGTCGTCGAGGGTGCCCGCGGCGTGGATGACGGCACCCAGGGGGTGGTCTGGGGGGATGGTGCTCAGCGCGTGGGCCAGTTGCTCGCGGTCGGCCGTGTCGCACGCGGTGATGGTCACGGTGGCGCCGAGCCCTTCGAGTTCGTGCCTCAGCACGTGGGCGTTCGGGGCGGACTCGCCGCGGCGGCTGAGTAGGAGCAAGTGGCGCACTCGGTGCCGGGTGACGAGGTGGCGGGCGAAGGCCGCGCCGAGGGTGCCGGTGCCGCCGGTGATGAGAGTGGTGTGGTGCGGATCGAGTGCGATGGGCTGGGTGAGTACGGTCTTCCCTGTGGTACGGCCCTGGCTGAGGCGTCGCAGGGCCTGGCGGGCGTACCGGACGCTCCAGCTCTGTGTGGGTGGCACGAAGTGGTCGGCGAGGTCGAAAGTGCTCTGGTCGAGTGCGTGCCAGCGGTGGTAGACGATGCCGGGGTGGTTCGCGGCGACGTCGGCGGAGTCGCGCCGATCGGTCATGCCGAGTTCGATGTAGCGGCCCTTGGGGCGCAGCAGGCGCAGCGAGGCGTTGACGAACTTTCCGGCCAGCGAGCCGATGATGACATCGAACCCGGTGCCCCCGGTGGCTGTCCGCAGGAGGGGCTCGAAGTCCAGACTGCGGGAGTCGGCGATGCGTTCGCGGGGGATCCCGGCACTGTGGACGAGACCGTGCTTGGAGGGACTGGCGGTGGCGTAGACCTCGGCGCCCAGTCGCTGTGCCATGTGCACGGCGACGCTTCCGACACCGCCCGCGGCAGCGTGGATGAGGACCTTCTCGCCGGCCCGCACCTGTGCGAGGTCGACGAGTGCTGCCCGGGCTGTGGCGGAGACGATGGGCAGCCCTGCGGCATGCGTCAGGCGCAGTCCCGGGGGAACACGGACCAGCCGATGGGGGAGGAAGTCCGCGGCGGACGCGTAGCAGCCCCGTTCGGCGGTGTCGGAGAGGCCCACGACCCTCTCGCCGGGACTCCATCCGGTGACGTCGCCGCCGACGTCAGTGATGACGCCGGCGGCTTCGAAGCCGATGATGCCGAGATCGAGGACACCCAGGCAGACGAGGGTGTCGCGGAAGTTCACACCGGTGGCGGTGACGCGGACGCGGATCCGGTCGGCGGCCACCGGCTGCTCCAGATCCAGCGCGACGACCGGTCGCACGTCCTCCAAAGCCCGCTGGGGAGAAGGCGTCAACCTCCAGGGGCCGCCGTCCGCTGGAAGGGTCAGTGCTTCGCCACCCGAGGCGCTGACCAGTTCCGGGACGAGGACGAAGTCGGCGCGCTGGGCGTGCCAGGTGTGCGGGGAGTCGTCCATGAGCGCCAGGGTCCTGGACGTGGGGGTTTGATCGCCGGTGTCGAGGATCTGGATGCGGCCCGGATGCTCGCGGCTTGCCGAATGCGCCAGCGCGGCGCACGCCGCCGCCCCCGGGTCCCTCACCGACTCCCCGAACTCGGTGGACTGCGCCTGACGGGTCAGCAGCAGGAGCCGTGTGTCCGTGAGGGCTTCGCTGGCCAGGAACGCCTGTAGGTCCCCGAGCAGTCGGCCCAGGCGCTGGTGCACTTGCGTGCCGGACGGGAGCGAGGTGCTTTCCGTCCGGCAGTCCAGGATGAGCCGGTCGAGTTTGCCGGCTCCGGTGGTGACCAGTTCCTCGGCCCGGGCGATATCCCGCAGCGTGTGCCGGACGGGCAGGTCGTCCGCTGTGGTGACCGCTCCCCATACCGGTGTGGCGTCGGCGGCAGTCGGTGCGGCGGGCTGCCGCGGCGCGGTCAGCGGCTGCCAGCCGTGTTGGTGTGCCACGGAGTCGGCGACGGCCAGCAGGGATCGCAGATGGCGATCGGTGGTGTGCTGCGACCGCAGTCCGCTGATCGTCAGGACGGGCCGCCCGGAGGCGTCGGTGGCTTCCACCCGCACGGTCCGCGGGTCGGTGGCGGTGACCGTCGCGTGCAGGGCGCGCGCGCCGCGCGCATGGATCTGGAAGGACGTGATCGCGTAGGGCAGGAGGGTACGGTCATCGGCCAGCCCGTGATGCTGGGCGTGCAGCGCCGCGTCCAAGAGGGCCGGGTGGGTGAGGAAGCCGTCGCTCGTGTGACCGGGGGGAAGGTCCACCTCGGTGTAGGTGGTGTTGCCGTCCTTCCAAGCGCGGCGAAGGTTGCGGAACCCCGGGCCGTAGCAGTAGCCGATTCGGTCCAGTTCCCGGTAGGCGGCGGCGACGTCCACTTCGGCGGCGCCGGGCGGGGGCCACTCGTGCGCCGGATTGGGCTTGTGCGGTGCGGCGTCGTTCTGTTCGCTCGGGTCGGCGAGGGTCGCCTCGGCGTTCCGGGTCCACGAGCCGTCCCTGCCGTGGCCGCGTGAGGCGAGCACGACGTGGCGGTGGCCGTCGCGGTCGGGCGGGGAGCAGTGGAGTTGGATGTCGACGGGCGTCTCGCTCAGGACCAGGGGGGCACACAGGACGATGTTGCTCAGTCGGGTCCGCCCGACCCGATCGGCCAGGTGGGCGAGGAGGTCCAGCATGGCGCTGGCTGGGAGAAGCACGGTCCCGTGGACGGCGTGGTCGGCGAGCCACGGAAGGGTGGCCAGCGACGTCCTTCCGACCGCCAGCAGGGAGCCGTCGGCGAGGTCGGTCACCGCACGCACCATGCGGTGACCGCCGGGTCGCAGTCCGGTCTGGTGGATGCCGGCCGAGTCCGCCGACGGCGTCAGCCAGAACGAGCGGTGCTCGAACCGGTAGGTGGGCAGGTCGATGACACCTGCCGCGGGGATGACCCTGTCCCACGCCAGGCCCGCACCGTGGACATGGGCCTCGGACAGGGAACGCCGGAAGGCGGTCAGGCCGGCGTCGTCGCGGTGGATCGTCCGGTCCGCGGAGCCCTCGACCGCGGCGTCGGCGAGCATGTCGCGCAGCGGCCCCGTCAGCATCGGATGCGGCGAGACCTCGACGAAGTGCCGGTAGCCCGACCCGATCGCCTCCTGGACCGCAGGTGCGAAGGCGACGGGTTCACGCACGTTCCGGAACCAGTAGGCGCCGTCCAGCTCACCCGCCGCGACCGTGCCGCCGCTGGTCGTCGAGAACATCGGGACCCCGGGGACGGCGGAGGCGACTGCTCCGAGCTCGCCCAGCAGACGGTCCCGGACCGTGTCGAGGTGTCGGCTGTGCGAGGCGTAGTCGACCGGTAGCAGCCGTGCCCGCACTCCCCGCTCACCGCACCGGTCCACGACCTCCCGCACCACGTCCGCGTCCCCTGCCACGACGCAGGCCGCCGGACCGTTGTCCGCGGCCACTTCCACCCGGCCGTCCCACGGGGCGAGCACCTGTAGCGCCCGCTCCGCGGGCAGGCCCAGCGACGCCATCGCTCCCCGCCCGCGCACCTCCTGGAGAACCGCGGCCCGCCGTGCCACCACACGGGCGGCCTCTTCCAAGCTGAGCGCACCCGCGACGCAGGCGGCGGCGACCTCGCCCTGGCTGTGGCCGATGACCGCGGCCGGGCGTACTCCGTGCGCCTGCCACAGCCGCGCCAACGCCACGTACATCGCGAACAGCACCGGCTGGACCACCGCGGCTCGCTCCGGATCGGAGGGCGCGCAGTCGCCCATGGCCACTGCGGTGACGTCGAAGTCCACCCAGGGCGCCAGCGCCGCCGCGCACTCGGCGAACGTCTCCGCGAAGACCGGGGACTCCTCCATCAGCCGGCGGCCCATCCCCGCCCACTGCCCGCCCTGGCCCGGGAAGACGAACACGGGTCCCGGGCCGCCCACCGCGCGCCCCGTGACCACCGAGCCGCCCTCCGCGCCGGCCGCCAGTCCGGCCAGTCCGGCCAGCAACTCGCACCGGTCAGCACCGGCGACGACCGCGCGGTGGGCCAGCGGGGTGCGGGTCGTCGCCAGCGACCAGCCCACGTCCTCCGACAGCTCGCGTTCGCGCTCCCGGAGCCATGACCCCAAGGCAGCAGCCTGCGCCTTCAGCCCGGTAGCCGTCGCCCCGTAGAGCGGCCACATCAACGCAGCCGACTGCGGCCGGTCGGTCCCGGTACCCAGCCCCACGGACGCCGGCGCGGGCGCTTCCTCCACCACCAGATGGGCGTTGGTCCCGCTGACCCCGTACCCCAGTACCCCGGCACGACGCGGCTCACGGCCCCGATGCCAAGGACGGGCCTGCCTGAGCAGGCGCACCCCCGCCTCATCACCGTCCGTCCCGGGCAGTGCCTCACCCACGTGGAGCGTCGCAGGCATCCACTGCTTCTGGAGGGAGAGCACCACCTTGATCAAACCCGCCATACCGGCCGCGCCCTGGGCATGGCCGATGTTGGACTTCACCGACCCCATCCGCACCGGACCGCGATCACCTCGGTCCGCCCCGTACACCGCGAGAACCGACCCGGCCTCGATCGGGTCTCCCACCCTGGTGCCGGTTCCGTGCGCCTCGATCAACTGCACCTGCCCAGGGCGCAGTCCCGCATCCGCCAGCGCTGCCCGCATCACCGCCTGCTGCGCCGTCCCGTTCGGAACTGCGAGCCCTTCGCTGGCGCCGTCCTGGTTCAACGCGCTGCCCCGGATCACCGCCAGGACCCGTCGGTTCTCCACCACGGCCCGCTCCAGCGGCATCAGCACCAGCACGCCGACGCCCTCCGCGGCCCCGAAGCCCTTCGCGTCCGTGGAGAAGGACCGGCTCACACCATCTACGGACATCGCCCCCACCCGCCCGAACTGCACGAGGGTCTCCGGCCCGGCCATCACCGTCACCCCAGCGGCCAACGCCACCTCGCACTCACCGGCGCGCAGCGCCTGCACCGCCAGGTGCGCGGCCGTCAACGACGAGGAGCACGCGGTGTCCACCGTGACCGCCGGCCCCCTCAACCCCAGCACGTGCGCAACGCGGCCGGACACCACGGAGAGTGCCAGGCCGGTGGCCAGATGATCCGAATCAGCCATGAGACTCTGCTGCCCGTACCCGGTTCCGAAGGCTCCGACGTACACCCCCGTCGCCGTTTCGCGCAGCGAACCGGGCGGGATCCGCGCGTGCTCGAGGGCCCGCCAGGCGCACTCCAGCACCCAGCGCTGCTGGGGGTCCATCGCCGTGGCTTCCAACGGTCCGATCCCGAAGAAGTCGGCGTCGAACCCGTCCACCCCGGAGACGAACCCGCCCCGGCGCACAGGCGTCGCCCCCGGCGCCGTCGGATCGGCCGCGCACAGCCGCTCGATGTCCCAGCCCCGGTCCCGCGGCAGCGGCATCGAGACATGGCCGCCGGCCGCCAGCATTTCCCAGAACTCCTCCGGACCGCAGACATCCCCCGGAAACCGGCAACCCATCCCGAGAATGGCGATATCACGTGCCACAGCCGCTCCTCATCCGTACGTCCGCGACGGAATCCTCTTGGTGGACCGGGCTTCCCGGCCATCGGCTCACCGGCCGTCACCTCCGCACAGGAAGCACCGGCTCCCGGAGGATTCGGAGGCCTGCGCCGACTCCCTGTCGGCCCCCACCCGCCCCGGCGCGTCGGCAGCTCGGGGGCGTTCCCGACCAGGATGAAGTAGTCGGCGGCACACGGCCCAGGGCGCGCACTGCGGCGCGCGCAGCATCAGTCCGGCGTTCAGCGCGACGCTCTTGTCGATGTTCGCTCCGGCCCGGACCTCGGGCGCAGCCGCCCTCGGTAGTTCGTCGTGCACGAACCCGACGGACGCCCTCGCCGACGCCGTCCCACATGGCGAACGCGTCGCCGCGCCTCCAGCGGGGGAGCGACGCGAGGCTGACTGCCGCTTCGTAGGGGAGTGGCTTTGCCGTATCAGGTGGCGATGCCTCGGACACCCTGAGTCGGTGGGAGCAAACGCTCGACCGACATTCCACCGAAGGCGATTGCGCCGGCTGACCGCTGGCGGCTCGCCGCGGCCCGGGGCCGGGCGGGAGCGCGCATGCGTGGCGAAAGGGGGCCAGCGCGCCGAGGCCTTTCTCGGCGTCGGCCGGCGTCGGCAGGACCGGGGAAGGGACCGACCGTGGCCGCCTCGGAGCCGTCGAGGGCCCCAGCTGGTGGGAGTGGCCACGGTCGTTCATCGAAGGGATCCGAGAGGAACGAGTTCTGTTCTCCGTCCGGTGCTGGCATGGCAGGAGAACAGCTGGCTTTCGCACTCCGCATCAACTGCGCTCGGCTTCTCTCAACCGTGGTCAGAAATGACCCGCCAAGCCCGTCACCCATGGTCGACAATGCCATTCCTGCCACGAGGTTGCGGTTCCGGAATGCCTGCGATTTAGTGAAAGCGCATTTACTGGGGAGCGCTGTGACTTCAGTGGCCGCGCCTGGCGGAGTGAAAGGGGATCAGTGTGTCATCGCGCTCTGAACGGATCGATGACTCGACCGCGGACGTGATTGCAGCGAACCTGGACGGCCACTCCCTCACCTTGCGGGACGTCGCCGATGTCGCCCGCACTCCACACGCTGTGCGGGTAGCGCTCTCCGCGCGGGCGGAAGCGGCTATGGCCCGCTCCGTGGCGACGCGAAACCACCTGATCGAGTCCGGCACTCCTGTGTACGGCGCCACAACCGGCTTCGGAGACAGCAGCAACCGGCGGATCGGTTCCCCTTCGATGGCTGAGTTGCAGCGGAACATGATGCGGTTCATGCAGGTGGGGACAGGGGCTCCGGCGCCTGGGGAAGTGGTGCGGGCGACCATGCTGATCCGTGCCAACTGTCTAGCCCGAGGATGCTCCGGAATCCGCCCCGAGCCGGTGCGGCTGCTGATGAAGCTCATCGAGCTGAACATCCTGCCGGTCATCCCCGAGCGCGGTTCCGTGGGTGCCAGCGGAGATCTCGCGCCACTCGCCCATCTCGGGGCGGTCCTGGCGGGCGAGGGCGAGGTGGTGCACCAGGGGGTCCGGCAGCCGGCGGCGGAAGCGTTGAAGGCCTGTGGTCTGCGACCGGTGGAACTGGAGGCCAAGGAAGGGCTCGCACTGATCAACGGCACCTCGTTCATGGCGGCCTTCGCCGTCTTGGCCGCCGTCGACAGCCGACGTCTCGTCTTCGCGGTCGAACTGTGCACCGCACTGCTGGTACGAGCACGCCACGGCCGGCCGGAGGAGTTCTCCGCCTTTCCGCATGACCAGAAGCCGCATCCTGGTCAGATGACGAGTGCGACCGCTGTTCGAACCCTCCTCCAAGGTGATGGCCAACATCCGGTTCCCTGCGGTGCCGCATCGGAGGCCCGGTTCGACGACCCGGGGTTCGAGGACCTGGAACGGCGTCTACAGGAACCCTATTCGGTGCGCTGCGCTCCACACGTCAACGGTGTGCTGCGGGACACCCTGAGCTGGGTTGAGCAATGGCTCACGGTGGAGATCAACTCCGCGAACGACAACCCTCTCTTCGACGCCACGACACAAAGTGTCCACAACAGCGGCAACTTCTACGGCGGGCACGTCGCTCAGGCCATGGACAGCCTGAAGATCGCCGTGGCCAGTACCGCAGACTTGCTTGACAGGCAGCTCCAGTTGATCGTCGACGAGAAGTACAATCGGGGCCTACCCGCCAACCTCGTTGCCCATCAACACTTCAGCGGTGATCGGGCAGGTCTGCACCATGGCTTCAAGGGCATGCAGATCGCCGCCTCCGCCCTCACGGCTGAGGCGTTGCATTTGACCACGCCGGCCAGCGCGTTCTCTCGTTCCACCGAGGCGCACAACCAAGACAAAGTCAGCATGGGCACCATCGCCGCGCGTCACGCCCGCCGCGTAGTCGACTTGGCCCTGAACACCGCCGCCATCCATGTGATCGCCCTGTGCCAAGCCGTTGAACTGCGAGGGGAGGCGCTCAGTCCCACGCTGAGAGCCGTCCACGAGCTTGTGCGCCGCCATGTGCCGTTCGCCGAAGCGGACCGGCCCCTGCACGGAGACATCGCCTCCGTGACCGAAATCATCCGCGGCGGCCTGCTTGAGCAAGCCGTACAGACCGACAGCGCGTAGCGACGGCCGATCGCGGAGCCGTACCGAGGGGACTTCGCCCCGCAGGCGCCCGCACTGGTTCTTGTGAGCGCTCAGTCGGTGTGCGCGGACGGTCTGCGCTGGGCGAAGGGACGGAACAGGCCCCGCAGGGTCTCCGGGGCGAGGTGCCAGGCGGCGACCGACGGGTCGACGACAGCGGCGTCGCAACGGGTGCGGTCGAAATGCTGGCAGTTGTTGATGTGGGCGTGGTAGACGGACAGCATGTCGTGCAGGACCCGGTCGCGAGGGCTGAGCCATCCGGAGTCCTGGACGAAGCGAGGTTCGGCACCGCCGGCGTTGGCCACACAGGCGCGGATGAAGTCGCCGGTGCTGGGAGGCGTGGGATTGGTCAGGTGGAACACCCCCGAGGCGCTTGGACGCTGGCTGATGTCGACGGCTTCGCGTACGACGTGGTCGATGGGGACGATGTTGAAGGGCTCGTCGGGCGTGACCTGGATGCGGCACGGTTCATGACGGAAGCTACGGCCGGCGGTGCGGTAGAAGGCGGCGATGAGTGATTGCCCGGAGTAGGCGCCGGCGGGTTTCGCGACGTAGCGAAGCGTGGTGCTGTGCCCGACGATGATCGAGGGACGCAGGATTCGCACGAACATTCGACCATTGGCGGTCAGGGCAATGCGTTCGGCGGCCATTTTGCTCCGTTCGTAGGGGTTTCGGCCCTGCGGGTCGGTGATGGCCTGTTCGGTGACGGTTCCCTGTGCCCGGCCTGCGACGTAGGCGGTGCTGATCAGATTGAAGGCCGTTGTCCGGAGCTGCTCTGCGAGGGTGAGGGCACGCCGGGTGCCTGCTGCGTTGGTGGCGAAGTTGCCTCGCCGTTCTCTCTCGCGGAAGAGCATGCGCGCGGCGCAGTGCCAGAACTCGGTGCGACCCGTCCCCGCAGGCAGGGGCAGACCGCGCAGGTCAGCGGTCAGATCGATGCCGGGGATCACGGTGACGCGACGCAGGATCCGTTCGGTCTGCGCAGGAGGGACCAGGTACGCATGGGCAGCGCTGCGCAGAATACCGCGCAACCGCGTGCGGGCGTCGTCGTGCCCGTGGGTCCGCACGAGGCAGATCAGACGGGCGTCGGTACGGGTGCCGAGTTCGAGGACGAGGGCAGATCCGACCAGGCCAGTGGCTCCCGTGATGATGTGAGTGGTCGTGGTCATGATGTGCTCCCGGGTGGGGCGGTGGTTGTCAGACGGTGGCAAGGACAAGGGCGGCGTTCTGGCCGCCGAATCCGAAGGATTCGGTGACTGCCAGGGGAACGGGGCCTGGATAGGCCGTAGTGGGCAGGTTGAGGCTGAGAGCCGGATCAGGGGTGTGGAGGTTGGCGGTCGGTGGGATGAGGCCGTGGTGGATGGTCAGGGCGGTCAGCGCGGCCTCGACTGCGCCGGCGGCGGCCAGCAAGTGACCGGTGACCCCCTTGGCGGATGAGACGCACGGCCCATGGGTGAACAGCCGCTGGAGCATATGGGCTTCGGCCGCGTCGCCACGGGGTGTGCCGGTGGCATGCGCGTTGACGTGAGCGATGTCGCGTGCGGTGACGTCGGCATCGGCAAGGGCCTGGCGCAGGGCGAGTTCGGCGCCGCGGCCTTCGGGATCGGGGTCGGTGAGGTGGTGAGCGTCCGAGGTGGCGCCGTAGCCCAGCAGCCTGGCGTAGGCGCGCGCGTTCCGGGCACACGCGTGGAGTGTCGTTTCCAGTACGAGGACAGCGGCGCCCTCGCCCAACACGAAGCCGTCCCGGTCGCGGTCGAAGGGTCGGGAGGCGGCGGCCGGGTCCGTGCGACGGGTGGAGAGCGCGCCGAGGCGGTGAAACGCGGAGGCCGTGAGCCGGGACACCGCGGCCTCGGTACCGCCGGCCAGGACGATGTCGCACCGTTGAGCGCGCAGCAGGTCCAGGGCGGTGCCGATCGCGGTGGTGCCCGAGGCGCAGGCCGTGGAGACGGTGTGACTGGGCCCATGGACGGCGAGGTCCATGGAAACACGCGCGGCCGCCATGCTCGCGAGCGCCGCGGGTACGGTGAGGGGGGCGACGAACTGCGGGCCGTCATGGTCCAGTCGCAGGGTCTGCGTCTCCCAGGTCGTCACACCCGCGACCCCTGCCCCCACCACGACGCCCACGCGGACGGCATCCCACCCTCCGGTGCCCAGACCCGCGTCGGTGACGGCTTCGCGGGCGGCCACCACCGCGAGTTGGATGAAGCGGTCCATCCGGCGCGCGTGAGCGCCGAGGTGGGCGAGGGGATCGAAGGAGGAGGGCACCGTGCAGGCGAAGTCCACCGGCAGGCCGGACAGCGCCGGGGCCGCCGCTCCGGTGGGAGCGCCCTCACAAACGGCCCTCCATGATGCCGCAGTGC
Source organism: Streptomyces sp. NPDC127068 (assembly GCF_042724695.1). Classification (NCBI taxonomy): domain Bacteria; kingdom Bacillati; phylum Actinomycetota; class Actinomycetes; order Kitasatosporales; family Streptomycetaceae; genus Streptomyces; species Streptomyces sp. NPDC127068. Next base: position 102,767 of record NZ_JBHXEN010000016.1, on the reverse strand, counting down.
CGACTCCGGCTGGAGTGACCATGCCGATGCCGGTGATGAGGACTTCCCGGTCCGGGCGGTGAGAGGGCGTCACTGGGTAGCCTTCGCGCCCTTGGCCTCCAGGAGCGCGGCGAGCTGCTCCGCAGTGGTGGAGAGGGTGATGTCCCCGTCCTCGATGGGCACGTCCAGAGCGTCCTGGAGGTCGGCACCGAGCTCGGCCACCAGGAGCGAGTCCAGTCCCAGTTCGGCAAGTGTGGCCGTCGGCTCGATCTCACAGGCCACTTGGTACTGGCCGGTCAGGAGGGTGGTGAGATATGTGTACACGGCTGGTTGTCCTTCGGAGTCCGGGGGCGTGAGGTCGGTGTGGGGCTTCAGTGGTCGAAGCCGCGATGGCGGAACGCCGCCACAGCGATGGTGCGGTCGGTGGTGGCGTCACGAACGGTGAGATCGTTCTTCTCATGTGCCGGGTCTTCGGGGTCGTGCGAGGTCCGTAGGGCGACGGTGAGCGTCGCGTCGAGGTCGGCGTTGCCGAGGTAGCAGATGCGGGCGTCGAGGAGGGTGCGGTCCAGGAAGGCCCGGTCGGTGCGGCCGGTGGCCCGCCACTGGTGCAGCTGCGCGCGTTCGGCGATGGGGAAGAAGGCGGCGAAGTAGAGGAGACCGGCACCGTTGACGTCGCGGATGACGTCGACCGGTTGCTGCGACGTCACCTCCGGGCCCCTTCGCGGCCAGTGGGCCCGGGCCGGGTCGGGGAAGACGCCGAGGTCACGGGTTTGGGCGCACAGGACGCGCGGCGCGGGGGCTCCCGGCGAGCGCGGCAGGTGCGCGTGGGTGAATCCCAGCGGTGCTGAGCGCACCAGCGCGACGTTGCTGTACGGATTGCTGCGCGAGACCCACACATTGAGGTTCTCCACGTACAGGCAGTCAGGGCGCGGCCGGCCCTGGATCTCGTCCACGTCGAAGGGCAGGGGCGGCTGTAGTGGGCCCGTGGTCCGGCGTATGCGGTGCGCCGTCAGAACGGACAGACGACCGCTGTCGAAGACGAGAGAATCGACCTCGATTCGGTCGCCGAACGTCAGGTCCTGGGGGCGAAGCCGGCCGCTGGAAGAGATCCGGTAGTAGTAGAACGAGAGGTAGGAGGGGAGTCCCTGCGCGTTGCGGGCGTTGCAGACGTCAAGTCCGCACACCATGCTGACGGTCTCCCAGGTCCAGTCCCCCACACACGCGACCAGCGATTGCAGCGGGCCACACATCCCAGGCCGCACGACCACGATCCGGCGCACGGAAGCCGCTCCAGTACGCTGAACGGGAGCGTAGGGCGTCGTATCGCCGGGATGCGCCTGAACATCACTCACCATAAGAGCCTTCCACGCGAAGAGTTGTGGAGACAGAAGCTGGCTGTGTGCGTTCGGAAGGAACGCACGAGGGCCAGCACGAGGAGGCGTTGGAGCGACGAGAACGATTGTCGCGGGCAACGCGAATGTCAACGCCAGTACCCTCGAACGGGTGGTACGCCTTTCGCTGCTGGGATAGGCCGACGTGAGAGTCGGAAGCAGCGTTCCGGTGTCGTGTGGGGATCTCGTCCGTGCTCTGGTGTGCATCCTCTGACCGGTCGGAGGCGGGCCTTTGCATGAAGTGAAGCGGCGGGCTCGCGGGCAGGACGGGCAGGTCAGGAGCCGTCACGCTGGGAGCGTGGCGCGAGTTCGCGCACCGCCAGCCAGTTGGCGAGGAGCGACACGGCATCGGATGGGGGAGGGCCGCCAGGTCCTCTGGCAAGGCTCCTGAACATCACAGGAGAACGCGGAAGGGAAGGCGATTCACGCTGGCACGCTGTTCCACTGTGCGGAACGGAACGTTCGACGCCTGGAACGCGGGGTGTACACCGTGGAACTACCGCCCGCTGAACGGCAGGTCGTCCGATGCCGTTGATTCTTCGTTCCTGGGAGGATTCGTCCAGGAGAACCGTTCCGTTCAGATGTCAGGAACGGGATCTGCGGAGCGACGTCTTGCGAAGCAAGCCTAGACGTTCCTGCGTACCTATTGCTGCTCCGCAGAAGTTCGTGGAGGGGTGATTGGCTACGTATCCCAACTGGCGAATGCGGGGTTAAGGCGTCAGTGGTCACCTGGGCACGGGAGCGTCGTGGGCCCAGACGTGCAGAACGAAGGCACGGCCTTTCCCGTCCACTTGTTCTGTCTCGTCGTTGGTGGGACGGAAATCCAAGGCCCGTGCGATGGAGAGGCCGGCTGCGTTGTCAGCCTCGATTTCCAGCAGTACGCGGGGTAGCGCCAGGGTCTGGTGGGCGTATTCGGTGAGGAGTTGCGCGGCACGCAGGGCCAGGCGTTGTCCGCGGTGCGGCGCCGACGCCGTAGCCCATGGTGCCTCGGGAAAGGTTGAGCAGCACTTCCCCAAGGGTTTCGTGGCCGTCGGCCGTGATGGCGAGGTGGAGTCGTTGCCCTTCGGCTCGGGTGCGGTCGATCATCTCCAGATACGCGCGTGGTCTAGTAGTGCTTTTTTAGGTGGTCTTGTCGTATTTGGTGTCTGGTAGTTCGCTGGTTGTATGAGGGCTGGGGAGCTTGCTGCGTGTCGGGTCCGGTTGGAGGAGTTCGCCGGCGAGGTGTTCGCGCCGCTGGTGCGACGGGATCAGCGGGTGAAGAGCCTGCTGTGTCTGCGGGGTCTGCTGCTGGACGGACGGCGGAAGTCGATGCAGCCCATGGCCGGACGCCTTGGTGTTGATCATCAACAGTTGCAGCAGTTCATGACCTCCTCGACCTGGCCTGTCCAGGACGTGCGGGCCCACCTGGCGTGGAGGGCGGTCCGCGTGGTGCGTCCGCAGGTGTGGGTGGTGGACGACACCGGCTTCCCCAAGGACGGGATCTCCTCGCCGGGGGTGGCCCGGCAGTACTCGGGCACTCTGGGGAAAGTCGGCAACTGCCAGATCGGGGTCAGTGTTCATGCCGCCTCGGACACGGCCTCGTGTCCGTTGTCGTGGCGGCTGTTCCTGCCTGCTGTGTGGGACGATCCGGACGCTGCGGCCCGCCGGGCTGTGTGCCGCATCCCGGCGGGTGAGGTTCACCGCCCGAAGTGGCGGCTCGCGCTGGAGATGCTGGATGCACTGGCCGCCACCGGGCTGCGGCCGGCCGTACTCGTCGCCGACACCGGATACGGCGCGAACGCGGACTTCCGGCACGGCCTGGAAGCCCGCGGCCTTGCCCATGTCCTGCAGGCCAAGGGTGAGATGACCGCCCATGGCGCGATTGCCGAGCCGTATCAGCCCGTCTACAGCGGGCTCGGCCCCCGGCCGCTGCCCCGCTACCGCACCCGCCCCGTTTCCTTACGCGACCACGTCATCGCCGCAGGCCGCCACCAGGGTCGGGCGGTGACCTGGCGCAAGGGCTCCAGGGCGGCGATGAGCTCGCACTTCGACTCCTGCGCGTCCGCCTCGCAGGACGGCGTCCCAAGCCCGCCGCCGACGGCACGATCCCCCTCACCTGGCTGATCGCCCAGTGGCCCGATGGTGAAACAGAGCCGGTCAAGTACTGGATCTCAAACCTGCCGGAGACCATCCCGGCGAAGGATCTGATCCGGCTCGCGAAGTCACGCTGGCGAATAGAGCACGACTACCGCGAACTCAAAGCCGCTCTCGGGCTGGACCACTTCGAGGGCCGCTCGTTCACCGGCTGGCACCGGCACGTCACCCTCGTGACCGCCGCCCACCTCTTCCTCACCGAAGAACGGACCCACCCAAAAGCCCCTGCCAGGGCCTGACCCTCTACCAGACCCTGACAATCCTCCAACACCTCATCGCCACCTGGACCGGCACCTGCCCCACCTGCCGACAGCCCACTCCATGGCAGCCCTACGACACCACCTAACAAAGCACTACTAGGCCGTGTATCGAAATGGATCTTGAGCTATGAATGATCACGGTTCATGGGACGGGGAGGTCTTACGGACGAGCAGTGGGCAGTGCTGGAGCTGTTACTGCCGAAGGGCGCCAGAGCGGGGCGGCCGCCCGTCTGGCCGCGGCGGCAGTTGATCGACGGCATACGGTTCCGTGTGCGGACCGGTGTGCCATGGCGGGACGTGTCCGTCGAGTACGGACCGTGGAGCCGGGTCTACGACTTGTTCCGCCGGTGGCAGCGCAACGGCACCTGGCAGCGGATTCTCACTCGGCTTCAATCCCTGGCCGACAGGAGGGGCGCGATCGTCTGGGACTTGACTGTCGACTCCACGGTCTGCCGCGCTCACCAGCATGCGGCCGGGGCCCGCAAGCGGGGTGACCTGCAGAAAGAACCGCCGGGTGGTGTGGTCACCGAGCCCGGAGATCACGGGCTGGGAAGGTCGCGCGGCGGGTTCACCACCAAGTTGCGCCTGGCGGTCGAGCAGGGACAGAAGCCCATGTCGATCGTGATCACGGCAGGGCAGCGCGGCGATTCGCCACAGTTCGAGCCCGTGCTGGAGAGAGTCCGTGTGCCTCGCCTCGGGCCGGGCCTGCCGCGCGTCCGTCCCAACCGGGTCCGCGCGGACAAGACGTACGCCTCCCGCAAGAACCGCGCCTACCTGCGCCGGCGCGGTATCCGCTGCACCATCCCTGACTAGGCCGACCAGGCGCGCAACCGCAAGAAGCGCGGCTCCCGCGGTGGTCGGCCGCCCGGGATCAATGCTGAGGACTACAAGGCTCGGCATGCCGTCGAGTGCGGTATCAACCGCCGCAAAGGAACCGGGCTGTGGCCACGAGATACGACAAGCTCGCGGGCCGCTACGAGGCCACTGTCCTCGTAGCGGCCGTCAATGAATGGCTGTGACCAGCTTGTTCAGGAATGACGGACGTCCGTGGAGTCTTGGCGGTTCAGGCGTTGATGGCATGTTCGACGAACTGGCCGCAGGCGCGGAACCCCAGACGGCGGTAGACGGGCTCTCCGTCGGCTGACGCCTGCAGGACCGCGATGCGGTGGTCTCGCTCGCGGGCTGTGTGAAGGGCCGCGAGCGTGATGGCTCCGCCGTAGCCGCGCCGGCGGTGGGCGGCCAGGGTGGAGATGTTGTAGATGCCGGCGACTCCCGCGTGGTGGAACACCTCGGCGGAGCAGACCGGACGGTTCTCCACGTAGCCCACCAGGTACCGGGCCGGGCAGGTCGCGGCCAGCGCCTGCGAAGCGGCCCGGGCGAAGAAGTCGTGGACGGTTTCGGCGGGTGGATTCCAGTTCGCTGCGAGGACCGTGGCGTACTCGGCGAGCTGTTCGGGCGTGGTCACCGTCCGGATGTCCAGACCCGGGACAGAGGGAAGCGGCAGGGTGTCGTCCAGCTCGGCCCACATCGCCGTCTCACGTTCGGACACCGGCAGACCGGCCGCCGTCAGGCGGGCAGTGAGGTCTGCCGGTGTCGAGGCAGGGCCCACCCACCAGGAGAAACTTCGGCCGGAGCCAGCCAGCATCCCGACGGTCTCGGCGATGCGGACCGCGGCGTCGTCGGCGGTGAAGCGGGCCGCGGCGACGATGTTGAACGTGTCGTCGTTCAGGCCGCTGTCCGCGACCAGGAGGTCGCCTGTCTCTGTGACGGTCGCACCGGGCATATTCCGGTGCAGATGGCAGGCGTGTTCCGCCAGGTTCCGTTCCATCCTGTCCGGCAAGTCGGCTTCATCAGGGAAATAGTCATTCATAGCGATTGATCCCAGCACAACCGAGCGAAGACCGCATGTCATTGAGGTAGTGCCACGTCGACGACCAGCACTTTCGATACACGCCCTAGGCGGGCGTCGCGGAACGGCGTTACAAAAACGCCATAGCCGAACGCCTCGCGAAAACATCCAACACCCCTTGTTGTGCCCGGAAGTTTGAAGCGATTGTCGAGCGCTTCGAGCGCCCCTGGTTCACGCCCTGCCCCGGTGTGTCGTGCGCGTCACGGTGGACGGTGCAACCGGGGCCGGCGCCCCTTGACCGGTCCCTTCGTGGGGGCTGCTCATGGTAGCCAGCCGCCTGACCCGCCCGCAGATTGGCCGCGCCATCCGGCTCCTCCGCGACGGCATCGCCGCGGAGAACCTGACGCTTATCACCTGGACCCGCCGCGACGGGTTCATGCTCTCCGACGACCATGCGGACTGGATCGAGTACGACAAGCGACAGTTCCCACAGATCCTCGGTCGCCTCACCCGGGTGATCACGGGCACGTTCGAGCCGCACCTGGCCCGCTACCCCGACGACGAATGGGCACAGCTCGCCCCAGCCCAGCTCACCGGCGTCCGCGCCACCCTCGCCCACCAAGTAGCCCCCGCCGCCGAACATCCTGCCGAGCCCGCCATACCCGCTGCGGTCCGTCGCCGCCGCTGCCCGTCCGACACCTCCGCCGCCGAATGGGCACTGCTCGAACCCTTGCTGCCACCCCGCGGCCTGCCAGACCAGGACCGGCGGACATCCGGAGAAGTGGCCCCGACGGGAGATCGTCGAGGCATCCGCTGCATCGTCGACAACGGCGCGAAATGGCGGGCTCTGGCCCACCCTGCGCATCGTCTCCCGGCCCAAACGGGCCAAGGGCTTCGTCGTCGCTGCCCCGCTGCTGGAAAGTCGAGCGGACCATCGGCTGGTGCATGAACGCCCGCCGCAACGCACGCGACTACGAGTGCGACATGAAAGCCACTTCTATCAAGTGGCGGGAGGAAAGGAGAGAGGGAACCCGCCCCGATAGTGACCACAGTCGGTTCCCGACTCCGGGTGCGATGGCGGTAACGCCGTGGTGCTGAGCCGGAGGAGAAGGTCCAAGGAAACTGCGGGCCACCGCAGTGCACAGACCAGGGAAAGTTCAGAAGGGTGAGACACCGCGAACCCTCGTTTGCACGGCCCGTAACGCGTACGTCGCAGTGGCAAGAAGTGGGCGACGACAAGGCCGGACGCTGAGAGGCGTCACATGCTCCGGATATTCGTAAGTCCGGAGATGGTCACCATGGCCTCGGGCTATAGAGGGCACCCTACCTGGACGGGACTTGAGGAAGTGGAACATGGAAACCCCGTAGCGGTCCGGAAACGGTAAGCCGACGGTAACGAAGGCCCAACTCCGCTGCGGGAACAGGATGACCCGAGAAGCGAATGCCGCTAGAGCGAAAGCTCATGGGAAACGCCAGATACCGGCACTCTCCGCCGCTGGCCATAACTAAGCGGATACCGGGCTGATACCCGGACCCGAAAGGGAGCCCACGCGGGTCAGGTGGGCCTTTGAAGAGACAGCGAGCACAACCCGAACCACGGTGCAAGTTAGACAAGGAGGGGAAGAACATGGGATCGAATCTCAGGAACGACCTCGCCCGGAACGGAACCGTGGACGATGCTGCCGCCTGGCATGAAACTGAGTGGGCCAAGGTGGATGGCGAAGTAAGGCGACTGCGACAACGAATCTTCAAGGCTGCACAGCAAGGGGACCTCAAGAAGGTCCGCAATCTCCAGAAGCTCATGCTGCGCTCACACTCCAACACGCTGCAAAGCGTGCGGAGAGTGGCACAGCAGAGTTCAGGCAGGAGATCCGCCGGCGTGGACCGAGAGAGGGCCCTCACTCCGATGGAAAGGGGGCGCCTGGCCCGGCATATTGATGCCGAATCAGGACTCAAGGCCAAACCGGTGAAACGTGTGTACATCCCGAAGGCGAACGGGAAGAAGCGACCGCTCGGCATCCCCGTGATCAGGGACCGCGTCCACCAGGCGCGCGTCAAGAACGCGCTGGAGCCCGAGTGGGAAGCCCGGTTCGATGGCAGGAGCTACGGCTTCCGCCCCGGCCGCGGATGCCAGGACGCGATGGAGACGATCCACAGTGTCACCGCGAAACGAAATGCGCGGCGACTGTGGGTCCTCGACGCGGATCTTGCATCCGCCTTCGATCGCATCGACCACGATCACCTCATGGCGGCCATCGGGCAGTTCCCTGCCAGGAAACTTGTCCAGGGATGGCTTAAAGCGGGAGTGATGGAAGACGGGCGCTTTTCTCCGACCGAGGAAGGAACCCCGCAGGGCGGAGTAGTTAGCCCCTTGCTGCTGAACATCGCTCTCCACGGGATGGAGACGGCTGTCGGAGTACGTACGGAAACCTTCAAGAGTGGAGTGCAAAGGTCCGTCATGGGAACTCCGGTGCTGGTCAGGTACGCCGACGACTTCGTCGTGCTCTGTCACACGAAGGAAGAGGCGGTGAGGATCCGAGACGAGCTGGCAGAATGGATGCGCCCCAGAGGACTCACCTTCAACGAGGAAAAGACCCGTGTGGTCCATCTCGATGAAGGATTCGATTTCCTGGGGTTCAACTTCCGCCGGTATCGTGACGGAAAAGTCCTCGCACGCCCGAGCCAGGAAGCCGTGCGAAGGGTTCGAGGGAAGATCAGGGAGACTGTTCGGTCCAAGAGGGGTGCACCAGCCAAGGCGCTTATTGCCGAGCTGAGCCCGCTCGTCAAAGGATGGTCCACCTACTACCGAGGGTCCTGCGCATCCGACACCTTCGGCAATCTGGACCGGTACATGTTCATCACCCTATGGCGGTGGGCAGTCCGGGAACACCAGAACCAAGGCCGTGTGTGGATCCGTAGACACTACTGGGGTCAGCACCGGCCTAGGAGCAGGGACACGTGGGTATTTGGCTCCGGCCAATACTATCTCCACAAGTTCAAATGGACGCGCATCATCCGGCACGTAGCGGTTCGCTCCAATGCCTCAAAGGACGACCCTGCGATGCAGGAATACTGGCAACAGAGAATCAGTAAAAGGAAGTTGCCGTCGGCCGAGCGCAGGCTAGTCCTGACACTGGCCGCACGGCAACGGGGACTCTGTGCCGGATGCGGTCTGGACCTGATCGAAGGAGCCGAGTATCAACCAGATGACGTTCACGATTGGGTGAACTGGTTCTCGGCCGCTTCGCGTGCGCTCAACGTGCACCACGTCGTCTACCGGCGTGCAGGTGGCTCCGACGAGTTGAAGAATCTGGAACTCCGACACACCGCCTGTCACCAGCAGCACCACGCTGGTGATCACCGGAGAGAGCAGTGCCAGCCCTCGCGGCCTGCTTGAGCCGTGCGTCGAGAGACGCACGCACGGTTCTGAGGGGGCGGCCCCGCTACCCGACACGCCTTCCCCAGCACGCCGAAGCACACCTGAACTGGGCACTCATCACGCGGGCCTCATCACCGGTAGGGGGACCTCCCGTCACCCAGGCGCGAGCCCTCGGTAGCGGAAGCTCCGCGCGGCAGGGGACCTCACCGGGAAGTTCCTTCGGTGAGGAGGATCTGGCGGACGTCAAGGTAGCGGGATCGGAACCCGGCTTCCGAGTAGGCGAGGTAGAACTCCCACATGCGCTGGAAGACGGTGTCGAATCCGAGCCGGGCGACGGTGAGCCGGTTCTCGGTGAACCTCTCCCGCCACAGGCGCAGGGTCTCTGCGTAGTGCTCGCCGTAGCCGGTGTCGGCGGTGGTACGAAGTCCGGCCGTTGCGGCGTGTTCGTTGATGGCCTCGCGTGAGGGGATCAGGCCGCCGGGGAAGACGTACTTACTGATCCAGGTGTGGGCGGCGTCGGTGTTCAGCATCTGCCGGTGGCCCATGGTGATGGACTGGAGGGCGATCCTCCCGCCTGGTGCGAGCGCGTTGCACAGGGTCATGAAGTAGGCGGGCCAGTACTCGGCTCCGACGGCCTCGATCATTTCCACGCTGACGACAGCGTCGTGGCGGCCCTCGACGTCCCGGTAGTCGCGCAGTTGCACATCCACACGACCGGTGAGGCCGGCGGCCCTGACCCGGGCCCGAGTGTGCGCGGCCTGCTTGGCGGAGAGGGTCAGGGTCGTCACGCGTGCTCCGCGGGAAGCGGCCCGCAGGGCGAGTGCGCCCCAGCCCGTGCCGATCTCCAGCAGCCGGGTGCCGTCACCGACCCTGGCGAGATCCAGAAGGCGGTCGATCTTTCGGCACTGGGCGGTGGCCAGGGACGTGAAACGGGCGGGGAAGGCGGGGAAGAGCCCGCAGGAGTAAGTGAGGGTGGGGTCGAGGAACGCGGCGAACAACTCGTTGGACAGGTCGTAGTGCCGGTGGATGTTGTCGCGGGCCCCTTGGCGGGTGTTGCGATCTCTGCCGGGGCGCGCTGAGACCCACAGCGGCCGTAGCCTCCGAAGGGGCGCGGGCACCAGGCGGTCGGTGCTCGCGGCGAGCACGGTGAGCACACCGGGCAGGTCGTCGCTGTCCCACTCGCCGGCCATGTAGGACTCGCCGAATCCGATGAGTCCGTGGCAGGCGATCCTGAGGTGGAAGGCGTCCGGATCATGGAGAACCATCTTGGCCGGAGCTCCGGTGGCCGGCGTTCCACTCCGGTAGGTGTCCAGGAGTGAGAGCCTGTTCAGGGCGCTGTTCACGAGGTACCGAGCGACAGACGTCTGGCCCGGCCGGGCTGTGGGCAGCCGGGCCACATCCGGCCAGCGGACGGCGTTCACCGCCTCGCGCGGCGCCGGGGTCCGATGGCGAGGTGTGCTGGCGGGGCGGATCATCCTCACATGCCTCTCCGCGGGATGTACAGGGGCGGGCGTACAGGCAGGCCGCGCAGGAACAAGAAGGATGCCGTGGTGGCGGATACCAGTCCGGACAGCAGCCGTCGGCCAAGGCATGCGGGCCGCAGCCAAGAGCCCCTCGGAAGCGAGGGGTGGTGCCGTCCCCGAACTGTTCTGTGGGTGCTATGGCCTCCACCATCACTCACAGAGGTATCGGATGGGCCATGGCACCAGTACACGGTCATCGGGTTGAACGCCAATGGGCAGCCTCGCCGGGCGGGCCTTCCCGTTCTAGTGGGTCAGCCGCCGCGGTGCGCACTGGCCGGCGACGGCCTGGGCGCACCGACGAGATCAAGCCCTTGGCGCGCTGGGCTGCGAGGGGGCGGTCGAAGCGCCGGATCAAGCGGCCGGCACGGACAATGGGTTGGAACGGAAGCTGCGGCAGCACCACGGCGGCGAGGGGTCGACCCGGCCCGCGCGCACCGCTGGGGGAACGCCCCGGCGCGCCGTTGAAAGTCCGGACGAGAGGCACCGCTAATACCTTCGGGACTTGCCGGTCTCAGGGCGCTTCACGCTGTATAGTTGCTAACTTCCTTTCAGTTGATGATATCTCGCGAGCCATTGGGTGTTGCGTCGCTCATTTGGGTGATACCCAAGGGTGGTTTCCTGTCGAGCCTTCAACCCTGATTGCTCCTCTCCGCCTCTGTTCCCGGCTCCCTGAGCCTGCCCGATGAAGGTCACGATGAGCGGTACACGTTCATTTCGAGGGCTGAATGAGTCGTAGGCTTGGGATGCGATCCCCTGAGTATCTACTCGGATGTTGGCCCGCTCCGGGTGGTTTCGCCCGCCGTCTTGGCGGAACTGCGTGGTCTGCCTGGACTTCCCGGCAGGGGCTCGCTGACTGGTCGGTACCGGCCAACCGCCCCACCCACTCGGCACAGAGCTGGCGACGTTGATTGAGGAATCCTATGACCGCCGCCCCTCCGCACTCGTCGGTCACCGCGGCTGCCCTCCTCGTTTACCTGACGATCCGGGAACCGTGTCAGGCAGGCCACTGTCCAGCCAGTTGTCTGTGGTGTCTGCCTTCCCCGCACGGCACAGCTCCGAGTGCGCACCGCGTATCGGCCGCATCCCCAGGAGGCGCTGACGGAAGCCGGCGCAGTCACAGTGCGGGCCCTGAGGGACCGATTGGGAAGCGCTGCCGGTCGGTTTGGGGCCGAGGTCTCTCACCGAGCCTGCCATTGGCCCCATGCCTGGTGGAGGTCCGGATCGGTGATCCGGCGGCCGGGCTGCCCGAGGTGGCGGCGCACGGCGTCGACCAACCGGTCGAAGGGCTCGACTCCAGCGGGCGCGTGGGCTAGCAGGCGCGCGCGGATCACCCCGGTGAAATGAAGCAGGAGCGTGTACCGGTCATCCTTCGGGTGGGCGGCAGGATGTCTGATCGTGTTCGTGGACACGGAAACCACGCCCGTGGATTCGAGCAGGGCGCCCAGACGTCGGCCGATGCGGACGTCTCCGGTCCATAGATCGGCGATGCGATCGCGCAGCTCTTCGAAGGCCGGGAGATGTGGGTCGCAGGACCATGTCGACCAGTCGTACTCCTGCACGAGCACCCACCCTCCGGGGCGGAGCGTCGCGAGTGCCCGGCGGACCACTCGTTCGGGGTCGGGGACGTGCGCCAGGAGGAGACGGACGTGTGCCAGGTCCGCGCCCGTCACCGGGAGGGCTGAGTCCGCGCGGACATCGACAACTTTGCAGATCAGATGTGGCCCTCCGCGGCGGTCGGCCTGCCGGCGGCTGGCGACTTGGATCGTACGCCTGTCTCGGTCCAGGCCGATCACGATGCCGGAGGGTCCAACGCGGCTCTCCAAGAGGTCGAGGATGCCCAGAGGGCCGCAGCCGACGTCAACGGCCCGCCAACCGGGCTGGATCGGGATCCGGTCGAGCGCCACTTCCGCGGCGGGCCGCAACTGGGCGCTCTGGGCGATGAGGCGACGTACCTCTTCGTCCGAGGAGCCCAGGACATAGGCGTGGAGGCGTCGTGGTTCTCCATGAGATGGCTTTCTCACATCATTGGGAGGCACTGGCTGAGGGATGTGGCGAGAGGCCGCGGTGGTCCCCGAGCGCGAACACGACTGCCCCGCTGACGCGTTCAGGCTGGGAAGTGCGGGGTGGTTGGGGGATGGTGTGTTCCGCACGGCGCCCGGGAGCCGGCCAGTGCGCGCGTCGGTGCGGGGCGCCGTGGACCTGGTCGGGCCGGGTGTCCGGTCGGACCGCGAAGCCCACAACCGGCCCCGTTGGTCACCGCGGTGGAAATCCATCGGACGTACACCCTCCCGCAAGCCCCTGCGCCGACCACCCGCCCAGCCGTCTACAACGCCCACGGCACCACGATGAACCACCCCGACCTCGTCACCGACGCGTCAGGCGGCCTGAGTCGCGCCCTCGCCGCCGGTTTGCTGCGGCACGGCGCCCGGGCTGTGATCGCCGACCACGGCACCGCCGCTACTGGACTGGACGAAGCCGACACCACACTCGCTCCCCTGGCCACCAGTGGTGGGCACCGTTGCGGTCGACAGCGCAGGACCTCGGAGGTCGCCCTATCCCACTGCACGCACTCGCTGTCTGTTAGGTCAGTTAGCCTGCACGATCGTGATGACCGATGTCGTCGACATGCCGCGGGTCACCCAAAACACCGTGTCGGTGTCAGCAAGGGTGGCATTGCGCCTGTCCTGGTTCCCTTGCAGAGCGACCCCGAAAGCGTAGGGGTTCTCGGGCAGTCGAGCGACCTCTGACAGGAAGCGCTTCCGTCGGCTCTCACTCATGTTGCAGACCGAATTAGTCGCCTGAGTTGTGTATTGGATCCTGTATGTGCTCACAGCGATACCCTTGGGGTCGTCCTTGATTGCTCCACGGGCCAGCGAGGCCACCTGCTTCGCTACCCGTGGGCTTCTCGAACGAATCCTGCTGGACGGTGCAGAATGGATGACGCGGACGGAGGCGCGGCAGCGGGACGAGGGCGGCGGCGAGACCGAGAGCTGAGCATGCCGGGCCGTCAGAACCTCAGGGTCGAGTCGGGACGCGGTACTGTCCAGGACGGGTGCGTGTTGACCTGCTCCATGGTGGCGCGGGCCAGCTCTTTGTAGCCGTTCGTGATCTCCGCGGCCCGGTCGGCGGGCGGCGGGCCGACGTGGTCCTCGGCGCGCGCGATGATCTCTTCTGGCCCCAGGTTTCGGTTGGCCAGGACAATCGCGTTGGTGGTTGGCCGTCGCATCAGGTCGTAGCGGCGTAGGGCGGCCACGGGATCGCCTTCCCGGGCGAGGCACCAGGCCAGTACGCGGGTGTCGACCACGGACTGCGATCCGCCGTTCATGCCCATGGGGAACATCGGATGCGCGGCATCACCGAGAAGGGTGACCCGCCCGAAGCTCCAGCGCGGCAGCGGGTCGCGGTCGGTCATCGGGTACTCAAGGATGGCCGACGAGCGTTCCACCAAATTCGTGAGGTCGATCCATGGCAGGTTCCAAGAGGCCGTCCCGGCGTGGGCCTCCGCCGCGGTGACGCGGCGGCCGACATCGTCCGGATGCGGTAGGGCCGGGCTGCGCCGTACCTCCAGTACCCAGTTCATCAGTGCATCACCGCCCTCGTAGGCGGGATCCTCGACGGGGTAGGCCACGAACTTCGCGCCGGGGGTGCCACCGGCCACCACGATCGAACGGCCGTCAAGGATGTGCGGATACGGTGCGACGCCGCGCCACATGTGAACGCCGTTCCAGTTCGACGGGGCCTCGTTCGGATAGAGCTGGGCACGAACCGCGGAGTCGACGCCGTCGGCGCCAACCAGGCAGTGGGCGTCGGCGAGCGAGGGCAGCCCGTTTGTCCGCTCCAAGAAGTGGGCCCGGACACCATCGGCGGTCTGTTCGAAGCGCTGGAACCGCAGACCGGTTCGGACCGAGTCGGTCCCCAGCCTTTCGCGTACCGCCGCCAGTAGCATCATCTGGAGGCGTCCGCGGTGCACGGAGTACTGTGGCCAGTGATAGCCGGCCGCCGTCCCCAGCGGCTCCTCCCACACGACCTCACCAGCCCGGTTGCGGTAGCTCAGCCGGTGCGGCGGCAGCCCGATGGACGCCAGTTCGTCGGCGAGACCGAGCTCGGTGAGTTCCCGGACGGCGTGCGGCAGCAGGTTGATGCCCACTCCGAGCGCCCCGACCGTCCGCGCTGCCTCGAACACCTGGGGTGCGAAGCCTGCGGCGTGCAGGCTCAGGGCGCAGGTCAACCCGGCGATGCCTCCGCCCACGACAGTCACTCTCATAGGCCCGTCCCCGCCTTCTGCCGTTGCCGGGTTTCCTTCCCGGGCGTCGTCCGCTGCTACGGGAATCACTCTTCTCGCGCCTTTCCCATGGCTGAGGGATCCGGGGCGCGGCTGACCCGAAGCTCGCGTCCTCATGTGACACGAGCCCTCGCGGACCACGCCTCGACATCAGCATCCCGCCACCTGTCCGCCCGCGTCCAGCGTGAGGTGGTGTTGGCGGCCGTCATCATTCGTCCTCTCCGCCATGCCTCGGAGTCCCGGGGGGCTACGGCTGGGCGAAGAGGTACTGCACAGCGAACTCACAGGTCCGAGCCCGGTGGGCCGGGGCCGTCACTCCACACTCCTGCTACTGCGCGCCGACAAGGCCCACGGCAAACCTGAGCTGCGGAACGACTCCCAAGGAAACGTGTCCGCGTCGCCGGCAACGGCGTCGAGTCGTCAGAACGACGCGGCTGCCGATGTCTGGTCATCGAGCCCACAGCGTCCTGGCTGACTAACCACCGACGGCTCAGCCACCGATACGAACCCCGTGTCCGCGACCACCTGGCCGTTCTCGGCCCCGCAGCGGCCGTCTGCTGCCACGGACGACGCATCCGCCGCACGCCATCACGGTCTGGGGGCCCGAGTTCCGGCCGGCTCAAAGGCTATGGCAGATCGGGAAGGCCGAAGAGGGACTGACGCAGGGTGGTGACGGACCGCTCCAGCGCGATGAGCGCGATCAGCGCGTGCACGATGTCGTCGGTGACGCCGAGGAGAGCCGCGGCCTCCATCAGCCGTGCCCGTTCCGCCTCGTGGAAGTCACCGTCGGCCGAGGCCATCTGGACGGCGTGGTAGAGCAGGTGCCGGTTGCCCTGCCAGGAGTCCGAGTCGACGCGTACTGTACGGAGAAGGTCCGCCAGGTCGACGCCGTGCGGGACGAAGGACTGGTACTGGTCGAGGATCTCGGCTGGGGCGCCGAACCTCCGCTGGTGGTCCAGGAGCCATTGCAACTCCGCCGTCGCCACCTCGCCGTCGGCCGCGGCGATGGTGAGCAGAGCCAGGCCGTAGTTGAGGACGGATTCCGGAGATACTTCCCGGATGCCGTATTCATGGATGCTGAAGTCCGACATGGCGATGGGTTCGGTACTTGACACAGGAGATCTCCGCTCCAGAGGTTGCGCACAGGGAGGTTGCCGTGTTGCGTCTGTAGCTTTTCCGCGTCGTGGGTCGATGAACTGGAGGCCGTCCCTGTTCACTTTCTCCGGGGACGAGCGTCGGATGGGTTGGGGCAGGCCGCGGTGACCGTCAGGGAACGCGTCGGTGCGGTTCTCTTCGGATGGGGACGTCCACGGCGGCACGTGCCCGGGGGCCGGGCAGATCATGGCGGCTGAGTCCCATGGCGGCGAGAGTGGGCAGTACCACCTCCTTGAAGAACACGCCGGAGTCGATGCCGGCGGTGCGCATCACGGCGACCCGGGCCTCATAGTCCGGCAGGATGTCCTCAGCGGGCATCCGGAAGGTGCGGAGCACATGAGCGAGGTCGTGAAGGGTGCCGACGCGGTCCGTCTCCAGATGCAGTTGGAGCATCCGCTGGTAGAACTTGGCGTGAGCCATTTCGTCCCGGCCGATCAGTCGGTAAACCTCCGCGAGCACGGAGTCGCCGGACCGCGCGGCGAGGTCCCGCTGTTTGCGGTAGATGACGAACGTGGTGAGTTCCTGAACGGCTCCGTAGACGACCATCTGGCGGCCTTCGTCATAAGGAGAGCGCCAGGTTCTTGACAGGACATCTTCGGCGTAGTCGAAGAGCTGTTCTTCGGTGCGCTGTCCGCTGCGGTGGAGGTACTCCCGCAGGACCAGGGAGTGCCGGGATTCCTCATAGCCCCAATTCGCGGCGAACCATGCCTGACCGTAGTTCCCGCCGCAGAGATCGAGATGAGCTTTGAGGTAGTCGGGTAGGAACATCTCCACCCCGCAGAACGTCTCGGCGCACAGAGCCAGCCGTTCATCTGGCCGGGAATCCCTCAGATCTTCCCAGGGGATGTCCGTGAAGGGGTTCCAACGCCGGGTGCGTTCCGCCTGCTCGAAGAACGTCATGTACTCGCGGTGGAATGCCTCCCGCAGGGTGCGGTTCACTCCAGGGTCTCCTTCGCTCCGGCATCGCTGAGGAGTGTGATCAGATCTCCCACGGAGACGATCGCGTGGATCTCTTCGTCCGGTACTCGCTGTTCGGTCTTTTCCTCGGCCCAGGAGACCAGTTCCAGCAGCTCCAGTGAATCGACGCCCAGGCTCTCGATGTTGTCTTGCGATGACAGCGGGGGGAACGTCCGTCTGGTCACGTGATGCAGACCCTGGTGCAGGAGGTCCAGCAGTTGCTGATCGGTCATGGGGCCCTCCGATGGGGTGCGGTGGGGGGGGAAAAGAACCATGAGGGCGGGTCACGCCGCGTCGTCGATGCGTTGCAGGGACCACTGGGCCAGTGACATGTGGCGGCGGGCGAATCCGTTGACGCAGCCGGTCAGATAGCGGTCGTAGTCCGTGAACAGTTGGTTGCCCCACCGCTGCCGGACTAGGGCTTCGTTTCGGCGCAGGCGGGCCTGCCATTCGGCGCAGGTGCGCTGGTAGTCCGTGCGCCGGGTCCGCATCTGTTTGACTTCCCAGTAGGGCGCGGCGGCCGACATGATGTCCTCGGGCCGGGGAGCGAGGCCGCCGGGGAAGATCTTGCGACTGACCCACCTGATCTCGCGGATGTCCTCTCGCGCGCGGGGGACCCGGTCACGCAGGATGGTCTGCAGCCCGAAGTGGGTTCCGGGCTCCGCCCACTCCCAGGCCCGGCGGAAGTAGTCGGCATACTTGGCGGCTGCTCTGCCCTCGCGGAAGTCCTCGGCGGAACAAAGATGTTCGATCATACAGATCGAGATGATCGCGTCGAACCGGACGCCGGGCCGGTAGTCGGCGTAGTCGACGCAGGAGGCTGTCACTCTCGGCAGGCCCCGTCGAACGATCTCGGCGTGCTGGGCCTCGGAGAGAGTGATGCCGTGGACCTCCGCGACGTTCCGGTCGTGGACCAGATACTCCAGGTTCGCGCCCCAGCCACAGCCGATGTCCAGCACCCGGCTCGCCGACGTGACACGAGCGAAGTCGTACATCACGCCGAGCTTCGCCTGCTGCGCCTCGTCGAGGTCGTCCGTGTCATCGAAGACCGCACACGTGTAACTCATTCGTTTGTCGAGCCACAGCCTGAAGAACTCGTTGTCGATGTCGTAGGAGACGGCTACGTCAGCTTTGTCGGACACCGTCCAGTTCTCCTTCCAGATAGCGTCGGCGGGTCTCCTGGCGGCGCAGCTTGCCCGAGGTGGTTCTGGGGATCGTTCCGGGGCGCACCAGCACCACGTCGTGAACGGACAGGGTCAGCTTTTCGCTGATGGCGGTGCGGACTCGGGCGGCCAGTCCTCCTCTGTCAGCGCTCGCACGGCACTCGATCACGAGGACGAGTTCCTCGGTCTCCTCCGCAGGACGGGTGAAGGCCGCCACCCCGCCTTGGCGAACACCGGACTGGCTCTCCACGATCCACTCCACTCGCTGAGGGTCCGTGTTGTGGCCCCGTACGATCAACAGATCCTTCACCCGTCCCGTGACGAAGAGCTCTCCGTCGACGAGGAAGCCGCGATCGCCGGTGTGCAGCCATCCTTCGCCGTCGAAGGTGCGGCTGGTGGCCTCGGGGTCGCCGGCATAGGCGTGCGCCACGGACGGTCCTCTGACCCACACCTCACCCACCAGGCGATCGGGGAGAGGCCGCCCGACGCTGTCGCGCACGCTGAGCTCGTGGTCGTCGAAGGCTTTGCCGCATCCCACGACCTCGGTGAGAGGCTCGGCGGACGGGGATGATCCGGCCGGGCTGTTCGGAGCCGGAGCGGCACGGCCAGCGGAAAGGTCCTTCAACGAGACTCGTTGGAGCGCGAGGGGGCGGCCAGGCGGGCAGAGCGTCACAGCCAGGGTGGACTCGGCCAGCCCGTAGCAGGGCAACATCACATGGGGATTCAGCCCAGCCGGCCCGAATGTCTCGGCGAAGCGCCGCAGCACACGGGGATTGATCGGCTCGCCCCCGCAGCCGGCGACCCGCACCCGACTGAGGTCGAGCGCGGCCACGTGCTCCGGACGCGTGCGACGCGCGGCCAGCGCATAGGCGAAGTTCGGTGCGAAGGTCACCGTCGCAGACCTCTCGTGCATCGCCCGCATCCACGAACCCGGATCACGAGCAAAGGTTCTGGTCGGCATGAAGGAAGTGGGCAGCCCGACGGTGAGTGGGGCCACCACGAACCCCACCAGGCCCATGTCGTGATGGAGCGGCAGCCACGAGAGCGTTCGGTCCGTGGCGAGATCCACCCCAATCCCTTGCCGCGCGATGGCCAGCCCGTTGGTCATGACTGCTTCGGCCCGTGCCGCCACCGCACGCGGACGCGTTGTGCTGCCACTACTGAACTGGAGGTACACGACATCGTCCGCACTGCGCCGGACGGGACCGCGGGAGGTGGGCGAGGTGCGGGTGAGGTCTTCGTAGAAGAGAAGGCGTCCGAATGGGCGGAGGGCTTCGCTCGCTGCCGCCGGGACGCACAGCGCTGTCGGGCGGGCCACCGAGAGGACGGTGCGCAGGAGTTCGCTCCACTGCCGCTGGCGCCCGGCCATGGGCGGTGCGGGCGCGGGCACCGGCACTACCCCGGCCCACAACGCCCCGAGGAAGGCTGGGACGAAGGACGCCGGGTCGCCGTCGAGCATGGCCAGTCGGTCACCGGCCCGCAGACCCGCGTGGGAGAGTCCCGCGGCCACACTTCTGACCGCATGCGACAACTCGTGGCGGTTCAGGCTTGTCCAGCGGCCGTCGGAACCCAGGTACTCATGGGCCGGATCGTCGTCCGCGTACTCCTCCAATAGTTCCGTTATCCATAGAGCACACATGCGGAAACCCCCTTCATGCCTGCCGCATGCATCGCGAGTGTCGAGACGATTACTGGATTCCCAGGGCTGCCTGGTCTACACAGAGGAGCTCCGCGAAGTGCCCTACCTGGTGAATCATCCAGACTGAACAACCGTCGCAAAGCCCGGATCGGTATAATGAAACTCCGCGATTTGAAAGGTGCATGCTAAAAGCATGGCTGTTCGGTGCTACGGGGTGGAACGGGGTAAGGGAAAGCACCTGCGCTCCCTTGGTTGCGCCTCGCGCCTCTTCGCGCGCCGTAGGCAGATCCGTATGGAGACGTGAAGATGAGTGATGTCGGTCACCCCGCTCTGGTCGGCCGCCGTGCTCCGGAGTCGCCGGGCAGACGGGTTCGCCAACGGTGGCGGAGTCTCGAAAGTGCGCCGGCGGCTGACAGATCTTCCGACATGCACGGTTACCACTCGTTCACCACCGAGGAGCAAGGTGAGCATCTCCAGCGACAGCCGTACCACCCGCAGCACGAACGCACAGGGACTCAGGCGCTCGCTGCTGAGACGGCAGGAGACCGGCGAGCACAACCCCGTTCTCCTGATCGCCGTGGTGGGAGCCCTCACGGCTCTTCTGTGTGCCGTCGTCTACCTGGGATCGATGACCTACACGCTCGTCCACTACAGGTTCTGGGACGGCCTCTCGGCGTGGGCCGCATTCACCGTCTCCCTGATCTTCGCGCTGCTCGCCCTCTTGTCCACTCTTCCCCTTGCCGTGACGCAGAACGAGATGCGGTCGCCCGTGGTCGCCCGATACTTCTTGTGGGGGACCTGCCTGATCCTGGCGGGGGTGCAGTTCGCCGCGTCCGTGCTGGGGCAGGTCTCCCTCCCCCTGTCGGGAGTCGTCGGCATGACGACGGTGATGGGCATCGCCTGCTCCGCGGAACTCGCCGCCCACGGTGTCGCCGAGTTCAGGTCCGGGGGTTCATGGGACACCGCCTGACTGGTGGTGACGCCACTGATGGGTCTGACCTTCGGACTCTGGCTCTTCGCGCGTGGTACGACTGATCGGCGCGGACGCCGTCGGTGGGGACCAGCGTGCGGTCAACGATGACGTGCTCGCCCTCACCGAGGTCAGTGAGACCTTCGCGGGGGATAGGGGCCGGGGAAGCCAGCACCTGAAGCTGAAGCCCTGATCGTGGGGATTGCCGGAGAGGGTCAGGCGGCGCCTTCGCGAAAGCGCACTGTGGCTGACGTGGACGCCGCCGTCGGCCACGAACTCGCCGCACCGGCGGGGTGCGCGTACGGGCGTCGTGGCAGTCCTTGGGCAGTAGAAGCCCAGCCTGACTGCCCGGCTGGGACCGGCAGTGGGAAATCGGGCACGCTTCCGAGACTCGGCTCAGTGCCCCTGAGCCGAGTGATCTTGAGGCACCGGCCCAACGGACACCCACAGCTACCGATGTCAGTGAAACCAGTGCCTTGCGATCAGGACGGCCACCGGATTCCCCGTCGCCGACGTGGCCTTCGCGGACTCGCAGACGGTGCAACTCGCCACCGCGCACTTGGCCGACATCGCCAACCGGCCTCTCACCGGCGAGGGCAGGCGCGTCACCGATCAGTCGGTCGGGCCGCCCTCCCGTTCGCCCCCGGACAGTCGCCTCTCGCGCCGGACATCGCTGCGAGGCCCGGGGGGCTCCTTCGTCTCCCGGAGGTCCACCGGCTGATCCGCGTCACGGGCAAGGCGGTCATCTGCGTGGTGCTTGGCTGGACGGCCGGCGAGGGACTGCCCGCACGCAGTTTCCGAACCCGGGTAAGAGGCTTCCCTCGTCCGAGGGAAGCCGCCGTACTCCGCTATCATGCCGACGCCCGGGCTCAAGCCCGCCCTATCCCAGGACCGTTCGCGAAAGCCGAATCCGGCCCGGCGCCCGGGTCGTCCGCCACGACGCCGGTCCGCCGGGTGCGGCAAACGCGTCGCTGCAGCTTCCGAGCCATCTGGCGGCCCACCGCTCGGCCGCCTTCGCGGGACGCGTCGCTCCCGGCCAGGTCGACGAGTACGCACCTGCGCCCGGTGGCGAGCCGAACCCGGAGGACGGGTTCTCCACGACGGCCGCGGGCTCCCCGCACTCCACGGCCCCGCCGCTCCAGGGACACCGGCACCGGATGGTTCACGGCGGGCGGGAGCCGGCCATCGGCGTGGACACCGCCCACGCCGTAGTGCCCGCGCTCGCGCGCCGGTCCGCCCAGCGCGCCACTGTGCTTCAGCGCGCTCCCTCACGCCCGAGGGGAGGGGGTGGTTCCCCCGTCCCTCATGGACTACTACTGGCAGTAGCGCGCTTTCCGCTTCCGGACTTTGGGCGGTGCGTCGGAGCCGACGCCTCGCGACGCACGCCGGAGACACCCTCACCGGGTGGGCCGAAGCACTTCGGTGCGTTCGCCTCCCGCATGGTGATACGGCTGGCTGGAACTGGCTGCCACGACCCAACTGGCCCGGTCCTCAGCACGGGGTACCCGCCGAGAACCCGCCGCCGGCCTACGAATCGCCGACCCGAACGTGGGGTACCAACTCATGAACACCGTCCTTGACCCGCCCCTCAGAGTGCTCACCACGGTGAAGCCAACGGATTCGTCCGCCCCGCACTACGTGTGCTTCCCGCCCGCCGGAGGCACAGCCGCGATGTTCCGCCATCTCGCCGCGGCCCGGACCGGAGCCTGCCTCTCCGCCGTCCAGTACCCGGGGCGGGCAGACCGTGTCCGGGTACGGCTGCCGGACACCTTCGAAGAACTGGCACAGCAGTGCGCGGAGGCACCCTTGCTGGCGCGGGAAGCCACACGGACCGTGCTGATCGGCTTCAGCATGGGGGCACTGCTCGCTCTGGAAACCGCCCTGCGGATCGAATCCCGGTACGGCCGGGGCCCTCGCGCGTTGATCGTGGTCGGTGCGACCGCCCCGCACCGCCGTCACCGCCCGCCGCCGCTGGACGACGCCTGTCTGGACCGGATACTGGACGACAACGGCTCGGTCGACGACTCGCTGCGGGCCCATGCCCGGGACCTGCTACGCGCCGACATGAGCCTGATCAGCCGCTACACCGGCCCCGCGCAGCGCGGTGCGCCCTGTCCGGTCGGCGCGGTGTGCGGCGAGGACGACCCGCGGTACGTGGCTGACGACGCCACCGACGCCTGGGCGGTCTGGTCCCGGCAGCCCTTCGCCTCCCGCCTGGTGGGCGGCGGCCACCTGGGACTGCTCGCCCCGGAGCGCGCGGGCGAGCTGTGGAAGCTGGTGGACCGACTGGCCGGCGCGGCGGTGGGAGGGCGGGACTGATGTCCGCCCCCGCCGACGGGGTGCTGCGTGGGGCACGTCGCCCCGTGCCCGGCACTCCCTGGTGGGCGTTGGTCTCGCGGCAGGCGGCGCGCATCCCCGACACGACGGCCCTGGTGACCGACGAAGGCTCCCTCACCTTCCGCGAACTCGACCTCTGGTCCGACAGGTTGGCCCGGCTGCTGCGGGAGCAGGGCGTCCGTCCCGGATCCGTGGTCGCCTGTGCGCTGTCCCGCTCGGCCCCGGCGGTCCTCGCACCGCTCGCGGTCGGCAAACTCGGCGGGGTCTACGCGCCGCTGGATTCCGCACAGCCCGCCGGCCGGCTGCGGCAGATCCTCGATGACGCCCGACCGACCGTGGTACTCACCGACAGCCCCGAGACGCCGAACCCCGCTGTCGAACTGCCGTGCGGAACCTGGTGGCGCGAGCTGCGGGCGTACGCCTCCCCGTCCCCGTTTCCGGCTTCCCGCCGTGTTCCAGCCGATCCTGTCTGTCTCGTCTACACCTCGGGCTCCACCGGGAGCCCGAAGGGCGTCCTCGTCGGCGGCCACAGCCTGACCAACCTCTACACCGAACTGCGCGCCCGCTGCTTCCCCCTCGCGGGGCGCGGACCCCGAAGACGGCCGGTACGAGTCGCCCACGGAATGACGTTCGGCTTCGACGCCGCCTGGAACCCCCTGCTGTGGCTGGCGGGCGGACACGAACTGCACCTGCTCGACGACGACGTCCGGCGCGATGCCGCACTGTACGCGGAGGCGGTACGTGAACGGCGGCTCACCGTCGTGGAGGCGCTGCCCGCGCTGACCGCCGCCATGACCGAATGCGGACTCCTCCACGCCGCGACCCGTCCCGACCTGATCCTGATGGGCGGCGAGGCAATCAGCCCGGCGCTGTGGACCCGGCTGCGGGCCGAGGAGGATCTGCACGCGCTCAATCTCTACGGCCCCACCGAATGCACCGTCTTCGCCACCTCCTGCGCCACCAAGGAGAGCGAACGGCCGCTCATAGGCCGCCCCATCGCCAACTGCGCCGCCCAGGTCGTCGACGAGGAACTGCGCCGCCGTCCGCCCGGCGCCTCGGGCGAACTGTTGCTCGGTGGTGCCTGCCTGGCCCTCGGCTATCACGACCGACCCGAGTCGGACGCCGAGAGCTTCACCTTGGACGAGGGGGGAGAGCGCTGGTACCGGACGGGTGACATCGTCCGCCGACTCTCCGGCGGGCGGCTGGAGTTCCTGGGCAGGTCCGACGACCAGGTCAAGATCCGCGGACACCGGACCGAGCCGGCCGAGACCGAACACGCGCTCCTTGCCCACCCCGAGGTGCGGCAGGCCGCGGTACGGGCCGAACGGGGCCCCGGCGGGTCGGTCCGGCTGGTGGCCCATGTCGTGCGCCGCCCGGCCGCGGACACCCCCGGCGGCAGGGACGGCTTCGCGGCACTACTCCTCGGTCAGCTGCGAGCACGACTGCCGGACCACCTCGTCCCGTCGGCCGTCGTCGTTCTGGACGCCCTGCCGCTCACCGCGGCCGGCAAGACGGACCGGGCCGCGCTGGCCAGCTCTCCCACCCACTCCGAAGGGTGCCCCGACCCGCCCCTCACCGCCGTGGAACAACAGATCGCCACGGTCTGGCGGTCCGTCCTCGGCATCGAACACCCCGGAGTCCACCAGGACTTCTTCACCCTCGGCGGCGACAGCCTGCTCGCCAACGCGGTGTCCCTGCAGCTGCACGCTGTCGGCCTCGAATGCTCTACGCGCGAGGTCATGCTCCACCCGACCATTGCCGCGCTCGCGACCCGGATCGCCGAAAGGACCGGCGCATGACCCGACCTCCCAACGATTTCGACGTGATCGTGGTGGGTGGAGGGCCCGGCGGGTCCACAGCCGCCACTCTCACCGCCCAGGAAGGCCATCGCGTCCTCCTCCTCGACAAGGAGACCTTCCCCCGGTACCAGATCGGCGAGTCCCTCCTCCCCGCGACCGTGCACGGCATCTGTCCGATGCTCGGCGTGAGCGAGGAACTGGAGCGTGCGGCCTTCACCCGCAAACACGGCGGCACCTTCCAATGGGGAGCCAACCCCGAGCCGTGGACCTTCGCCTTCGCCACCTCCTCGCGCATGGCCGGGCCCACCTCCTACGCCTACCAGGTCGAACGCACACGATTCGACAACATCCTGCTGGAGAACGCCGCCCGTACCGGGGTGGACGTGCGGCAGGGCCATCGCGCGCTCGGCGTGCTTCGAGCCGGGGACGGCCGGATCGTGGGAGTCCGGTTCCAGGACGACGCGGGGCACACGCGAGAAGCCCACTCCGTCCATGTCGTCGACGCTTCCGGACACGGCAGCCGTCTGCACCAGGCGCTCGCCGGAAAGCGCGCGTACTCACCCTTCTTCCGCAACCTGGCGCTCTTCGGATACTTCCTCGACGCCGCGCGGATGCCCGAACCGAACTCCGGGAACATCCTGTGCGTCGCCTTTCCTTCCGGCTGGTTCTGGTACATCCCGCTCTCGGCCACCCTCACCAGCGTCGGAGCCGTCGTGCGGGCGGAACTGGCCGCCAGTGTGCGGGGCGACCCCGAGGCCGCCTTCCGGGCCCTCGTGGACGAGTGCCCCATGGTCAAGGAGTACCTGACTGGGGCTGGGCGCGCGCGGACCGCGCCCTACGACCGGCTGCGCGTCCGCAAGGACTGGTCCTACGACCGCAGTGAGCTGTGGGGCCCGGGCATGGTCCTGGTCGGCGACGCGGCCTGCTTCATCGACCCGGTCTTCTCCTCTGGAGTCCACCTGGCCACCTACAGCGCGCTACTCGCGGCCCGCTCCATCAATACGACACTGGCCGGAGAGCTCAGCGAGGCCCGCAGCTTTGGCGAGTTCGAAGCCCGATACCGTCGGGAGTTCGGTCTCTTCCACGACTTCCTCGTCTCCTTCTACACGCTCCACACGGACGAGGAGTCCTACTTCTGGCGAGCCCGCGAGATCTCCGGCCACCGGGGCTCCCTGCGCGAAGCCTTCGTCGACCTGGTCGGCGGCGTCCTCGCCGGCGACTTCACCCGGGAACGGTCCGCCCCGGACGAGCAGTTCACCGCAGTCATGGCCGAGAGCGCAAGGCTCCAACTCCGCAGCCGCCTCGGCGCCGCCGCAGCCTGGGAACCCCCCATGATCCCGGGCGGGCTCGTCCCCTCCCTCACCGGCTGCCGCTGGACGGAACCCCGTCCGGCCCGCACCCCAAGCACCTCCGACGCAATGGAAGGCGAGACTCCATGACCATCCCGCACCCCGTCGAGCCCTGGCGCGTCAAAACCGTCGAAGCGATCCGGCAGACCGACCGTGCCTACCGAGAGCACGCACTGCGAGAGGCCGGCTGGAACCCGACCCTGCTGCGCTCCGAGGACGTCGCCGTCGACCTGTTCACCGACTCCGGCACGAGCGCCATGTCCGACCGGCAGTGGGCCGTCCTCATGCAGGGCGACGAAGCGTACGCCGGCGCGCGCAGCTTCTACCTACTGCGGCAGGAGGTCCGTGCCCACTACGGCTTCGAACACGTCGTCCCCGTTCACCAGGGACGCGCCGGCGAGAACATCGTCTCGCAACTGCTGATCCGGCCAGGCCACCACGTCGCGGGGAACATGTACTTCACCTCCACCCGCGCCCATCAGGAACGCAACGGCGCCGTCTTCCACGACGTGATCATCGACGAAGCGCACGACCCCACCTCCGAGCACCCCTTCAAGGGCGACGTCGACCCGGCCAAACTGCGCGCCTTCATCAAGAAGCACGGCCCAGACGCCATCCCGTACCTGTCGATCGGAGCGACCGTCAACATGGCGGGAGGCCAGCCGATCAGCCTCGCCAGCCTCGCCACCGTGCGCGAGATCGCCGACGCCCACTCCCTCCCCGTCGTCCTCGACACCGCGCGCGCCGTCGAGAACGCCTACTTCATCAAGCAGCGCGAGAGCGGCTGGGCGGACACCTCGATCGCCGACATCCTGCGCGCCATGTGCGACCTGGCCGATGTCGCCATCATGTCCGCGAAGAAGGACAGCATGGTCAACATCGGTGGCTGGATCGGCATCCGGGATCCGGACCTGGCCGAGCGGGCCCGGGCGCTCGTCCTGCTGTACGAGGGGCTGCACACCTACGGAGGGATGGCCGGCCGCGACATGGAGGCGCTGGCCCAGGGCATCGTCGAATCCGTGCGGGAGGAGAACATCGCGGCCCGCATCGGACAGGTCGCCTATCTCGGCCATCGGCTCATCGACGCCGGAGTGCCGGTCGTCCGTCCCATCGGGGGCCACTGCGTCTGTGTCGACGCCCTCGCCACCCTGCCCCACATCTCCCGTGAGGAGTTCCCGGCCCAGACACTCGTCGCGGCCCTCTACGCCGACACCGGAATCCGAGGGGTGGAGCGCGGAGCCCTCTCGGCCGGACGCGATCCGGTCACCGGCGAGAACCGCTATCCACCGCTGGAGTTCGTCCGCCTCGCCATCCCCCGTCGGGTCTACACCCAGACCCACATGGACGTCGTCGCGGACAGCGTCATCCGACTGCACACCCGCCGCGAACAGATCGTCCGGGGACTGGAGTTCACGCACGAACCCCCCCACCTGCGCTTCTTCCAGGCCCGCTTCCGTCCGCTGGGCGGTGACAGCATCTTCGACAGCGACACGGTCTGACCCGGTCCGGCTTCCACCCGCCCTCCCGGGCGCGGCGCGAACGAAGAGGGCGGGTGGAAGGCCGACCGCCGACAGTGAGGAACTCGCCATCCACGACCGCGCAAGCGCCTGGGGAGCCCCAGTTCATCCGATGCGATGGTGGGCGAGGCGTACCTCCCGCACCATGCCGATCGAGTTGCTGTGGGATAGCCTGGAGTCCGCTCCGCCGCCGCGACGGCACCGCGCCGTGCGAACGCCCGCAGTCACCTCACGCGACTGCACCGGATCGAGAGGGCGGATGAGCAGGGAGTCCTGGACGTACCCCGTCTGACGGCTCGGCGACGACCGCCGCACACCAGTTCGCCCCCAGGGGCAGGCTTGTCCTGTGGCTGAGCCACGAGAGACTACATGCAGAACACCCATTTCCCAGCCCCGTGCGTGCCCGCACGGGAGGCATCCGTGGAGCGCGCAGTGCCCATCACACCGCAGAGTCCGACGGAGTCCACCGAGCACTCCTTCGAGACACCCGACGACGTCCGCGCCGGCCTTGCCGGTCGGAGCGTACTGATCACCGGCGGCTCACGCGGGTTCGGCCGGGAAATGGCCCGTGCCTTCCTCGAACGCGGTGCCCGAGTTCTCATCACCGGCCGCGACCAGGACGCCCTGGCCTCTACCCGCGCGGAACTCGCGCCGTACGGCGACCTGCGCACCGCCGTCGTGGACAGCACGGACGAGGGCGCGCTACGGGAACTCGCGGCCCGACTGCTGGCGGACTGGGGCGGTACGGACGTCCTGGTGGCCAACGCGGGAGCGAGCGGCCCGATCGGACCCGCGTGGGAGAACGATCCGGCCCATTGGTGGGCCACACACGAGGTGAACGTCCGAGGGACCTTTCTCACCTGCCACGCCTTCGTTCCCCAACTGCTCGCGCGTGGCGGCAGGATCCTGGTGATCAGTAGCAACGCGGGCATGCACCGCTGGCCGCATCTGTCGGCTTACTCGGTCTCCAAGGCCGCCGGCATCAAGCTGGCCGAGAACCTCGCCGCGGAACTGCGCCCGCACGGTGTGCACGTCTTCGCCTACCATCCCGGGCTCCTCACCATCGGAATGTCCTCCGCCCTGATGGAAACGACCGCGGAGGAGGACAGTTGGGAGGGGAAGGCCAAGCACTGGCTCCTGCGCGAGCGCGCCCAAGGCCGGACCACCTCCACGGACGTGGGCGTTCGTGGCGCGCTCCTCCTCGCGGCCGGAGTCGCGGACCACCTCACCGGCCAGTACCTCACGTCCGACCACCCCGACCTGACATGGCTTCCAGCCCTGCCCTCCTAGGCGACGCCGGACCAGGACAGCACCGCACCCTGAGCCTCGGAACGCGCATCCCGGTACCGACGGCATGGCTTCGCCCCACGCCCGGGTCCGGCAGTGGTGGAACCGCCGAACAGGTCGCCACGCAGGCTGCCGGCCGAACACCCCGATGATGCCCGGAGACCTGGCTGGCTTCGTAGCTCGTCAACCGTGGGCAACCATGTTCAGGGCCTGTCGTGTCCGTCTTCACCACGAACGGCCCGTCATCGAAACCAGGCCACGGAGCGTGAGCCCCCATCGACCAGGGACCGACAGGGACCGATGCCGACCGCTTGTACCCCGTCCAGAGTTCGAGTAGAACATCCCCCATGATCGCGGTGAACGGTCCCTGTCCGTACCTGCTCGTCGCGGGGGTGGGGCTGCCCAGCTGCGACGGACCCGACGCGGTCCGGTCCCCTGCATGAACCAGGCGTCGGTGCCCACGCTGACGAGGACATCGCCGGAGTAGTCCAGACCGAGCTGGACCCAGCCCTCCTCGTGGCCTTGGCATCCGTCTGATCCGTTGCCGGGCGCTCTCAGGTCAGCGTCGCCAGACGAGCAACGCGGTGCGGGAAACCCGGTTCAAGGGACGAACCCATCACGAATGCCGGCCGCCGCGCAGCAGGGCCGGACGCCCCCTCCCGTACAGTTCGCCGTCTCCGGCCACGACACCTCCAGCGGGAAGGAGGCGCCGAACCACGGGTGCCCTGAGGAAGCGCTCAGGACGTCCGGCCCACAACCTGTCGATTCCCCGGAGTCGAGGCGTCGGATCCCCCGACGCAACCGCACGCCCCGCCAGCGCGCTGCGCGCTCTGCCGCGCCCCCGCGGCATGCTTGCGAGGGACGGGTCGTCCATGGGATCCGAACCAGTGGGTAGATCGTGATACTACGAAGGCGACTGCGGTCAGCGTCTCGCGAGCCTCGCACCGGCGCTGCCCCCGACGAACGGACGAACTGGCGCCCTCGGGAGCACGGGGGCGGAACCGCACCCCCAACGGACCCTTCGGACGTCCCACTCCACCGCTCCGCGGTACGACAGGAGGAGTTTCATGACCCAGCCCCACCCCGACGTCCGGCGCCTTGTCGCACTGATCGCCGAACACGATCGCAGTCGTGGCAGCATCCCCGACCCGGACGGAAAGATCGCCGGATACGACGGTCTCGTCCTCCTGGGGGCGGCGGGCCACCGAGCCAGGTTCGTTCTTGAGGGACATGGCACTCTGCGGAACACTCTCACACCGCGGCAACTCGGAGAGCTGTGCCGCCTGTTCGCCGTGGCGTGGCAGGACGGGTTCGCGGTCGGCGCCCGTTCCCGGCAACCCTGAGCCCACTACGCGCCCGTGGGTGGCCCCTGCGGGCGGGACCCTATCGGGGTGTCGCGTGGCCGGGCGGATTCAACGAGCCCCGGCAGAGGATTCGGCCCTGTGCAGGGCGATACCGTGATGGTGGTAGCCCAGCATGAGTCCTCGGGGCCCGGGATCGCGGCTGGGCTCCTGCCCCCATTCCACCCGGCCCGTCGTCGAGGTGCCGTTGGCGAAGGCGGTGTACGGCTGGTGCACTCGGACCCCGGGAAATCCCAAGCTGTGTGTGTTGTCGGTCTCCAGGATGGCGAGCACGCACAGGAGCAACCGCTCGGGGACTTGGATGAACCCGCACACTCTGACTCCGCCGACCGGTACGGCCAGACCGCTCCAACGCACGGGCGACGGGCCGCTGCCGGGCTCTTCGAGGACGATACCGATGGCTCCGTCAAGGAGGCCCGGATCAGCCAGTCGTGCCGCCATGCTCGCCCGCTCATCCTCCAGACGGCCGTACTGGTCCACGGTCACGGGTCCTCCTCCAGACACCGCCAGGCGTCAGTGTTCGTGGCATCGATCATGGGTGCGGCCACCGTGCCACTCGGAATGCGGGTCCAGGGCCAGTGTGGACGGTCGCTCGGGGCGTGGGCCAGGGGCCGCGTCATCGTGCGGTGGGTCAACATTCCCTCCAACGACGTACAGGCGCCGCAACTGCCGTCCCTGTCACCATGAGCCGGCTGACCTGCCCTTTCAGGGCCCCACGTCGACGACTTCCTATGAGTGCGCAGCGGCCGTGGGGGAGGGAACCCACCGTCAAGGGGGGAAAGCTCATAGTGCTCGTCTAGGGGGTGCGGCCGGTCTGTTCGCGTGATCGGGACAGTCGGGGTCGACGACAGTCGCTCAACGCTCGCCCGCGCCTGTGACCGGACGACGGGACAGGACACCGTCGAGCCCCCTGTTCGCCCCATCGGGCATCACGTCACCGGAGCCCACGGAACCCCGGGGCCCGCGTCATCGGTGAGGTGTCCGAACGGGCGGTCGGCGAAGTGCATGCCGAAGCCGATGGTGCCGGGAAGGTGGAGACGCGCCCGCACCACGTCGCGAGTCGTGGCGGCCTGAGCCGGATCGTGGTCGGGGGCGGCACCCCAAGCGGGATGGACGAGCTGGGTCGGGGAGTGCAGAACGTCGCCGAAGACGACTAGACGGTGCTCGCCGTGGCGGACCAGGTACGTGGTGTGTCCGGGGCTGTGGCCCGGGGTGAGCCAGGTGGTGACACCGGGGAAGATCTCCTCGCCGTCGCCGAATCGGTGGGCCAGACGCGCGAGTGGTGTGATGACTCGGGCGGCGGAAGGTGCGCCGGTCTCGATGTGTCCGTCCTGGTAGTGAGGGAGTTCGTTCGCGGCCACCCAGTACAGGGCGCGAGGGAACGTCGGGCGCCGGTCCTCATCGAACGCCCACCCGACGTGATCGATGTGCAGGTGGGTGAAGGCGACCGTGTCGATGGCATCCGGCCGCAGTCCTGTCCGGGCCAAGGCCAATGGAAGGGCACCGCACGTGACGGAGCCGAACCCGATGTCCCCCCGGAAGGGGCCGAACCCCGTGTCGATCAGCATGGACCGGCCGCTTTCGTGCTGGATGAGCAATCCGCCCGTGGACATCACCAACCACCCTCCGGAATCCAGGAGGTAGGAGTGGGTACGCCAGTGGCCTGCCGGTACGGCGGGGAGGAACCGGTGGGGCGAGAGTCGCATCACCCCGTCCACCACGTACGTCACCCGTAGGGGGCCCAGCCGCAGGCTGTGCTGGCCGGCCGGCTGGTGCCAGGCGTGCACGGCCGGGGTGCAGCCCGGGACGCCGCAGGTGTCGCTCACCGGCCCCGCCTCCCACGGACGCCGGGAGTTGGTGAGCGGAAGCGGAACGTCAGCTGGTCGAAGCCGGCGTGCCGCCCGTTCTCGTAGTGCCGCCGTGGCGCCTTGGTCAGGGCGAACGGCGGGTGGTCGGCGAGTTGCCCGGCGATCTCCGTCATCTCCAGGCGGGCGAGGTGCGAGCCGACGCAGAAGTGGACGCCGTTGCCGAACGACAGATGGTGTCCGAGGGGGCGGTCGAGACGGAAGCTGTCGGGATCCGGGTAACGGCGCGGGTCACGGTTGGCGGCCCCGTTAAGGAGCAGCACCCTGGAGCCCGGTGGGATGCGCGTGCCGTCGATGGTCACGGCCCGCGTGGTCGTTCGTGTCTCGTGATCGACTGGTGGCCACAGCCGTAGGCTCTCGTCTGCGACGGTTGCCGCGATACGCGGGTCCCGCCGCAGCGCGCTTTGGAGTTCCGGGTGTTGGGACAGGTACCAGAGCATGTGCCCGATCCCGCCGAGCGTGGTGTCGTGGCCGGCGATCGCGAGCGCCACGAGGAGGGGGTGGAGTTCGGTCCCTGTGGCCGGTCGACCGTCGAAGTCCTGGCGGACGAGCCACGCCAGGTAGCTCTCGGCCGCGTCGGACCTGCGAGCGCGGTCGATCTCCTCGTCGAGGAGCGTGGCGAACTGCGGCCAGAAATCCCGGGTGCCGTCCGCTCGGTGGATGTGGCGCCAGGTGAGACGGGTGAGTTCGTGGAGGCGGTCGCGTGCCCGGGTGGAGAAGCCCACGGTCAGCACCAGCACGTCCAAGGGCAGTGGCAGGGCCAGATCACGCAACCAGTCCCCGCCGCCGCGTCGGGTGAGGTGGCGCAGACGGGCCCCGACGAGCCCGTGCACCCCGTCACGGATTTCCTTGGTCCTGGGCAGGGCGACAGCCGGGGTCATCAGGCGTCGGTACAGCATGTGGTGGGGGGCGTCGTACTCAAGGGGTGCGAAGCGGGGGGTGCCCGGTGCGCGCGGGAAGAGCACTCCGTCCCCGGAGCGGTAGGTCCGGTGATCCTGGTAGGCGGCGGAGACCTCGGCGAAGCGGGTGAGGATCCACATGCCGCCATAGGCGGTGCTGTGTGCCACGGCGCTCCGCTCGCGAAGCACACGGTGGACCTCCTCGGCCAGATCGGGTGTGAGACGGGGGTCGTGGTGGTCGAAGCGGTCGACGAGGTCTGCCAACGGGGTCGTGGTGTTCGACATAGTGGCTCCCGGGGTGGCAAAGGGGCGTGGTTGTCGGGTCGCGGTGCCGGCGGGGCTGCCAGGACGCCCCGTCGGTGGACGACCGCTATCGGTCCGCAGGGGACGCCTCGTCCGTCGGGTCGGTGAGCCGGGTGCTCAGATACGCGGTGAGCGCGGTGAGCGTGGGGTTCTCCCAGAGCAGTGCCGGGGGCGTTGCCAGGCCGAAGCACCGGTTCAGTTCCACCCGGAACCGGACGGTGAGCAAGGAGTCCATGCCCTGCTGAGACAGCGGGCGTTCGGCGGACAGATGGGCGGTGGTCGCGCCCAGCACCCGCGCGGCCGCGCGACGGACCTGGTCCGTGACCGCTTCGTGCAGGGCGTCGCCGGTCAGGTCGGCCCAAGGCGCCGCGTCCGGCGTGTCGTCCTGGGGTCGGAGTGCCGGGAGGGTGGACATCAAGGGCGGCCGGAGGTGTTCAGAGTCGTGCAGGAGTGAGAGGACCGCGATGCTCGCGCCGATAGTTCGACGTCCGTTGAGGACGTCGGTCAGGGCGCGCAGGGCTTGCGTCTCGCTGAGGTCTGAGGCTCCACGGACCGCGAGTTCGGCGTCGGTGGCGTCGGCGGACGCGGCCATGCCCAGACGGTGCCAGCTGGTGAACGCGACGCTGACCGTGTCCTGGGCACCCGCGGCGCGCCGGTGGCGTGCGAGGGCGTCCAGATAGGTGTTGGCAGCGGCGTAGGCGCCTTGCCCCGGCAGGCCCAGCAGGGGGCCCGCCGAGGAGAACAGCAGCATGAAGTCGACCGTGCCGGGCGGGAACATCCGGTGCAGAGCCAACGCGCCATGGGTCTTGGCGCGCATGACGCGCCGCAACGCGGCGTCGTCCACTTCCGTGAGCAGCGCGTTCTCTACGGTGCCCGCGGCGTGCACGACGCCCGCAACAGGCGGAAGCTGTGTGTCGTCCAGGGCTCGGCGCAGTGCCCGTGGATCGGCGACGTCGACCGCGGGCGTCATGACCACCGCCCCGGTTGATTCCAGGGCCCGGACCGCCCGCACCCTTTCCTGTGAGGCTTCGGCGAGGTCCGGGTCGTCCCAGTGGGCTCGGTCGGGGAGTCCCGTTCGGGAGGCGAGCACGAGTCTGTGAGCTCCTTGCCGCACCAGGTGCGCGGCGACGCGCAGCCCCAGGGCTCCGAGTCCGCCGGTGATCAGATACGTGCCTTCGGCCCTGCAGAGCGGGGTGGTGTTCCCCTCGCCCAGTGCCACCGGGAGCAGTCGCCGGGACCAGCACGTTCCGTCGCGGATGGAGACGATGTCGTCGTCGGGCCGTTCCTGGAGCAACTGGAGTAGGGCGGCGGCGTCGTGTGGTCCCGGCTGCTCCGCTCGCAGGTCCACGGTTCCCCCGTGCACCAGGGGGTTCTCGGTGGCGAACACGCGGCTCATGCCCCAGAGCGGTGCCTGTTCGACAGCTGCCTCGTCCGTAGATTCGCGAACGCCGCGGGTCACCCACCACACGGTGGGATCGTCGTCGCCGTGGTGGCGTGTCAGGGTCCGGACGTCCCGGACGAACGCTTCGGCGTGCTGCCGCGCGGACTGCCGGGGGTAGGCCAGCAGCACGTGGTCGGCGGTCGCTAGATGTTCGCCCTTCAGCGTCCGTTGGAACTGCACGGACGTGCCGTGCCGCCCGAATTCGGGTGCCAGGGCCCGAGCCAGACGGCGGTCGCCGACAAGGAGCACACGGCCGCCTTCTTCGCGCCGCTCCGCGGGGAGAGCGAGCGGTCGCCAGCCGACGTCGGCGGTCGACATCGTGCTGACGGGCCGTTCGTCGTCTTCCAACGGCGTGTACCGCAGTGCGGTGATCCGTGCGAACGATTGTCCACCGCGCCCGCGCACGGCGATGTCCACCGTGTCGGTTCGCCCCGGGAGCAATCGGACCGTGATCGTGACGCGATCGGGAGGGGGGCCGGTCAGTTGGATCCCGGCCAGATGCGCGGGCATCCGCAGGCGTGGTGCGCCGGGGATGACGAGCGGGGCGCACGACAGCGCCGCGTCCAGGGCGCTCGCCCAGGTCGGGGACTCGATCAGGTGGCCCGGGTCACAGGACACCTGGACGGTGAGGACACCCTCGGCGGTGTGGAGGACATCGGTTTCCCAGGGGAACCCCATGTCTTCCACGCCGACCTCGTTCAGGCGCTCCACCACGTACTCGGGAGGCAGCGCCGTGCCCGTGGCGCCGGCGGCCGGCGCGACGGGCACGGCGGGTGTCGCGGGGACGAATGTGGCGGAGCAGTGCTGCTGCCAGCTCTCCCCATCCCCTTCCCGTCCCTCTTCGCCGAGTCGCGAGGAGAGCGTCAAGCGCTGGCCCTGTCCGACCAGTTGGACGTGGCGTGCCCCGTCGCCGCGAGGTAGGGCGATCGGAGTGCGGAGGTCGACATTGTGCAGTGACGGCAGCTCCGCTGTCCCGGCGATGCGACGGCCCGCCTGCGCGAAGGTGTGGAGCAACACGGCGGCCGGGACAATCTCCGTTCCGGCGACGGGGTGGTGGCGGGGATACGGCCGGTTCTCCCGGTCGAGGACGGTGTGCCAGAGGTGGACGGCCGGGTCGTGGGAGACGGTGAGGTCGCCGACGAGCGTGTGGCTCTCCGGCGTGTGGCCGGTTCCCGGGCCGGTTCGGGGCGACGGTTCGGCGCGCAGGTGCTGCCGCTGCCATGTCATGGTCGGCAGGGGAGCGAGGGACGCGGCGGGGTGTGACCGTCGCCAGTCGGGTCGCGCTCCTCGGGTGTAGAGGGTGGCGAGGGAGCGAAGGAACGCGCGGTGCTCCCCGGGTCCTCTGCGCAGGGTGGGCACCGCGACGACCCCGCGCTCCGCGCCCATCTCCGTGATGGAGTGGGCGACCACCGGATGCGGGGAGAGCTCCACGAAGGTCTGGTGTCCGTCCTGGACCGCGGCGGTCACCGCTTCGGCGAAGCGGACGGGTTCCTTGAGGTTGCGGGCCCAGTAGTCGCCGTCCTGGATGACCCGTTCCCGCGGGTCCTCAACGGCCGTCAGATAGAGCGGTATCCGGGGTGGCCGGGGGTTCAGGTCGTCCAGGGCCCGGGCCAGCCGTTCGGCCAGGGGGCTCATCTGGGGGCTGTGGAAGGCGACGGTGGAGTCCACCGTCTTCACCGGCACTCCCCGTTCCTCCCATCGACGGGCCCACCGGGCGACCGCTCCGGGAGTTCCCGACACCACGGTGGACGTCGATGAGGACGCCACCGCGCACACCAGGTCCGGGTCCGCGCTGATCGTCCGCTGCGCTTCGGCGAAGGGAAGCCTCACCATGGCCATGGCGCCCTCGCCTTCGACCCCGCGCAGCAGTCGTGACCTGCGGCA
Source organism: Streptomyces sp. NPDC127068 (assembly GCF_042724695.1). Lineage (NCBI taxonomy): Bacteria > Bacillati > Actinomycetota > Actinomycetes > Kitasatosporales > Streptomycetaceae > Streptomyces > Streptomyces sp. NPDC127068. The sequence goes on along the minus strand of NZ_JBHXEN010000016.1, from coordinate 66,045 downwards.
GGCCAAGCGTGCCGCTTCCTCCTGGGTCAGAACGCCCGCGGTCGCCGCGGCGGCGATCTCTCCGACCGAGTGTCCCAGCACAGCACCGGGACGCAGTCCGTGGTGTTTCCACAGATCGGCCAGTCCCAGGTGGACGGCGACCAGGGCGGCCTGGATCCGGTCGACCGGGCCCAGCGGTTCCGCGGTCAGCGCTTGGCGAGGGGTGTACCCGATCTCCTCCGCGTACCACGGTGCCAGACGGTCGATGGTGGCCGCGAAAGCGGGTTCCCGGTCGAGCAGTTCGCGGCCCATGCCCTCCCACTGGGATCCGTGTCCGGAGAAGACCCAGACGGGAGCGTCGCCGTCCTCTCCGATCCGGCCGACGGCCACGTCCGGGTCGCCGTCCCGTTCCTCCGCGATCGTCTTCAGCCCGGCGAGGAGGTGGTGCCCGTCCCCCGCGACCACCGCGGCACGCGCGCCCAGGTGGGCCCGGTGCGCGGACAGGGTGTGCCCGACGTCTCGCAGCTCGAACGACTCGTCTTCCAGTCCGTCCCGGATCGTGTCGGACAGCCGCCGAGCGTGGAGGGACAGGGCCGTCACATCACCGGTGGAGAGCGGGTACACCCGAAGGGTGGCCGGAGCCGTGCCGGTGGGACGGACAGTGGGGCCGGTGGGGGTCCACCGCTCCAGGACGGCATGGGCGATCGTTCCCCCGTAGCCATAGCTCGCCACCGCGGCGCGAAGGGGCCGGTCCGGCGGCGTGTCGAGGGAAGCGTTCTCGACGACGAGACGGAGTCCTGACCGCTTCCAGTCGATCGTCGTCGCGGGGCCGCTGTGGGAACGGGTCGCCGGTACCGTGCCCGTTTGGAGGACCATGACCGTCTTGATCAGTCCGGCCACTCCGGCAGCGGCTTCCAGATGACCGATGTTGCCCTTGACCGACCCCAGGAGGCAGGGGTTTCCGGCTGGCCGGCCGTGGCCCAGCACGGCGGCCAACGCGCCGGCCTCCACCGGGTCGCCCGCGCGGGTGCCGGTGCCGTGCGCCTCCACGTAGTCCACCGTCGAGGGGTCGACTCCGGCGGCCTGGTACGCGCACCGCAGGAGGTCTTCCTGCGCGCCTTGGCTGGGAGCCATGATGCCCTCGGTACGGCCGTCCTGCCGTACCGCACAGCCCCGGATGACGGCCAGGACCGGATCGCCCTCGCGCGCCGCGTCGGACAGGCGTCTCAGGACCACCACTCCGCAGCCCTCACCACGGCCGTACCCGTCCGCCCCGGCATCGAAGGGCTTGGACCTGCCGTCCGCTGACAGGGCGCCGGCCTGGTCCAGTACCACGGTCAGCGCGGGGCCGGTCATCAGCATCACTCCGCCGGCGAGGGCGGTTCCGCACTCACCGGCGCGCAGGCTCAGACAAGCCTGGTGCAGGGCGACCAGCGAGGACGAGCACGCGGTGTCCACCGCGACGCTGGGGCCCCGCAGGTCGAGGCTGTGGGAGACACGGTTGGCCACCGCGCACAGCGAAGCCCCGATGCCTGACCAGGGTTCGATACCGGCGAGGTCCTCCAGGAGCGGTCGGCCGTAGTCGTCCGATCCCACCCCCATGAAGACGCCGGTGTCGGACCCCTCCAGATCCGGCGGGGCGACACCGGCGCGTTCCAGCGCTTCCCACGTCACTTCCAGCGCCAGCCGCTGCTGCGGATCCATGAGCCGGGCCTCGCGCGGCGCGATGCCGAAGAAGTCGGGATCGAAGCTGTAGACGTCCTGGTCGAGGAAGGACCCGTAGGGCGTCGTGGACGCGAGGACGCGTTCTCTCGCCCGGTCACCGACGGTGTATCCGTCCCAGCGGTCCGCCGGTACTCGCCCGACCGCCTCCACCCCTGAGAGCAGCGACTCCCAGTACTTTTCCGGCGTCACCGCGCCCGCGGGGAACCGGCACGCCATGGCGATGATGGCGATGGGCTCCCGATCGGCCGTCCCTTCAGAGGTCTTCCGCATGACGTCACCTCACGTCGCCGCTCGCTGCCCTGTCAGCGGGGCGGAGGCGATGGAAGGCCCGGCCCACTCCGACCGGGCTGGTAGCCGGGTGTGGTGGCACCCTCCTCGGCGTGATGCTGATGGCCCAAGGCGTCGATCGCTGTCGCCAATCAGACGCCGAGCCGGACTCCTGCGTGAACCGGGCTGGTCGCACCAGCCGTTCCCCGCGCTCGAAAGGGCTCCTTGCATCGTATGCGAACCGATGGGTGGACGCCTCTTGTGCTCCTGGCGGCCCTGCCTCCGGGACCGGAGCCGAAGTCGACGAGTGACCACGCCGGTCCGCTTCCGGCCGGCACACCCGTCGACCGGAAGCGGCAGCTCGCTGACGATGCCATCGGTCAACGAGGACAGTGTCGCCAGGGCTCAGGCGTAGGACACCCCACCCACTGGGGGACATTCCAACCGGCGATCACCTGCTGATGGGCGGCCGGGTGCCAGCACCCCGTTCGCCCGCTCCACATGAACGCCGGGGCGGTTGCCGGCGCTGGTGTGCTCACGGCCGTGGTCGCACCACACCGCAGGACGGCTGGCGAGGCCGACCCGTGGCCCGGGGCGTGTGGGAGCTGCTGCGTGCGACGGTCGACTGACCACTGGGGATCCTGAGGTGGGTGACCCGCAGATCTCCCGGTCTGTTCGGGCCAGTGGTCCTCACCCGACATGATGGTGTGTCAAGTGTGCGTTGTGTCCATTGGCTGCCTCCGGTGCCGAAGTCATGATGGGTTGCCACCGAGCTGGATGCGATGCCGACGCCCACGAATGCGCGGATCGCGTCGCCTCCCGGGCCTCCGGGATGGAGTCGTCCACCGCGGCGATCAGGCGCTTGGTCATCAAGGTGAAGCCGGACTCCTCCAGGACTCCGTTCCCGTTCGAGTCCAGGAGCGAGAAGATGAACGAGACCCTTCGGAAAGCCTCCGGGCGCATGGTTCCCCCGCTTCCCTGGAGGATCGTCCCCCGGAAATCGGATGCGAATCGATTGCTGGTGATTTCCCCCCGGATCTCCTGCCTACTCTGGTCCACGGCGGTAACTACCGCATCAGGTGAACCGTCGTCGTCGAACGGTCTCGGCACAACCGCGGGCGTTGCAATTCCGGCTCGCGGAAGGGCTGGGATGGGTCCGGGAGACCGGAACCGAGGTTCTGATCGGTGGGTCCGGCTTCCGCGCGGCGGTCTAGCTCGCCTACACGGCCGGCCCGGGCGACGTCGCGGCCGTCAGTGCTGAGGCCCGGACGGTCAGGGGCAGCGGCTCATCACCCGGTGGCCGGACCGCGAAGCGGGCCGTTCAAGAGCGACGGGAGCACGCTCCGTCGCTGTGGGGCCGGACAGGCCCCCGCCCGGTCTGGGAAGACCCGCGATCGCGTGGGACGGACAGGCTACCCAGTCCGCCGTCTGGCCCCTGGGACACGAGGCCCCCGGGACGGTGACCGCGTGAGTACCGAGCTCAGCGCTCGGGCCCTGGGCGCGGCCCGTGAGGCGGCGGAGGAAGCCGAACCAATCACCGCTACGGACGCCAACCAGGCAACTGCCCGGCCTTCCGTCGACCCGCAGACGTTCTCCGCTGCCACACGCGGCTCCTTGAGCCGACCACGTAGGACGCGGTCTCGCTAGTCCGGTCGCGGAGCGAGGAGGCGCTGGCGTGCGTGCGCGAGCTTGGCCAGAGTGGCGAGTGAGTCGGAGGTCCCCCCGAGGAGTGAAGGGCCGTGGCCGACGAAGCGGTCGCATACGCCGATGTGGGATTGATACACATCGCGCACCGCGTCGCGCAGGAGGTCGCAGGTGATGCGCACCGGGACGGTCGGAGCGGTGATGGCCTCTCCCCAGCGCCCCAGCTCCTGAACCAGGACGCGGTGATCGGCCGACCACAGGCCGCTGAAGCCTTCTGCCGGGTGCACGGGGGGTGCCATCGCGGGGCGGACGGCGCGATGGTAGGCATCCCGGGAGAACGCGGCGGTCAGGCGCAGCGCAGCCGCGCTGGCATGCAGGAAGGCGATGGCGCTGTCACTCCCCTCTATCGTGGCCACGGGATCCTCCGGTCTCGTGATCGCGTGCTTCAAGGCGACGACGGTGGCTTGGGTCAGAGCGAAGAAGAGGCGGTGCCCGTGGATCCACTTCTCCCAGGCGCTTGCTCCGCCATGCGAGGCCGGAGCGCGTGGTGGGGGAGAGGGGCGCCCCGCCCTGCGTAGCGCCACGGTGAGCCGAGCCCGGTCCTCGGCGTCGGCGAGCGGGCTCATGATGCCCACGGTCCGGCTCAGGGCAGTGGCGAGCAGGCCGGCAGCGGGGAGGCGATTGCAGCGGACGATGCCGAAGAAGGCGTCAAAGTCTTGCTCGTGCGGGTCGGGCAGGGGGTGGTGCGGTGCGTCTGGGTCGGACGGGCGCGCCGGTACCGCTTCGCGGAGCGCGCGAAGGTCTGACGGCAGGTCTTCGGGGGGCGCGAGACACAGGGGAGAGATGTCCATACAGCTCACCCAATAGGTCAAAGAATGTATTTTCATCTAGAATCACCATATGGGCGACTTCGCGGCGAGGGTCTCCCTGGCAGTGGGGCATCTGGTCTCGCACTGGGCCCGCCTCGCATCCGCCTCTCTGTCGGTAGTGCCCACGCGTCCCCTGGACCACCATCGCAGCCCTGCCTCCAGCCGCCCCCGAACAGGGCGAGTCCCTGAACCGCATCGTGGACGAGACATGGGCCACGATCGTGCCGGGGCTGGTGCCCTGGCAGCATCCCGCGTTCCTTGGCCACTACCCGGCCGCGAATTCTCCAGCCTCGGCCTTGGTCGAACTGGTCACCGCAGGGCTGGGTGTGCAGAGCGTGATGTGGTCCACCTCGCCAGCCACCACCGAGCCTGAGCAGGTGGTCGTGCGCTGGCTGGCCAAGAGCCTTGGCCTGCCGCATCGTTTTCTTCCACAATGGAGGCACCGGCCACGGTGGAGGTGGTGACCCAGGACTCCACCTCCTCCGCCGTGCAGGTCACACTCTCCGCCGCCGTTCAACGCGCCTCGCACGGCAACTGGCCTAACGGCCACTACCGTGTCTTCTGCACCCACCAGGCCAACTCCTGCGTGCTGAAATCCATCCGCGTCGCGGGCCTGGGCGCACCTACCGTCGTTGACACCACTTCCGGCACAGCACGGATGGACCCCGGCGCGCTCGCCGCTCGCGATGTGCTGTGGGTAACCGACCACAGGGCGTTGACCCAGGCGATGGGCCCGGTGCGACGCTGACGCCCGAATGCTCCTGCCCGCTGAGCAGTTCCACCTGCTGTCGACGCCCGCATTCTCCGCCGTTGAATCCCGGAGGGGCATCTCACGTGCCTGAAAGCGGATGAGTATCCGAAACAGTGAGATCACTAGAACAAGCAAACGCGCGCGTTCCTTTCGGGAGGGTCGAACTAAATCACCTGATCGGATGAAACTAAGCTCCTGTCGAGTGAGGGTCGTGTCCTCGACCGCCGTGGTGCGTTATGTGAGAGCTGGTGCTGCCCAACAGCCCACCACGACAGGAGGAATCCCGTTGATGGAGGTCAGCGATGTACACCACGCCTACCGAAAACGACAAGTGCTGCGTGGTGTGGACCTGGAGCTACGGAAAGGACTCGTGGCCGGGATAGTCGGTGAGAACGGCGCGGGGAAGACCACTCTTCTGAGCATCCTTTCCGGCGAGCTCCGCCCAGACCGGGGGCGGGTGCGCCACAGCGGCGAACTCGGCTACTGCCCTCAGGCAGCCGTCCTCAACAACTCCCTCACCGTCAATCAGCACATCGACTTCTTCAAGACCGCGCGGTGTCTGCCGGATCTGCGGCGCGCTGGGGAAATCATGGAGCTACTCCAGTTCCGCGAGTACGCCGAAGAGCGTGTCGGCGTACTGAGCGGCGGAACCCGGCAGAAACTGAACCTCACCCTGGCCCTCATGCACGACCCGCAGATCCTGCTACTGGACGAGCCCTACCAGGGCTTCGACTGGGAAACCTACCAACGGTTCTGGGAGCTGGCCACGCGGCTGCGCGAAGGCGGCCGTTCGGTCCTGGTCGTCTCCCACCTCGCCTACGACGCCGAGCGGCTTGACCTCCTGTGGCGACTGGACGGGGGGCGCCTGTGCGCTCAGACCACGGGGCGAACGGAATGAGCCGCCATCCGGTCCGCCGTCACTGGACCTGCTTCACCACCGCTACCCGTTACGCGCTGATCGAGCATCTGCGCAACCGGTTCGCCACGGTACTCGTCGCCCTGTTCGTTCCCGTGTGGACCGTCATGGGGTTCCTGTCGGTGCCGGACGCCCTGGTCCGCTTCCGGCTCCGGGCGACCGGTGAGACGCTCACCCCGGGAGGCAATCAGCTCACCGAGATCACCGGTGTCCTCAACTCCGTCGCACTGATCATCGGGTTCATGATGTTCGCGGCCACCTTCACTGGCAGCCACTTCGACCGGCGCCTCGTCCTGTCCGGATATCCCCGTGTCCACCTGGTCCTCGCCAAGGTCACGGCCCTCACCGTGGCGTCCGTGGTCGTCGCGGCCTATGCCACCGGGCTCACCTGCGTCTTCCGTGTCCCCGACCAACCGCTGACCTTCGCGGCGGCGCTGTTCTGCGCCGGTCTGACCTATGGCGCCCTCGGTGTCGCCCTCGGCTCACTTCTGCACCGCGAGGTCGAAGGCATGTTCGCCATCGCCATGATCAGCATCATCGACCTTGTGCTGCAGAACCCGCTCTACAGCAGCAGTTCGAGTAGTTCCGCCATGAGGTATCTGCCTTCCTACGGCAGCATGCAGGCTGCCACTGGTGCGGGCTTCTCCACCACGGCCTCGCTGAACCGGTACCTCGCCATCCAACTCCTCTGGTTCACCGTAGCCGCGTGCGTCGGCTTCGTCGCCTTCCAGCTCCGCACCCGCAGCTCTCTGACCAGGTCCGGTCCGCGGCGCCTCGTTCCCAAGAGACCCGCACGGTCCTCAACGCGCACGACCACCCCAGGTCCCCGCTCCGACGTTGCGACCCGGGGCCGCCGTCATGGAGAGCGACCATAGACGAACGCGGCCTCCGAACGGCTCGCCCGGGTCCGCCCCGTGGCCGCGCCGGTGGAAACACCCCAGATCCTCCACCGGACTGACGGGGCGGGACCTGCTCGGTGGCACGACGCGAACCAGTCTGCTGATCTGTGGGGAGTCGCGCCCTACAGCCTGGGAAACGCTGAGAGAGGTCACCGTCACCCGCTACACCCAACCCCCGCGTTCCGACGGTTCCGCGCCCGGCATCGTCGAGGCCGACGACCTCGGCACCTATGTCGTCAGGTGCTCGTTGAAGAACAGCGCAGCTTCGGCGACGGCCCGGCCGACGTACTCGGGGACGTCGTAGAAACTCATGTGCGTGCCGCCCTCGACGATCCGGAGTCGCTTGGGGGCGCGGGCACGGCCGTGCAACTCGGTGGACATCCACAGCGATCCGGCCTCGCTTCCGGCGACGATGAGGATCGGCTGGGTGAGAAGCGCCTCGACCAGATGGAAGGCGTCGAAGGTGAGGATGCGCGTGATGCTCTTGGTGTGGAGGAACTTGTTCTTGGCGTTGGGGTGCTGGGCGCGCAGGGTGAGGTAGTACTCACCGGCCTCGACCAGATCGGGTGGGGTCCGCTCGTCAGGCTCGTCCGGGACGTAGGGGAGGTAGGTGGGTTCGACGCTCCGGGACGCTTCTGCGGTGCGCTGCCGGGCGACGGCCTCCAGCATGGGGACGACGTCGGTGTCGGGGCCGGTGCCGTACCAGCCGCGACGGAAGGTGGTGCCGATGTTGACGGCGCTGACGGTCGTGAGGGCCTTGATACGGCAATCCGTCATCGCGGCACTGACGCTGTATCCGGCGCCGGCACAGATACCGAGGGTGCCGATGCGCTCGGGGTCGACGAAGTCCAGGCTCTGCATGTAGTCGACGGCGCCGCGGACGTCGTCCACGCGGGCGTAGGGGTCTTCCAAGTGACGGGGCTCGCCTCCGCTGTCGCCTTGGTAGGAGGCGTCGAAGGCGAGAGCCACGAAGCCTTGCTCGGCGAGCTTGCTCGCGTACAGGCCGGCGACCTGCTCCTTCACACCGCCGCCGGGGTGGACGACGACGACCGCCGCGTGCCGGTTGCTCGTATCCACGCCCTCGGGCAGGTAGAGGTTGCCCGCCATGGTGATCTGGCCGTTGGGGAAGGTGATCGATTTCATCGTGGTGCTCCTGCTGTCTCGTGTTGATGGGTGCAGTCGTCACTGGATGCGCAGGTGGATGAAGTCGTTCCTGACACGGGCTGGCTCGGCGTCCAGGGACCCGAGGGCACCGAACTGGGGCACCGGTGGAACACGGTGGGGAATCTTCGCGGCCGAGACTGGGGGAAGACCTTGACGGTCTTGGCGAGTGCCGCGTCGTCAAGCAGCGCTGCGACGGCATGTTTGTCGAGAACTTCACGCTTGATACCCCTTTTGAATCTATCGCCCTGCTTGATGCCCAGGTGTGAGCTCTTCTACCCGGCGTTCGGTCAGCTGGGGCGCACTGTCGCGTATGGCGCGCCGATATGCCGTACGAGCCTTCATCGCCGCAGAGGCCCACGGCGACAGGCTCACGGCCGCACCGCGCTCGCTGCGTACATCGCCGACGAAGCGCTCCCCAGGATGGGCCTCACCGATGAGCCCGCTTCCCGCTCCGCCGTCCTGGCCTGATGTGCCCAACTCGCCCACGCACTGGCCGGACGACCAGGAACGCCGAACATCACGCTCCGGTCAACGCCCGGGGAGACGGCTCCAGCCGCCGTGCGGTCCTGTCCGCTGGCCCTACGCGCCCTCACCCACTCCGTGCTCGACGACGAATGCCTTGCGCGGACCAGCGCCTTGTCGCTGTCAACGAAGGCCATGACCAGAGCTCCGGCAGTAATCGACTGTTCACCAACGATCTGCGGGCCGCCGGGCGGACCCCCTACCGGCAAGCCCGGGTCCTGAGGGCCCCGGGCCGACACCGGGACGCCGCCATCGGCTACGCACACCCGGTCGAGACACACACCGGGTTCGTCGGACGGACGCCGCCGGCGCGCGCGGCATCGCCTGCCACCCCATCCTGTGGCATGTCTCCGGCGACCGTCTCGGCCCCTGTCCCACCGGTACTCCGCGCCGGCACCGCGACACCCTGCTGGTCAACCCGCAGACCCGGTCAACCAGCGGGCGTCGACTGCGAGGGAGCAGTGTCCGCGCACCGCGTGTGGACGACGGCACCGGTGGCCGGATCGTCCAGGACCGTCGCGTCGCCGAGCAGACGGACGACGATGACGCCGACAGCCTCCGTGAGGACCCGTGCCGCGAGCGGCTCCAGGATTCCGGCGAGGCTGGGTATCCCGAAGTCGAACGCCGCCTCGAACGCCACCTCACAGCCGTTGTCACCGGCGGGGTCGACCCGCCACGAACCGTGGAACACCTCGAAGTCCCCTTCCGTCTGTTCGAAGACGATCTGTCGCCGTCCAGCGTCCAGCCTGTCGATCTCGGTCCAGCGCAACGGCCCGTTGCGAAAGTGGATCTCCCATTCGCTGGTGGACTCCGCTTCGTGGTCGCCCGGACGGACACGGACGGAACGGATCTCCTCGACGAGGTCCGGGTAGCGCCCGAAGTCGGTGATCCGCCGGTAGGCGGTGCCGGGGTCAGTACGGTGGGAACGCAGGGCCAGTTCAACGCTTCGCATGGCTGCCTTCCTGGTACGAGGGATGGTGTGCGGCGACTTGCCGGGACGCCTTGTCGAAGCGTTCCAGGAGGAAGTCGACGTCCTGTTCGCTCATCGTGGCGGGTGGGCTGAGCCGTACTACGGAGTCGGAGCCGAGACAGAGGTTCGTCACCACGTCGTTGCCGACGAGCGCGATGAACAGGTCCGCCGCCAAGGCGGGGTCGGTGAACTCGACACCGATGAGCAGTCCTGCCCCGCGGACTTCGTGAGCGTGGTGCGCGAGACGCTCGCGGGCGATCCCGGTGAGCCCGGCGGTAACGAGGGCGCCCAGGTGCGCCGCCCGTGCGACCAGGCCCTCGTCCCGGATGGTCGTGATGGAGCCGCACACGGCGGCCATGGTGATGGGCGCGGCGGAGAAGGTCGACGTGTGCAGGAAGGGGTCACGGTCGAGGGGGGCGTACACCTCGTGGGTGGCGACGGCCGCCGAGACGGGGATCACCGCTCCCCCCAAGGACTTGCCGGTCAACAGGATGTCGGGGCACACCCCCTCGGGGTCGACACCCCACCAGGTGCCGAGACGGCCGAGTCCGGTCTGGATCTCGTCGACGACGAGGAGCGCGCCGTGGTGGGAGCACGTCCGCCGCACGGCGCCGAGGTAGCCGGGCGGGGGTATGACCACACCGGCCTCTCCCTGCACCGGCTCCACGATGACGCACGCCTCGCCCGGCCGCCGGGCCAGGGCGGCGGAGAGGGCGGGCACATCACCATACGGGACGTGGGTGACGTCCGGTAGCAGGGGACGGAACGGGGCCCGGAGGGTCTCCCGTTCCGTGATCGACAGGGCACCCAGGGTCTTGCCGTGGTATCCGCCGGTCATGGCCACCAGATGCCGTCGGCCGTTGAGGCGCGCGAGTTTGATGGCGGTCTCCACGGCCTCGGCGCCCGAACCGCAGAAGTGCACGCGATCGAGCGCGGGCGGCGTCACGGAGGCCAGCAGTGCGGCAGCGCGCGCGGCCACGGGATCGAGGAACACCCTGGAGCCGACGGGGTGACGGTGCAGTTGCCGTTCAACCTCGCGCACGACACCGGGGTGGCGCGCTCCAGTGATGAACACGCCGTAGCCGCCCGCGTTGAGGTACCGGTGACCGTCGCTCGTGGTGATCCACGCTCCCGAGGACTCCACTTCCACCTGGCCTCCGACCATTTCGGCGAGGAGCGCGCGTCCCGAACTCATGGTGCGCCGGTAGGCGGCGGCCACCCACGCGCCGTCGGGCACGGGGGACCCGGCCGTCCGGCTGTTCTCGTCGCCGGCCATGGCGATCAGGCCAGACGCAGTGCGTCGCCGCGGAAGGCGGACACGAGCGCGGCACTGGTGGCCGCCCGGGAAGGGGGGTGGAAGTTGACGCAATGGCAGGCGGAGGCGAGGTAGGCGACCTCCGGGGACCTGATGTAAGCCATCCCGCCTAGTGCCTCCACCGCGTGGCGGGCCGCGTCGCCGATTGCCTCCTGAGCGCCGTAGCGGGCGACCATGGCCCGGGTCAGGGCCGCGTTGTCGTACGTGTCGGTCATGATCAGATGAGCGATGCCATCGACGAGTTGGGCGGCGGTCTCGATCTTGATGCCCAGGTCCGCCACGAGGGAGTGGCCCGCTCGCGGGCTGGCGAACACCTTCTCCACGAGGGCGCTGGCCATGCCCAGGTAGCAGGCGGTGATCAGCATCTCGAACCAGATGAAGCCGATGGTCTGCAAGGCGTCGGTTTCCCCGTCGCGTGGGGGCGATACCGGTACCAGAAGGTGTTCCTCCACGAAGACGTCGGTGAGGCGGACCTCGTCGCTCTGCGCACCGGCGAGGACGGAGCTGTTCCAGAACGGGTGCACGGACAGACCGGGGGTTCCGGCAGGGAGCAGCATCAGCACGTTCTCCTGACGGCCGTCCTCGCCCTCGACCGCGATGCTCGCGGACAGCAGGTCCATGGAGCGGGACATGCTGCAGGGGCGCTTGGAGCCGTTGACGAGGACGCCTCCGTCCACCGGGGTGCCGCTGGCGGTGGGGGCCAGGACGCTCTGGCCCGGGTTGCCTTCGGCGAATCCTGACGCGACCAGCAGGTTCTGCTCGGCGATCCCTTCCAGCAGAGCCCACTCCAGGCCACTGGAGCGCAGGCTCTCGGCGAGGGCGAAGACGGTGGCGACGGAGAAGTGGTGCATGGTGGACGCCACCGCCAGCGACGGAGCCGCGGCTCCGATCGCCCTGGCCGTCCGCACGGCCTCCAGAGCGCTCGCGCCGCGGCCCCCGTGGTGGGCCGGAATAACCAGTCCCGGGCCTCCGGCCGCGCGGAACAGGTCGAGACCGGGGCTCTCGGGCTTCTCCAGTTCGGCCAAGGGCACCTCGGACAGCCGTGACAGCAGGCCGGGCAGATGGGTCTCGCAGACCGCGCGAGCGTCATCGAGGGAGTGCACGGACGTTCTCCTTCTCTTCTGCCATGACGGTGGACGGACGGGTGGCGAGCGGTGTGCCGTGGCCTCCCGCGATAGAGACGCCTTGAAGATGGGTGGTCCGCAGGACGGGGTAGTTGGCTTCGCCGAAGACCCCGCCGGTCAACCCGGTGCCGCCGTGTGTCGGGAGCGGTGCAGCGAAGGCGATATGGGAGTCGTTGACCTTGAGCAGCCCACCGGCGGAGGTATGGGCGAGGAAGCGTGTCGTGACCCCCTCGTCGCGTGTCCACAGGGAGTTGCGCAGCCCGTAGTCGTTGGAGTTCACGAAGGCGAGGCAGGCGTCGAGGAGGGCCGAATCATCGTCCGGCTCGGGAACGACGACCGGCAGCAGCGGGAAGAAGGTCTCCTCCCTAACCGCGCGTACCGTGTGGGCCCGTGCCAGTCCGTCAACGCGCACCACCGTGGGCTGGAGGAACATGCCGTTGTCGTCCCGTGCGCCGTCGAGACCCATGGCGTGACCGCCGGTCACCACGACCGCACCTTTGGCCAGGGCATCGTTGAGGACGTCGTGGAACGCGTCCGGCCGCAGGACCGGGGAGAGCAGGACACCCTCCTGGTGCGGATACCCGGGGAGCAGCCGCTGGGCGCGGTCGGCGATGCGCTCGATCAGGGCGTCTGCCACGTGTGGATGGACGACCGCCTGGTTGGGCACCATGCACAACTGGCCGGATGCGTGGAAGCTCTCCGACAGCGCGTCGGCCGCCGCGTCCAGGTCGGCGTCCTTCCAGACCAGTACCACGTCGTTTCCGGCCAGTTCGAGGATAGGCTTCTTCCCCGCCTCCACACAGCGGCGTTCGACCCGGAGCCCCTGGGGCACGCCTCCGAAGAACATGATGTCGTCGACGAGCGGACTGTCGATCCACGCGTCCAGTACCGGCGAGGGCTGGGCGCACACGACGTTGAGCACCCCGGGGGGCGCGCCCACGTCTGCGAGGACGGGCGCGATGATGTGCCGGAGCGTGTAGGTGACGCAGTAGGGCGCGGTACGGGGCGCGCGGACGACGACCGCGTTGCCCCCGGCAACGCACAGCACGCCCAGGAGCGCGCTGGCCAGCGGGGCGTTGGCGGGCGGCGCGACGCAGACGACGCCGTCGGGCTGCCTGCGCACGATGTTGCGGCGGCCGTCGATGGTGAACTCGCGGTACATCTGATCGCGTAGGAACGCCACCGACTCCGGTCGCAGGGTCTCGCGGATCCCCCCTACCTCCCAACGGGCTAGCTCGCACGGGTGCCCTTCGGAGACCAGAAGCCCCACCAACTCGTCCGCGTGCTCGTCCACGGCCTCGCGCAGCCGCCGCAGGCAAACGTCGAACCGTACACTCAGCGGTGCGGCGCGCCAGCTCTGCGCGGCTGCCGCCGCCGCCCGTGTCGCCTCCTCGATGACGGCCCCGTCCGCGAGTGCTACCCGTCCCACCAGTGTTCCTTCGGGAACGTCGACCGGGGAGAGACGGCCCGACTCCAGGCGTCTCTTGAGGGTGAGACTCGCGAACGCGTCGTCCAACAGGGCTTGGGGATGGAGGGCGTAGATCCACCGGTCGCCCCGGATCTCCTTCCCACCCACGAAGTTGCCCAGCGAGGTGAAGGGATGAACCCGCATCTGTGCTGACAAGGTGACTCCTCGGGACTCGGTGGCCGTGACGCGGAGCGCGGCCCTTGATCGCCCCGTCTTCCGGACGGGGCCGCCGATCGCGAAGCAAGTGGAGCAGTATGGCTTTCCGCGGGGGTGTTCCTGGCGGCTAGGGCACCAGGCGAGCGCGCCGCCAGATCCGGGCGGAATCAGGGTGAATCAGATCGAGCTCCTGGAAGACGGCTATCGCCTTGTGGGACCAGTGGACACGGGCGCGGTGCCACGCCGGGTTGGTCCGCGTCGCGGACCGGGCCGACCGGGCCGGCAGACCGGTGAGCGTGTACACCCGGGGGTGCACGAGTTCGCGGGTGTAGAGGACCGCGCTGATGGCCAATGACCGCCCCAGCAGCCGGCGTGCGGCCCGGGACATCCTGGCGCAGCGGCGTTCCAGCTCTTCGCGGGCGAAACTGATGTGGCGGGCTTCCTCGATGACGTGGATGCGGGCCACCTGGCGGGCCAGTGGCTCGATCGTCTCGTCGTGGAGCATCTCCCGCTGCATGGTGTCGACGAACTCCTCGACGAAGAGAGTCGACGCGAAGAGCGCCGTGGACCCGAGGAAGGGCAGCACCCGTCCGAGGTGGCGTGGCAGGGCCCGGACCCCGGAGTCGGTGTAGCCGAGCTTGCGCATGTGCCGGGCGAACATGATGGAGTGGCGGCACTCGTCGGCCACCTCGGTGAGGGCGAATTGGGCGTGGCTGGACTGCGAACCCTCGTCGTACACCCCGCGCACTAGACCCTGTATGAGGATCAGTTCGGCCCACGTCCCCGCGGCCAGGGTGCTGCACCACTGGTAGGACGCGAATCTGGCGCGTTGGCGCTGGTCCATGCGCTCCCACAAGGGTGTGCCGTACAGGCAGACGCGGTGTTCGGGGAGGGCGAGTCGCTCTGGATCGACGGGTGCGTCCCAGTCGATCTCGACGAGCGGATCGTGCATGTGCTTGGACGCGAGAGTGAGCAGACGCTCCGCCAGTTCCTCGCGTCCGAGCGAGGGCGGATTCCGGGGTGCGGTGTCATCCAACGGTGGTCCTCTCATACCCCGATGCCGCGCGGGGGGCGGAGAGCGGTGCGCGGCGGGGCCGTCTGCGTTGCCACGACACGGTCCATCCGATCGCCAGCCGATCGGACGGGATGCGGCTGGGGCCATACCGGCCGGGACGCAGAGGCCATCACCTCTGGCCGCTGGGCCGGAGCGACCACAGCGTGATCAGTATTCACGGCAATCCGCTTGAGGGCATCCCGGGGCGAACGGAGGGCAAGCGGACCCTGCCACCGCCTGACGCGTCCGTGAACGCGCGCCATCCACGACGGGGACGGGCAGTGCCCGGACCGGGGCGGGCGGCCCCGGAGAACCAGTGGCCCCGTGCCGCGCGTGCGGGCCCGGAACGGTGCCGACGGACTTGGTAGGGAAGGGCCGTGCCATCGTTCGACGTCCGGCCGGTACGCCACCTGAACGGCGCACGATCGAGGCGATCGAGGGGGAGACGAGCTCGGAGTTCCGTCGCCGAAGGAGTCCGTGTTGCCTAGACCCTGGACGCGGCTGCGAGGACTGGCGGCCACCGTCAACACGGCGTGTTCGTCATCGCCGGTCGCCTTGCGGTGGTGTGGCCAGGCGGACCAGCCATGCGTCGATGACGTGTGCCGTGGTCCCCGCGTACTCGTTCATCAGGGAGAAATGATCCCCCTCGGTCCGTCCCCGGTCACAGGCGAGAGGCCACATCGCTCGTACGCCCGCGGAAGGCTCGGCGGCGGCGACGAAGAAGGTCGGAACCGCCAGTGGCCGAGGGGACCAGTCGTTGAAGAGGTCGAGGTGGCGGGACATGGCGGTGAGGGTCGACAGACCGGCGGAGCCGGCCTCCGCGCCGCGATGGGCGAGGCGCAGCAGAACGGCCAGCGCCTGAGGTGTCACCTGGTCGGGCACACCGCTGTCGATCAGTACCACTCCGGTGGGACGCTCTGGGGAAGCGACGAGGCGCCGGGCGGTCTCGTAGGCGAGCCAGCCGCCCCCCGAGTGCCCCAGCAGGACGTAGGGGCGACCTTGCGCGGATCGCCGCACGGCACGGGCCAGGACTGCGACGAGAGCGTCCCGGGAGGCAGGCAGTGACTCACCGGCCCGGTACCCGGGCAAGCGGCAGGCCATCACGTCACGCGGCGCGAGACACGCGCTGAGGCTGGCGTACTGGCTGGGACTTCCCGCGATGACGGGAGAGGGGAGACAGAAGAGGAAGGGCGCTGAGGGGCCTTCCGCCAAGGTGACGCAGTCGACGCCGGCCGACCACGCCCGGCCCGTGTCGTAGGAAGGACGGCGGGCGGCCGCCGTCCGCAGCAGATTCATGGCGTCCGCTACGCGACCATCCGCGCACAGCCGCTGGAACAGGTCGGCGAGTGCGGCGTCGGCGTCCTTCGCGGTCCCCCCGGTCGGCGTGGCAGGTGCCTTCGCATCGGGGGAGTGGGCCCCGACGTCGGGGATCCCGTAGCCGCGGGCCGCCCGCCGCTGCTCTTCCCGGCCGGTACGTCCGCCGGGTCCGGCGGTCATCTGGACCCGCCTGCCGGGCCGTCCTGGGGAGTCGTCTTCCCGGGTCGCCTGCCCACCGCTCTTCCGATGACGAGGGTTTCACACTCGCCACCATGGGCGGGAAAGGCTGTGTCGTCACTCATGAGGGTCTCGCAGAGGTGATGCCTTTGACACGTCAGGTCGAGGGAAGCGTGCGCATGCGCGATGGGGGAATATTGCATGATTCGCGGCAGACCGGGCGACAATGGCCCACACCGGGTATCATCCCTCACCCGGTCCACAACCGTGAACCGCCGAACCCTCGCTCGTTCCACGGTCACCTGGTGGGGCGTGACTGTCAACCGGTCCGCGTCGACGGCGACGTCCGAACACGTGCGAGCTCTGGACCGGACGAGTGCCCAAAGCTGACCAAGACGATGCTCGGTCCGGATGCGCGAGCGGTTCACGAGGGCCCCCGCGAGTGGCCCAGGACAGCGGGAGGGCGACGGCGCATAGCCGCGCCCTGGTCGGGACCGGTCCCGAAGAGCCGCGTTCCGGGGCGGGCCCCATCCGGTGGAGGCCAGCCGATGACCACCCCGGCCACCGTCCCGCCAACTGTTGGACGCCGCCGGACTTGGGAAAACCGCCCGAGCGACGGACGCGGATGGTCGAGGGGTACCCACCGCACGCTGGTTCCAGCAGCGCTCCCGCGACCGACTGGTCTCGGTCCCGGCCACCGGCGCGTGGAACACCTCGCACTCACCACCGGGCAGACCTTCGGCACGGCCCCCGCTTTCGAGCGGAGGCTCGACGACTGCGAGCCCTACACGACCCGGAGGTGGTGCCAGGTCGTGCGCACCGCCTGGCAGTTGACGAGCCGGGCAGGTGAGACATGATCGGTCACCTGTGCAGCCGGTTCGCGGTGTACTGGAGGCCACCTTCGTCCCGCGCTGAGGACCCCGCGCCAGGTGGCACCGCTCCACCGCGGTCCCCGGGAGCTCTCTGGCCAGGGCGGCGCGTGACGCCGAGGGCTCCGCCGCGACGATGCTCACCCGTCGTTCCTTCCTTCCCCGCGAGGAACGACAGCGGTCTCCGCGCCCCGGCCCGTCGTCCACGCGGGCGCGGTTCCAGGATGGGGAGCGACCGCGCGGGCAACCCAGGACGCGGGACCGACGGGTGCCTTGAGGAGCCAGGCAAGCGCCCCGAGCGCGAGGAGCCCTCCGATGGCCCAGCCCGTCAGATGGATCAGGACGCTGGCGCCCATCGCCCATGCCGCGGAGCCCCCGATCGCGGCGCCGACGAGCGCGCCGACGCACTTCCATCCGGCCCGTCCGCCGCCGGGCGCGTGCCAGTGGGCGCAGACGAGGAGGAGCGCCGAGAGGACGACCACACCCATGCCGATCAAGGTCCACGCGACGTCCGAACCCAACCATGCCTTGAGGATGTGCCAGGAGCTCCGGTTCTCCCAGGCGGCCAGTTCGTCCGGGGTGGCGGAGAGGAAGCGGCGGTATCCGGTGCCGTCCCAGCCGTGGATCAGCAGGAAGAAGAGCCCCGCGTAGGAACCCAGAAGGTGGCCGGTCGCCACCCGCTCGCGCCCCTGTTCCAGTGACCACCGCGTCATCCGGAACCCGACCAGCCCCAGGACGGGGGCGACGATCCCGAACGCTGCCACTGCCCAGCCCGGGAGCGCGTCGGTGGCGTGCATGGTCTCCCAGGAGGGGAAGGCCCAGAGCAGCCACAGTCCGGCCGGGACGAGGCAGAGGGAGAAGTACCCCAACACCGCCGCGGCCTCACTACCGGATACCAGGGCCGTGGACCGGGGGCTGTTCCCCACCCGGGTCCGTGAGGCCGCGGCCGAGGCTAGAGCGAACCCCGAGCCGATGCCGTAGGCCCAGAAGCTGTCGACCTGAACCATTGGAGTCCTCCTGGAGGAAAGAGGAAAGGGGCAGCCCGCGGGTCGGATCATCCGGCCCGCTCCGGGGTACCGGCAAGGCGTCATGGTGCGCCGGCCGGGAAGGCCCCGGGTGTCACGCGGTCAGGGGCTTCCCTATGGGTTTCGACACCTGTGGGGGTGGGTTGGGGGTCGTGGAAGGCGTTGCCGTGGAGCGTTGTGAACAGCACGTTGGCTCGGTGTCCGGCGAGGCAGAGGAGGGCCGGGGCGTGGTGCGCTCCCTGGGCGATCTTCTTGTCTCAGTAGGTCCTGGACGTCGGGTCGACCAGGGCGGCGAACGCGGACAGGAAGAGCACCGTGGGCAGAAGCAGCCGGGTGTGAATCGGCAAGCCTCATACGTCTCGCGTCAGGGCATGGCGCCACACTGCCGTCTACCGTCCGGACGACGACACGAGTGCGATGACGGGTCCGAGAACGACTCGTCACGAGGAAGAGGATAGCCAGCGGTGGATGTCACTACGGATCGCTCGGGAGAGTGAAACGCGCTCCATCAGATGTCTTCGCGCCGTCCACCCGATCGCCATACCGCAGCACCATGAGACTGTCCAACAGCCCTCCCCGCCCGGTGACCGGTGCATGCCCGCAGTGGCCGAACACGGCGGCTGCGGAGTGGCCTCCCTCTGGAACTGGCCAAGGCGAAGGAAGACGGCTGGATCGAATCTGGTGGCATCGTCGCCGCGGCCGGCTTGACCAGCGACCCGGGCCTCGGCCTCGCCCTCCTCCGGCGGTGAGCCCGGGAACAGGCCCGGCCGCACCCTCACATAGACCACCGGAGGTTCAGCGGCGCCGCCACATTAGCGACAGCCCGACGGCGGACACCCCTCCGATCGGCACCAGCGACAGCCGCCCCTCGGCAGATCGGTAGAGTGGCAGCGAAACTCCCCGAAGGCTCCACTGCCGTGGGTGATCCGGTGGATGGCGTCAGCGCCGTCGAGGTGGCAGCGACGGTTGCAGGCGGTCACTTTGCCGACGGCGGAGGCCCAGGGCGGGCCGACTTCTAGCGCCACAGAGACGTTGCGCTGTGGGGTGTAGACGATGACCTCCCGGGCTTGGATGCGACAGGTCAGATCCCGCCAGACCGAGTTCACATGAGGAGACGTGTGTCGATCATCCGGTCTCTCGGCGGAGTCTTCATCCGGGTGTTGCCGTTCGGCGATGTGGGCCCTGTACACGACCTCGGGGATCCACTGGTGCCCGGACCTGTCCGGGCCGCCCGAGCCACGGGGCCTCACCCGTCGCCGACGCACTCACTGCGTAGCGAGCACTCCGCGCGAGTGAGTCTCGTGCAGCGGCACGACGGACCGCCGCTCTGCCCCGGTGCGCACCCACACTGGGGAAACCCGGACCACGACGATCAGCTCGGATGATGAGTCGGGCGATCCCCGGCGGAGGAGCGCGACGGCGTGACAGCACCGCGCACTGATGGCTACCGTTCCCCTGGAGGCCGTCGACCATCGGGTGGCTGGAGGGTGTTGGTGGGCCCCCGCGGCTCAGGGGCGGGGGCTCAGATCCACCGTTGGATCGCCCCCGCCCAGTTGATGCCCGCGCCGACCGCGACGGTCAGGACGTTGGCACCGGAGGCGACGCGGCCGTCGTCACGGGCGACCGCCAGCGCCAGGGGGATCGACGCGGCACCGGTGTTGCCGTGCCGGTCCGCCGTGACGACCACGCGTTCACGGGCCACCCCCATCTCGGGAATGATCTCCTGCAGCATCTGGACGTTGGCCTGGTGCGGGACGACGAGGTCGACGCGGTCGAAGGTGATCCCGCTGCCGCGCACGAGGTCGTGGACGACCGCAGGAAAGATCCGGTGGGCGTGTTCCCGTATCTCGCGGCCGTCCAGGTGGGCGTAGAAGTTCTTTCCCGCCTCCACCAGGTCGGCCGGGGTGGCGGGCCTGCCCATGGCGTCGAGGCTGATGTTCGCGAGATCGGCCAGGGAGCCGTCGGACCCCTGCGTGGTGTGTAGCAGACCCCGGCCGGCGGGCGCGGGGCCCAGGACGGCCGCTCCAGCGCCGTCACCGAAGAGGACGCCGGTCGAGCGGACGCCGGGCTTGAGGTAGGGCGAGAAGGAATCGGCCCCCACCACCAAGGCAAGCCCCTGGCCACCGGAACCAGTCAGGACGTCGCGGGCCATCCTCAGCGCGAACAGGAATCCGGCGCAGGCGCCCCCCACGTCGACGGCCCACGCCCGACGCGCTCCCACTTGATGCTGCACGCGGCAGGCCGTTCCGCTCGACATCTCGCCCGAGGTGCTGGTCGACACGGCCAGGAACTCGATGTCCGCCGCGTCCACCTCTGCGTCCCGCAACGCCCGTTCGGCGGCGCGCGCGGCCAAGTGGTGCGTGCTTTCGTCCGGGTCGGCGTAGTGCCGCAGCACTATCCCGGTCCGGTCCTCGATCCACTGTGCCGTCACGCCGTACTGGTCGGCGATCTCCTCATTGGCGACAACGCGTTCCGGCAGATAGACACCGAGCCCGATGATCCCACAGCCCGCTGACGACGTGACTCTCATGATCGCCCCTTTCGCCCGGTGTCCTCGCGGACGTGTGTGGCTCGTCTGGCGCGCATCAGGGGTGGGGCCCGTGCCGGTGCGCTGTTGCCCGTCAGACGGTTGCCCCTCCGCCCCGCGCGGTCGTCGGACGGTGGAGCGACCGGCCCCGGGCCGACGTGGTCCAGTGACGGATCGGGGGCGGAAGCCTTGCCGGGTCGGCCTCGCTGGGCGTGGTCGCCAGTCCGTTCGTGCACGACGTATCCATTTTGATGAGGCGGGACCCGTTCCGCATCTCAGGAGCCCCGGTCGCCGGAAGGAGTGACGGCGCGCCGGGTGTGGCCGGGATCGTCGGAGAGTCCGACGTGGGAAGGTGAGCCCGTCAGGCGAGGCACGGTCATCCACCGGAGGGAAAGCGAGCACATGCACGAGCCACCGACGCCGGGGGACGCCTGCGGCCGGTACACCCTCCCGGACACGCACATCCGGCTGAGGGAGCGCGTCCGGACCCTGGCCGCCACCCGGATCGCGCCGTTCGCTGCCTCCGTCGACGCCGGGGGGCGCTTCCCCCACGAGGCCCTCGATGCCCTCGTCTCGGCGGACCTCCACGCCGTCCATGTGCCCCGGACCTTCGGCGGCCCGGGGGCGGACTCGCTCTCCGTCATCCTGGTAGTCGAGGAGATCGCCCGTGTCTGTGCCGCCTCTGCCCTTCTTCCGGGGGTCAACCGGGTGGGTTCCCTGCCCCTCTTGCTTGCCGGCTCCGAGCGGCTCAAACGACGCTACCTGCCGCAAATCGCCTCGGGAGAGGCGATGATCTCCTTCTGTCTCTCCGAGACGAACGCGGGCTCGGACGCGCTCGCCATGGAGACCACCGCGGTGCGCGCGGGCGACTCGTACGTCCTCGATGGTGTCAAGCGCTGGGTCATCAACGGCGGTGTGTCCGAGTACTACGTGGTGATGGCCGTCACCGCCCCGAGGGAGAGGGGCAGGGGGATCTCGGCCTTCCTGGTGGATCGGAGCGATCCCGGTGTCTCCTTCCGGGAGTTGGCCCCGAAGATGGGGGTGCGGGGAACACCGACCCCCGAGCTCCGCCTGGACGGGGTACGGGTCCCCGCCGACCGGATGATCGGGGCCGAAGGTACCGGTTTCGCGACGGCTATGGCCACCATGGACCACAACCGCGTCACTGCCGCTGCCCAGGCCCTCGGTATCGCGCAGGGCGCCCTCGACCACGTCAAGGACACCCTGCGTGAGCGCCGGCGGTCCGGTGGCCCGGGCGCGGGCCAGGTGGTCCGAATCTGGCTCGCGGACCTGGCCATGAGGATCGAGGCGGCCCGTCAGCTGACCTACGCGGCTGCCGCCAGATCCGCGCGTGCCGCCGCCGATCTCACCTTCTTCGGCGCCGCGGCCAAGTGCCTCGCCTCCGACACGGCCATGAAGGTCACCACCGACGCTGTCCAACTCCTCGGTGACGAGGGCTACAGCGGGACCCATCCCCTGGAGCGCATGATGCGTGACGCGAAGGTGATCCAGATCTACGACGGCACCAATCAGATCCAGCGGATCGTCATGGCGCGGCACGTCCTCGGCCGACGCTGACCGGCTGCCGGGAGCCGGCAGTGGGTTAGCCGGGTAGCCGGGGCCGCCTCCGTCCGGATGGAGGCGGCCCGTCGGCGCGCGCTGACGTCGAAGACTCTGTGGTCGCCCGCCGGACGGAACCGGGCCCGGAGGAAACGCAGCCGCGCCGGTTCGTAGGTGAACTCCATTCCCCGGATGATCCGTTCCCCGCCGGCGTAGCAGCTGACCAGCCGCATGCCGACGCGGAGCACCTCCAGAGCGTACGGCCGAGCCGCGCTCATGGCCGCCACCGGGCGCCCAGCACCCTGCGCGATTCGGTATCGCTCGTGGATGACGGGCGGCGGAACCGTCGCCGCGGGGCGGCCATGCCGACGACGACCAAGGCGCATGGCGCGCGGTGGCACCCGAAGACCAGCGGCAGGCCGTCTCCAGTGTGAAGCGGCCGATGGGCCTGCGGGGCCCGGGCTCCTCGTGGGATCTCCGCCCGGGCCTCCTCGGCGACCGGGCGCGTCGACGATCCACGAGCGGAGAGCACCTCGGCACCCTGGAAGTGTTGAGGCGCGGTCTCACCGAGCGGACTCCGTCGATCGCCCGCTGGAGGGCCTGACCGAGGAACAGCCCCTCCCCGATCACGGCCAGCGCTCCCTCCGGGACGCGCGCCGGCCCGAGTCACCCGCGCACAGTACTCGCGAAAGCGTGGGGAGCGGCGGCGGCCAGGCGCAGGGAATCCGGTGACGTGATATCGCGTCGGACCTCACTCGATCACGTGAATCGCGGCAGACCCAAGACTAGGGGGCTACTCCCTCGGGTACCGGTTTCCCATCGATACCGCGACGACCTCGATCGATGGCGAACAGGGCGGCATCGGCGCGATGCTCGACGGCCTCGGCCCGGGCGGCCGGTCCCGGTCGAAAGCTGGAAAACCCTCATCGGGGAGTTTCACGCCTCGGACAACCGTGAGACATCAGAAAATCGAATCAGGACCGAAAGACCCCACTGCAAGGGAACCGACGTGGGAGGGTCTCGTTCGCGGGACGCGGTCGACCCCGGCACCACCCACGCGCGGCAGGGACTCCGGCCCGAGGAGGACGACCCCGGTCCGCGTCCGCCGAGGAGATCCCCGTATCGCCCCGTCACCCCAGTGGACTTCCGCCCGTGCTCTCCGGTGCCCTGAGGCCCGGGACAGACGGTGAGGTGAGGCCATGACCGGCACCCGCGTACACACCACGGTCCGTTCCGTGGCGGCCTACCACCCCCCACGGCACCGCTGGGCGCGTACCGCCGGGACCGCTGACCAGGGGACCGGTCCCCGCACCGATAGCCGGCTTCGGCACCGCGTACGGGGAAGGGAATCCCTGGAGTCCATGGGGGCGCGGGCCGCGGAACTGGCTGCCGTGAGGGCCGGGCTGGGGACGCGTGGCATCGACTGCGTGGTGGCCGTCACCACGAGCCGCCTCGCTGGCGACGGCCCGCTCGCCGGGCTCATCGCCGAGCGGTTGCCTGGCGGGTGCCGGGGCTCGTTGGACGTCGACGTCGAGTCCGCGGGGTTCTGCGCGGCCCTCGAACTGGCCCGCTATCTCATCATCGGGGGATCCTTTCGAAGGGTCGCCGTCGTTGGGGTGGAACGCGCGCGCGGCGTCGTCGACGGCCGGAGCAGTCGGGTTCCCTTCACCGGGGGCGCCGGAGCCGCCGTGGTGACCGACGCGCCCGAGCCCGGCATCGGCACCGTGGCCTGGGGCGGTGACAGGTCTCGACCACGTCCCTTCGCCCCAGCGCCCGCGACCGGTTCGGCCAGCCCCCTCGTGGACTCCGGTACGCCGCGCGCGCAGGACCCCGAGGCGTACCGCTGGTTGCTGGAGGCCCTGCTAGGCGTGGCCCGTACCGCTCTGAGGCGTGCTGGTGTCACCCCCGCCGACCTCGCCGCCTTCATCCCCCATCAGTCCAACGACCGTGTCCTCTCCGCCCTGGTGACCGCGCTGGGGTTGCCCGCGCACGTCGTCGTCGCTCCGGGTGCCGCGCGTATCGGCAACACCTCGGCCGTGTCCATCCCCATGGCCATGGACACCCTGCTGAAGGAAACTCCCCGCGTGTCAGGAGGACTCGCTCTGCTGCTCGGCTACGGCGCCGGTGTGGAGTACGCCGCACAAGTCATCCGGCTGCCCTGAGCGTGTCGGTCCGAAGACCTGATGGCCCACGAGCAACGGACAGCCGACTGCCGCTGACAGCGCGGCGCGGTCGTGGGTGCCAACCGCGTGGCTCCTCGCCTGGCCACGCGTCACGGCGGCGGGGACGGGACGTTCCCGGTCGGACCGTTCGGAGGGCGGGGCGGAGGGAGGGAAGCGCGCCGCATGCGCTCGTCACGGTTGTTCACCCGGGCCGTTCGGGCTGGCCGCGACGTGATCGGTGGACGGCCCGGACGGGTGCGGGAAGACGGTTTCGGTGCCCTGGGCGGACCGTACGGCGCTCAGACACCGCGGTACTCCGGCGTTGGCGGCGGCGCGCCGCAGTATGCGGACGATGTGGGAGAACGAGATCCCGGCGCCCCCCACCACCACGTCGCGCGGCCCGCCCCCGGCACCGGGTCGGCCGGGCGGCACCGGTGCGATCCGCTCGCCTCCGCCGGGTACCGGCTGGTGACACCGATCGCCGTGGTCGACGGTCCGCGCCCCGGTCGGTGCCGGGTCGCTGGAGAACGAGGCGACGAACGCCTCCACGCTCCCCTTGCCGCCCAGTTCGTACATCGTCTTGAGGCCGCGTTCAGCACCTCGGTCCACGACACCTCCTCAAGGGCCGGCCCGTCGGTCATGAACCGATGGTCGTCAATGTCGGAATGCGTGCACAGGCGCGAGAGCTGGTGGTCTGGGGCACTGCCCCGTGAGCGAGTGCGCTGCCCCGCGCGTGTGCCGCCGTACACGCCGACCGTACGGGCGCGCGGAGTGCAGGGGGCTCAGGAAGAGGGCCGGGGCGGTTCGCCGTGAGGAGCGTGGCCCCGGTCCCTGGGACCGGTCCGTGGTCCGCAGTGCCGGATCCGGTGGAGATCCGCATGGATCTGCCGGTCTTCGCGCGTCGCGGCCTCCGAACGTCGACACCGCGCCGCGGCGGTTGGAGAGGACTGCGGGGTGCCCGGCCGTTTCGCGCCGGCCGTGTCAGATGGCAGGTCTCCGACGGATTCCGCTCGGTGCGTCGTCGTCCGCCGCTGATGGGTTCGAGGCGGATGGGCGTCATCCGCTCCGCCCGATCGCCTTGAAGCGCGCCGATGCCGCTTGTGGTGATCAGGACGGGGCGCCGGGAGCTGGGCGGCCCCGCGCGGGTGAGCGAAGTCGACTTCGGAACGGAGCCGGTCAGGGTTGCCGCCCAGGCACGTCAGCGGTTGGCCGGCTGTCTCGGGGCCGACGCTGGGCAGGGCGACGAGGCTCGGGCCGCCGGGGTTGCGGGCCCTCACCGGCGTGCCTTCGGCCCGAGCTCGCGGTGGGGAGCCGGGTTGGACCGAACGAGAGCGGTGACGGCGCCGATGAGGGCGTCGACGTCGGACCGGGTGCTGTAGAGCGCGAGGGAGGGCCGTACCACGTTGTCGAGACCGAAGTGGCGTAGGGCCGGTTGGGCGCAGTGGTGGCCGGAGCGGACGGCGATGCCCCGCTGGCCGAGCGCGGTGGCGACGGCATCGGGCGTGACGCCGTCCACCAGGAAGGGGACGGCGCCCACCCGGTGCCTCGGGTTCCCCACCAGCCTGACCCCGTCGACGGAGGCGAGCCGTTCGGCGAGAAGGTCGGTGAGGCGCTCCTCGTGGGCCGCCGCCGCCTCGCGGTCCAGCGACCGCAGGTAGTCGACGGCTGCCCGCAGTCCGACGGCACCGGCGATGTGGCCGGTACCCGCCTCGAAGCGCTGCGGCACGGGTGCGTACGAGGTGTGCTCGAAGGAGACGGACTCGATCATGCCACCGCCGGTCTGCCACGGTGCCATGGTGTTGAGCAGTTCCGCGCGGGCGTACAGCGCGCCGATGCCGGTGGGGGCGAACATCTTGTGGCCGGACAGGACGTAGAAGTCCGCGCCGAGCCGCCGTACGTCAACGGGGAACCGGCCCACCGCCTGCGTACCGTCGACCAGCACCAGCGCACCGTGCCTGTGGGCCGCCTCGGCCATGTCCGCCACCGGCAGCACCGTCCCGAAGACGTTGGAGACCTGGGTGAGGGCGACGAGCCGGGTGCGGGGACCCAGGAGGCGCCGATAGGCGTCCTGGTCGAGCTGTCCCAGGGAATCCAGCGGCGCAACGCGCAGGACCGCGCCGCGCTCCCTGGCGAGCACCTACCAGGGGACGATGTTGGAGTGGTGCTCCAGGGCCGTCAGCACGATCTCGTCGCCGGCGCTCAGGGCCGTGCGCCCCCAGCTGTGGGCGACCAGATTGATGCCCTCGGTGGCCCCTCGTACGAAGATGATCTCGCCCGCTTCGGCCGCGCCGAGGAAGCCGGCGACGGAAGCCCGGGCCGACTCGTACTCCTCCGTGGCGGCGACGGCCAGGGGGTGTGCGCCGCGGTGCACATTGGAGTTGCAGGTGGTGTAGAAGCGGCTCACCGAATCGATGACCTGTCGGGGCTTCTGCGTGGTGGCCGCGTTGTCCATCCAGATGAGCCGCTGTCCTGCGGCGCTCCGGCCCAGGATGGGGAAGTCGGTGCGCGCTGCCTCGGGGGAGAACCCCGGGAGCCTCAGCCCCCCGCCCCGGGCTCCGGGGCGGTCCTGCGGTGACCGTGGGAACGATGCAGACGCGAACGGAGCCCAGCGTGAGACGGCGTGTGCGGCGCGAAGCCAGTAGCGTCCGCTGCCGAACGCGGCACCGGGGCCGTCAGTCGCCATGGTAGTGGTCCACCTCGACGTCATTGAGGACCGCGAGGGCGTCATCGACCAGGACCGCGGTGGAGAAGTAGGAGGTGACCAAGTGGGAGGCCACGCCCTGGTGATCGGTGCCCATGGGTGAGACGGTGACGCCGGGTTCCCGCTGGTGGGGAAGGTTCGCCGGTCGCAGACCGATCACCCCCTGCTCCTCCTCCCCGACGCGCATCAGCAGGATGCGGGTCCTCTCGCCGTGCGCGCCCTCCAGCGGGATCTTGTCGGTGGGGAAGAGGGGCACGCCGCGCCAAGTGACGAATGAGCTGCCGAACGCCTCCAGGACCGCGGGCGGCACCCCCCGGCGGGTGCACTCGCGGCCGAAGGCGGCGATGGCCCGGGGATGCGCGAGGAAGAACGCGGGCTTCTTCCAGACCCGGGTGAGCAACTCGTCCAGATCGTCCGGGCCGGGGGGCCCGTTGCGTCGGAGGCACATGGTGCAGCAGTCCGAAGTCCGGGTTGTTGAGCATCTCATGTTCTTGCTGCTCCCGGACGGACTCCACGGTCAGTCGGAGTTGCTGTTCGAGTTGGTCCATGGGGAAGTTGAAGACGTCGCTGACCCGGGAGTGGACCCTCAAGACTGTCTGGGCGACTTGGAGTTCGTACTCGCGGGGGTTCTCCTCGTAGTCGACGAAGGTCGGCGGCAGAGGTGTCTCTCCCTGATGGCCGGCGGCGATGTCCGGACCGCCCCGGTCGCCGGGGTCGGGAGCGGTCGTCTGGAACGCCGCGACGGCACGGCCCAGGGCCGCTTCCCGGGTGATGAGTTCGAGCAGTCGGCCGTGTTCGATGCCGAGCAAGGTACAGGGAGTGAGGGCGATGACGCGGTACGGGACGTCCTCGCCGCGCAACCAGGCGCCGGCGTCGAAGTGATCGCCCGCGGTGAGCAGCCCCGGCGAGGCCGCGCGGCCGAGCGGCTCGTCGCGGCGTTTCTCGGCCTTTCCGTGGGCCAGGACACGGAAGCGGTCCTGCGTACCCGGCTCCAGGATCGTTTGCCCGGCGGCGACGGTCTCCTGGACGAACAGGTCCGCGATCCCGCTGAGGAGATCCACTCCGAGGTCCCGTAGGAAGGGCAGTTCCCGCAGCTCCTCCGGGACGATTCGGGCCTGCTCGCCGACGAAGTAGGTGGTGATGCGGCCGTCACCGACCACCGCGCTCAAACACCGGTTGACACGCAGGAATCCGGACTCCAGATCGGTCCAGGGCAGCAGCCGCAGGAGCCATCGGGGGGTGATCGACGCCATCTGGGGGATGGTCTTGGTGGTGGTGGTCAGCGTTCTGGCGGATGTGACGCTCAGACTCAGCTGATTCGGCTGGCTCAAGGCGGACCCCTTCCACGGATGACGGACGGGACACGGGCCCCGGATTCTCATGCCTCTCGATGGGAGGCTAGTAAGGCGGATTCCTTTACCCCGTGGGAATTCGCTCCGGTCAGCTGATCGGTTGATCTTTCGTGCGCGTGTCCGGAGAATGTCGCGGCGTCAAGGCCGTTTCGGGCAGCGGGACTTCGCAACCCCGCAGTACCTCGCTGGCCGAGGGTGCGCCGGGGTGCTCCGCGAGGTAGCCGCCGAGGGCGGAGCAAGTCTCGTACGCGGGCACCAGAGTCGCGCTGCGCAGGACGTCGGACCAGACGACATCGGACCACGACTCCTCCACCAGGTACCAGCCCGCGGCCCGCAGCCGCTCGCAGGCGACCCGGCAGACCCGTTCGACCTGCGGATCGAGATCCGCCCACAAGGGGGCGGGCAGCACGGCGCGGAGCGGGTGCGGGACGCGGGCGCCGAAGGGGCGAGGGGGTGCTCCCGCGAGGACCCCGTCGAGCAGCCGCACACCGGGGACGCTGCGGGCCATGACACCGACCGTGTACCGGGTGAGGGAGACGCGCACCACCCCTGCGGTCGGATAGCGGCCTGTTGTGGGGCGGTACCCGATGATTCCGCAGAGCGCCGCCGGGATGCGTACCGAGCCCCCGGTGTCGGTACCCAGCCCTGCGGGCACGAGGTGAGCGGCCACGGCTGAGGCGGTCCCCGAACTGCTGCCGCCCGCCAGATGGTCCGGTGAGTGGGGATCGAGCGCCGCGGGTCCCAGCGCGTGCTGCCCGGTCGTTCCGTAGGCGAGTTCGTGTAGCGCGGTCTTCCCCGCCAGCACGCCGCCGGTCCGCGCACAGCGCTCCCAGACGTGGCTGGACCGGCGCGGAACGTGCCCCAGCAGAGCCGGGGTGCCGGCCGTGGTGGGTGCTCCGGCCACGTCGATGTTGTCCTTCACCGCCAGGAGGGCGCCGGACAGCACCCCGTCGCGCCCCGTGTGCGCGGCGGGAGCGTGGAGCACTTCTTGGCGGCTGCGCGCGGTGGGACGGGCGGCCCGTGGGCGGGGCCTCCTCCTCACCGTGAGCCGGTCGGCACCCAGTGACGACAGGACGACGCGGTGCGCGGACGGGGAGTCGGCCATCGGGGGCTCCCGGGCGCCAATGCGTGTGGTGGCCGCTGTCAGGACCCGCCGTGAACAGGGCCAGACCTGGGTCGACGCGTACGCGGCAACCGGGTCGGTGCCCCCAAGCCAGTTGGCCCCCGGGAATCCACGGTGTCGACCTCGACGCCTTCCGGGAACGGTCCGCTGCACCGGAAGCTGCCTTCGGCCTGGCCGGTTCCCCCCGGGGAGCAGGACGACCAGACGCAGTGGGCCGGGTCCACATCGTCGTGGCCTGCGAGGGGCGGAGCGTACGCCTTCACCCCTTCGGTTGATCAGCCGCGGAAGCGGTTCCGCGGTGGTCGCGCGCTTGACAGGGTGCTGTCGCGGGCAAGGTGCCCGGGCGCTCCGGAGGAGGCAGACCGCGGGCGTCGCTGGCCGGAGGGTGGTGGCGAGTTGCTGCACGGCGAAACGATGACGGAACTGGCGTCGGTGTCGGTGCGGGTGCACCGGCCGGGGGCCCGTGGGGTCCGGCCGATCCTCGACCCGATGCCCCTGTCGTTCCTGTGGGTACCCTCCGCGGTGCGGGGTTCCCCCCTGGACCACCACCAGAACGACGTGCGCGGTGCCTTGGAGACCGGTGGGCGGAGCGGCGGCACGGGTTGGAGGTACGAGCCCGAGGCGCACCTGGCTGCGGCGCTGGTCGACCCGGCGGCGCTGGGGGAGCGGTTCGCCCCGTGGACGAGGGCCTGCGCACAGATGACACGGACCGGCCGCGAACTGCTCGACGAGATCCAGGCTGTGCGGGAGGGCCGGACGACCGGCACCCGGGTTGCGCGTCGCCCCGTGACCGTCGGCCGCGACCGGACCGGCGAGATCTGGGCCCGGGCCCAGGAAGGCGCCAACGCCGGACGGTCGACCAAGTCGAAGTTCGGCACCTGCGCCGCCTCCGCGTGGCGCGCGGTCGCCGACGCCTTCGGCCTGTCCGGCGCGGCGGCCTACCCGAACATCGCTGTGGGGTGTTGGTGGATGGCGCTGCTCAGCGGCGACTACCGGGACTGGCGACAGGGCTACGTCGCGATGCTCGACTACGCCTTCTACTTCGAGTACAACATCGACCGCACCGGTGGCGACCGCACCGCGCGGGAACTGGAGATGCTCTGGGACATGCCGGATCTCCGCAGCGACCTCCAAACCCGCCGCCTCCACATGGCCTGCGAGATGGCCTACTTCGACACCAAGCGCCGCAACGAAGCGCGCCAGTCGAGCACCCCGACCACGGGCCGCTCCGCATGGGTCTACGCCGACCGCGACAGCTGGCGGGACTCCAAAGCCGTTGATAGCGGCATCTTCGGCCACTACCTCTGCTTCGACGACGGCATCCCCGGCCGTGACGACATGATGGTCACGGGCCTGGTCAACGACTGGACCGACCTCGGGCCGGACCTGCGGCACGAGGAGAGCGGGCAGAGCGTGTTGGCCCTCACCCGGGGGTCGATCGTCCAGGAGGACCTGCTCGACTGCTACGAGCGCACCGTGTGGATGATGAACGCCCAGCTGAAGCCTACCGGCTACGTCAGGGACGGCCGCTACAGCGCCGCCGCGCTCACCGCCGCCACCTGCGTCTGGCAGATGTGCAACCATCGGCAGGACCTCTGGCGGTACTTCGCCCTCGCCCCCGACCTCTGCGAGGCCGCCGCCGACCGTGACCTGTACGCGGCCGGCCAACTGGCCGACTGCTACACCCCCTCGCTCGATCCGGTGGCGCCTCCTGCCACCGGTCGCGTCACGGTGCCGCGTCGGGCGCTGAGCTACGAGGTCTACGTGGCGGGCGTGTGCCACCGCGGTGAGACCGACGTGCACGAGGCGCTGGCGGACGGCGTCGACGAGGGGATCCTGCCGAAGGCGATGGTCGAGTACGGCCTGGTCGTTCCGCTCCTGCTCCGCGACGGCCGCATCTCCACCGACGCGTTTCTGCGGCACATGGATGTCGCGTACTGCGGCCACTTCGCGGAGGTCGTCCGCAGCGGCCATCTGTCCGCCTTCTCCCCCGACTACTGCGCGGCCGTCGTGGCACTGGTCTGGGAGCAGTGGTGGCGCGGCATCTGGTTCGCCATCGGTGTGGGCAGCCTGATCGAGGCCCAACCCGACCTGGTGGCCGCGGACCGGAGCCACTGAACCACCCGCCCGCTCAAGGAGGAACCGTTGCCGTCAGGGGTAGGCGGTGTGCTGCGGGCGTCGAGGGCGCCGGGGGTGGTGGACAGGATGCGCGCGGGGCGGTCGCGCGTTGCGAGCCGCCCCTTTGCCTGAACGGAGGCGATTTCCACCCCCGAAGCACACGTCGTGCGATGTGCCCGATTCATGGTGTCACCACAGCGAGATCCGCACATGGATCATGCGACCCTCTCGGGTCAGGTGCTTGGTTCGATAGCGCGGGGCGTCGTGGTGCCAGGCCCCCAGGCCGGTCGCCATGTGCTGGACACACTCCAGCCACCAGGAGACACCTAGCTCGGCCCGCTCCTTGCGAAGCCGCCGCTCCACCTGGGTGAACCGCTCGACGAGGCGGTCGTGCCACACGAGGATGCTCTGAATGCTCTGCGTCTCTGTCAGGCCCCGTTCCCGGGCCAGTACATAGACGAGATTCGGATAGCGGTGCTCACGGTCCTTCGTGAGGCAGTACAGATCGTTGTCGATGAGACCTGCCGTACTGATGATGCGGTAGATCTCCATGATGTCGGGGTCAGCGAACACCTCGGGAGGGAGTTCACGACCCTGGGTGTACTCGATCATGTCCGTCGCGGTACACATGCCCAGCGTGTGCAGCCGGACGGCCACATAGGCGTCCAGGCTCGCTTCCATGCCCGAGGTCTTGAACAATGCCGCCTCGTCAGCGATCGAGTACTGCCAGGCTTCGAAGCGGGCTCCGAAACGGCGCCGCCATGATGGGCTCATCGACGTGGCCATCTCTTCGCCTAGCTCCGCCCAGTGCCACAAGGGGCCACTCGGCACCGGCCCCTGCCAGAATCCGGTGAGCGCTCGCGACACCAGCCTGGGATCGTGGCCCTGCGTTCCGATGCCCTCGATGCTGTCCTCATACAGAAACCACATGCCGAGGAACTTCGCGTGGAACTCCAGCCTGGTCGTGGATCTGGCCGTGGGGTTGCTGCGGGCCACGGCATCGCCCAGGTGGCAGGCGGCGATGTTGCGTCGGTTCTCGGGCTGGTATAGGAGACCACGGTGTTCCAGCCACGCGAATGCGCTGCTCTCCAGCCGCTCGGCCAGTCCGTCGGATGGAACCTTTGTCCAGGTTCGCGGATAGAGGATTTCGGCGGGGAACGGAAGGGAACCATCCGGTGTCGAGGGCTCGCTCATGGGCAACTCCTCTGTCGCCTGCGTCTCGGCGCTAGCGGTGGCCGGGGTGGGAGTCGCTCCAGCATCAGACGCGGATACGCCCTGACGCAAAGGCCCGTACGGATACTCACCCTGTTCGCGCGGGTTGGGCCTGGTGTCGAGTGCGCTGCGCCACGCGGAAGAGGAAGGCTCCGAGCACCGAGGCGTGGTGCGGGTGTCCGCCGGTACGGGTGGCGCGGAACGTGATGGTCGGCGGCGCGTGCCGTCGGGGCGACCGAGGTCAGGCGCCCAGTGTGCCGGGCGGAGTGACGTCACGTCCGGACCGTTCGTGTAGGTGGCATCGGGCAGGGGCCATCAGTTCACACACGGCAAGCTGAGCGGTTTGCGGCGTCTTATGAGGGCCAACCACCTGCGAGCGGTTGTACTGCCAGGCTAGGGTCCTTCCGACCACCTCAGCCGAACGTCCGCCGTGGATCGCGTTTCGCGGTGGTGGCGTCGGCCGCCGCTCCTGTGACACATCTCGGAGAGGGCGGATCCGGGCGGTGTGGCGAGCGGAGGAGGATCTCCCTGGCCTGGTGTACGCCTCCCCGCAGTACGGCGATCCTCTGAACCCAGTCGGCG
The DNA here is from genome assembly GCF_042724695.1 of Streptomyces sp. NPDC127068. Lineage (NCBI taxonomy): Bacteria > Bacillati > Actinomycetota > Actinomycetes > Kitasatosporales > Streptomycetaceae > Streptomyces > Streptomyces sp. NPDC127068. The sequence continues at coordinate 32,497 of NZ_JBHXEN010000016.1, read as the reverse complement.
TCGACATGGGCGCTGATACTCAGCACGGACAGAGGCCAGGCGCCCGGTCTCCCGACGGGGGCGGCTGCGGTCGCGATGCCCAGGTGCTCGTCCCGCTCCAAAACGTAGCCTCGCTCCCGAATCCCCGTGATCACGGCGGAGAGCGTCAGTAGCCCCTGGGGCAAGGTGGAACTGCTGGAGGCACGATTGGCGCTTGGGAAGAGTTGGCCCTCTCGACGGGGGGCATACGCGAGAAGAGCCTTCCCCGGAGTGGTCGCGTGGAGAGGGGCGGGCCGCTCGAACCGGCGAGCCAGATGGCTGTACTGCTGGCTGTACATGAGTTCCAGGAACCGCGTTCGTGTCCCGCTGGTCACAGCGAGACCGACGAGCTGGCGGGTCTCCTCGTGCAGCCGCAGGAGCAGCGGCTTGAGCAGGTGTCGTAGTAGTTGATATCGCTCGTCGTCGAGGCGCGCGGCGAGCTGATACAGGGCTACCCCGAGCCGGTACTGTTCACCGTCCCTCTCCAACAACTGAACGTGCTGGAGATTGTTGAGCAGCCGGTGCACCGTGCTCTTGGCCAGACCAGTGAATTCGACGATGTCCGCGAGCGACGACACGCCGCCGCCCGCCTGGACCGCTCGGAGGATGTTCACCATGCGGATGGCGAGGCGGGACTCCGCGGCGGGCTTCGGTGACGGAGACTCTTCTGCGGGGATTGAGGTCATGGGGTTTCCTTCCTCGGAGCGTTCGCAGGTTCGGAACGGAGTTTCCTCCAGACCGACGAGCGTGGAAGGCGCGAGTCGGCCGCTGGGCCGCGGCGTCTGACAGGTGCGGATCGTGCCGGTGCGCGAGCGTGGCTCGACGTGGCTGTCTCCGTCGCGCTAGAGCATGCGCCCGGTTCTTGAACGCCTCGCCTTGCTTCTCGCACAGCGAGCTGGTGTCCCTCGTTCCACCGTCTGGGGGAGAGGCATCCGACGAGCCGTAGCCGGTGCTCGGTTACGGATGTGTCTGGAGCGCTCGGTGTCATGAGGGCCAGACTTCTATGACCTGTGTTTCCCTCTTCCTCGGTTCGCCATTCGGCGGATGCGTGAATTTCAGCCAATATGTGCGATGTTCACGCCATGAGTGCGGGGTGAGGGTGGGCTTGCCGGGCTGATGTCACGCAGGGATGCCCGTCGCGCTCGCCCCGGCTCGCACGGCGCCCGGGCACTGGTCGAGCGGAAGCTGTCGGAGGCCACACATCTCCGTCGACCGCGGGCCTCGCGTAACGGCTTAACGGCCGATCTCCGCTGCGGCTCGGCCGGAGGGCTGGCTTGGGGATCTCGCCGCACGGACGGAGGCGGTCACAGGCCGGTTTCCCCGGGGTCCGTTCCAGAGAGCGGAACGGGATCTGGATACCGTCCAGGCGACGTCCTACGGTGAACATGGCGTATGGGATGAGGAGGTTGCCTCATGCTCGATGATTCCCCAATACGGCCGTCGGTTCCAAGGGGCTCCCTCGGCCGAGCCGGAGGACAGCTCCCCACTCCCGCGGCCTCTTGCCGCAGACGTGCGACGGTTTCCGTCGCGCCCCAGAGCGCCCTGCCAGACGACGACGCGCCGAGAGACTTCAGGGGAAGGGCAAGAGGAATGACTTCTGCGGGCATTCTCCCCCTGGCGGCGTACCCGCCCCGAGGGCTGCGGACGAACGCATGGCAGGGGCATTTCTGCGCCGCGTCTGCGGGACAGCCCGGCACCTGGCCCAGCAACGCCTTCGACGTGGCCATGCACCCCCATACCAGGGATCCGTTCTTCGACGGCGTGGAACGCAGGGGTCCTGCGCTCGGCGAGACGTCGGCGACCAGGGGCGTGCACGCGACCGCCGTGCCCTGTCCACAGCCGCGTCGAAGCCGGCGTCGGCGATCGCGCGCACGGGAAGAACCCCCCGACCCGTCGCATCCGTACCAGGCATCACCACCACTACGACGAGGAGCCGGTCATGACAGCCGTTGGCCTCGGCATCGCCGGACACCAACAACCCTCCCCCCACGATCCCCCCGACGCCCCCCCGGCGACAACAGGCGCCTTCACGCTTCCCCGCCGCGCCACCCGTCGACTGATGGTCGGTGCCGTTCCGGTAGGGGGCGGCGCGCCCATCAGTGTGCAGACGATGACCACGACCCGTACCGAGGACGTGGACGCCACGTTGCAGCAGATCGCGTCGACGGTCGCGGCGGGCTGCGACATCATCCGTGTCGCGTGTCCCAACCAGGAGGCCGCGGACGCGCTCCCGGCGATCGTGGCGAAGTCGCCGATCCCGGTGATCGCCGATATCCACTTCCAGCCCCGCTATGTGTACGCGGCCATCGACGCGGGCTGTGCGGGAGTACGGGTCAACCCGGGGAACATCAAGAAGTTCGACGACCAGATAGGTTCGATCACCCAGGCCGCCTCGGCCGCCAGGGTGCCGCTCAGGATCGGAGTGAACGCCGGCTCCCTGGACCCCCGCATGATCGCCAAGCACGAGGGCGTCACCGCCGGGGCTCTGGTGGACTCCGCCCTGTGGGAAGCCTCCCTGTTCGAGGAGCACGGCTTCACGGACCTGAAGATCGCGGTCAAGCATCACGACCCGCTCGTCGTGATCGACGCCTACCGTCGACTCGCGAACGCCCGCGACTACCCGCTGCATCTGGGTGTCACCGAGGCCGGCACCCCACTCCAAGGTGCCATCAAGTCCGCGACCGCTTTCGCGATCCTGCTCTCCGAGGGCATCGGAGACACCATCCGCGTGTCGACCTCCGCGCCTCCGGCCGAGCAGGTGAAGGCCGGATGCCACATCCTCCAGTCGCTCGGTCTGAGGCCGCGCAAGCTGGAGATCGTCTCCTGCCCCGGCTGTGGACGCTTGCAGGTCGACATCCACCGGTTGGCGGCGAAGGTGGAGGCCGCGTTCGACGGTTTCCCCCACCCTCTGCGGGTCGCGGTCATGGGCTGCGTCGTCAACGGCCCCGGCGAAGCACGCGACGCCGACCTCGGTGTTTCCTGCGGCAATGGCAAAGGCCAGATCTTCGCCAAGGGAGACGTCATCACCACCGTCCCCGAAGCGAGGATCGTCGAGACCCTGCTGGAACAGGCCCTCGCCCTCACCGAGGACGCCACATCCCGAGCACCGGACACCGTGACCTGATCCGCCGGCTACCTGCGCCCGAGCCGCCCCGCGCCTGGTGCCCACCCATCGGCCGGTGCGCACGGGCGGCACCTCTTCTTCCCCGCCGGAAGCGAGTCCGCCATGGCCCACACGTCCACCGCACCGGTTCCCCTCGACCTCTCCGCCCTGCGCGTCCGGATCGAGGCCAAACTCACCGGCTTCCTCGACCAGCGGCATCCCCCCGAAATCGCCGCCAGTGTGCTGAAGGAGTTCGTCGCCGCGGGAGGCAAACGGCTGCGTCCTCTGTTGTGCGTGCTGGGACGGCACTGCGCGGGCGCTCTCGGTCCCGTCCCGCAGGCGGTGATCGACACCGCCGCGGCACTGGAACTCTTCCACGCCAGCGCGCTGATTCACGACGACATCATGGACAACTCCGACACCCGCCGCCAACGCCCCACCGTCCACCGTCAGTTGACAGCACACGCTCGTCCCGGAAGCCCCGCCGACGCGGCCCGTCGACTGGGGGAGGGACACGCCATCCTCGTCGGCGACCTCGCCCAGGTGTGGGCGGACGAGATCCTGCACACCGCCGACCTCACGAACGCTCAGTTCCAGCAAGTCCTGACCGTGTGGGACACGATGCGCGCCGAGGTGATCCACGGACAACTCCTGGACCTCGCCTCCAGCGGACGCCCCACCGACGACGTGCATCGAGCCCTGTCCATCGTGCGACTCAAAACCGCCACGTACACCATCGAACGTCCCCTGCATCTCGGCGCCGTGCTGACGGGTGCCTCCCCCGGACTGCTCACCGAACTATCGAGACTGGCGCTACCGTTGGGGGAGGCCTACCAGCTCCGTGACGACCTGCTGGGGGTGTTCGGTGATCCGCGGGTTACCGGGAAGTCCCGCCTTGACGACTTGCGGGAGGGCAAGCACACCGTCCTGGTCGCCATCGCTCTGCAGGAAGCTGTCCCCCGGCACGCCGCGGTCCTGCACCGCCTCCTGGGAGAACCGGGCCTCACCGAGGCCGACGCCGAACGCATCCGCCACATCCTCACGATCACCGGGGCCCGTCGGCACGTCGAGGAGATGATCGAAGGGCGCCGGCGCGAAGTCCTCGAACTGTTGAGGAACACCGAGCTCATCCATCCGGCCGCCATCGCCCATCTGCGAGATCTGACCGAGTCCGCGACCCGGCGCACCGCCTGAGAACCGTCCAACGCGGCGCGGACCCTCTCCTGAGCAGTCCACCTGCGCCGGACGGTCCGAAGCAGCCGAGCAGGCTCCCGTTCCGCCACGGTTGGAAGGAAACGCATGGGTACCGATCAGTCCATCACGCTGGACATCCCCCCGCTCTACTGTCCCATTCCCTCCGCCATCCACCCGAACCACGCCGAACTGCGACGCGGCACGATGCGATGGCTCGACCGCTACGGATTCTGCTCCGACGCAACCGTCGAGGCACGCGTACGGGCCATCAACGGCGCTGAGTTCGTCGCCCGCCTGACACCCGGTGGAGATTTGGAACGGATGCAGATCTTCTCCGACTGGGCGCATCTCTCCCTCTTGTTCGACGATCTGTACGACTCGCTGCCGAGGCCATCGGCGGGCGCAGCCCTGGCCCGCTTCGCGAAGACGGCGGTCAAGGTGATGCGAACCTTCGAGGCGCCCGACGCCAACCTCCTGGATCCTCACGACCCCTTCACCGCGCCGCTGCGCGACCTGGCGGGACGTACCCATCGTCTGGCCAGCCCCGTGCAGATGAGGAGGATGATCGAAGCACAACGGATCTGGCTCTCCTGCGTCTGCTGGGAGATCGCGCACCAGACCGAGGGCGGGAGCCCTCCCGACCTGAACGACTACACCACCCTGAGGATGGGCACGGTGGGTGCCGTCGCCAGCTCGTCCTGGATCGAAATCCTCAACGGGTCCGACGACATTCCCTGCCATGAGTTCGACTCCTACCGGACAAGGGCAATCGCGGAGATCGCTGGGACGATCGTGGGAATGGACCAGGACCTCTATTCCTGGGGCAAGGACCTGTGGCACCGACAACACGACGGCACCGTCGCCGTGAACTTCGTCAGCGTCATCGCCCACGACCGGGCCTGCTCCGACCGCGAGGCGATGATCCACCTGGTTCGCATGCGTGATCGGCTCATGAGCCTCTTCCTCGAACTGCGCGACCTGGCCCTGGCCTCCGCAGGCCCCGAACTCACCCGATACCTCACCGATCTCGGCCACTACATACGCGGCACACTCGACTGGGGGCTGGGCGCCGAGCGCTACCGGACCCCCGACGGAGCATCGCCCCACAGCGTCCGCATCTCCCACACCTGGTCGAGCAGCCCGTCCGACGCCTCCCCCGACCCCATTCCCGGCATCCCCTCGATCGCCTGGTGGTGGCGCACCCGAGACACCCCCACCACACCGTCCCCCTAACGCTCTCGCCGAGGCACCCGCGCACCGGCAGCGGTGCCCTCGAGCCCACCCCAACGCACCACCGCAGTACACGATCCCCTCGTCCGGGACTGCACTGGTCCGGGCAGGTCCGCCGGCCGGTACCTCTCCCCTTGGAGCGACCCCATGCCGCCCCTCCGCCGCACCGCAGCAGCAACCACGAGCCCGGTTCCGAGGGCCCCTCACGCCCTCCCGGTGATCGGCCACGGCCTCCCCTTCCTGCGGGATCCCCTGAAGTTCCTCACCGGCCTGCCCCACCACGGTGACCTCGTGAGGGTCCGGCTGGGACCGGTCCCCGCCGTCGTGGTCTGCGCCCCGGACCTGGTCCACGACGTCCTGGTCGACGACGCCCTCTTCGACAAGGGAGGCCCCTTCTACGACAGGATCAGGGACACCGTCGGCAACGGCGTGGCCACCTGCCCCCACCGTGACCACCGCCGGCAACGCCGACTCGCCCAACCCGCCTTCCACCCCACCCGTATGCCGCGCTACGCCGCCACGATGGTGAGCCACATCGAGGAGACGCTCGACACCTGGCACGACGGCGAGGACATCGACGTCCTGGCTGCCATGCAGGAGATCAGCACCAAGGTCACCTGCGCGACGATGTTCTCCGCCATGGCTCCCACGGACCTGAACCAGATCAGCGATGACATCACCACCTGGTTCGCTGGCACCTACAAGCGGATCTTCCTTCCTTCGGCGTTCAACCGACTCCCGACCCGTGACAACCAGCGCTACGAACACGCCCGCAACCGCCTGCGCCACACCACCGAGACCCTGATCGCCGAACGCCGCGCGGACCCCACCGACCGAGGCGACCTGCTGTCCATCATCCTCGCCCACTACCCGGACGACCCGACCGCCGGCCACAGTACGGAACTAGTCGACCAAGTGGTCACCGTCCTCACCGGGGGCGTCGACACCACCGCCAACGTCCTGGCCTGGGCCCTGCACTCCGTCGCCCACGACTTCGACCTCCAGCGACGCCTGCGTACTGAGGCGAACGAGGTCCTGGGAGCGGGCCCGGCGACCCACGAGGACATACCCCGGTTGGAGTTGACCGCACGCGTGGTCACCGAAACCCTCCGGCTCTACCCCCCCGGCTGGATCCTCACTCGGATCACCGCTCGCGATACCCGTATCGGACGCCACCCCGTCTCCGCAGGAACCACCCTGCTCATCAGCCCCTACCTCATCCACCGTCGCTCCGACCTCTACCCCCGCCCCCACCGCTTCGACCCCGACCGCTGGCGCAGCGACCGGACCCCCCCTGCCCGCCACGCCTATCTTCCCTTCGGAGGAGGGGCCCGAAAGTGCATGGGCGACACCTTCGCCACGATGCAATCCATCCTCACCCTCGCCACCTTGGTCAGCCGCTGGCGACTCCATCCTCGTCCCGGCCCCCCACCACGCGCTGCGGCGGCCATCTCCCTACGACCCAGCGGACTGTCCCTGCGCATCGCACGAACGGCGAAGTAGCACCATCGACAACAAGTAACACCGTCCAGTTCCAGCGACGTCGACCGCGACCCGTGGCGGAGTAGCAGGACGTCCCGCATCCGGCACGATCTCCTCGTCAGCGCACTCGCGCGGTGAACACGCGCCCCGGCGCCGCACCCGTTCCGTCCCTCTTTCAGAGGAGTTGCATTGACCAGCGCCGCCCGCATCGTCAGCGCCCCGGGATCGCTGCCCATCCTGGGACACGCCCCGCGCCTTCTTCGCGCCCCTCTGCCCTTTCTGGCCTCCCTACCCGAAGCCGGTGACCTGGTACGGATGAGGTTCGGCCCCGTCACCGCGCTCCTCGTCTGCGACCCGGCGCTGACCCGCCAAGTCCTCCTGGACGACCGCGCTTTCGACAAGGGCGGCCCGCTGTTCGTGCGGCTGCGGGAGACGTTCGGGGAGGACATCGTCACCTGCCCGCACGCCCAGCACCGCAGGCTGCGCCGTCTTCTCCAACCCGCCTTTCACGCGGACCGCTTCCCCGCCTACACGCATGACATGCGAGAACAGATCGACACGGTCGTCAGTTCCTGGAAGGACGGCCAAGTCATCGACGTCCTCGACGAGATGCAGCGGATCACCGCACGGACCGCGGTGGTGACCATGTTCGGAGGCGCGCTGACTGATCCGGCGGTCCAGAACACGCTCGAAGATCTCACTGTCATCATGCGCACCGTCTACCGGCGCATGTTGACACCCCACCTCTTCGATCGCGTCCCGACCCGTGCCAACCGCCGATACGAACAGGCCCGCGCCCGGCTCAGGAGTACCGCCGCCGCCGTGATCACCGCCTACAACGCTGACACGCCCGACAGCGGCGACCTGCTGTCCAAGCTCCTCTCCACGCGCGATGACGCCGAAGAGGGGCTGACCGACGACGAAATCAACGGTCAGGTGATGTCCTTCTTCTTCGGCGCCACCGAAACCACCGCGGCCACCGTCGCCTGGGCGCTCCATCTGCTCTCTACCCACCCTGCGGCCGAAGCCCGTCTCCACGAGGAGGTCGACCGCCTCGTCACGGCCGACCCCGCTGGGCCGCCACATCTGACACAGACCGAGCGTGTTATCACCGAAACGTTGCGCCTGTACCCGCCCGGATGGCTCCTCACCCGGATCACCACCACCGACACCCGGTTGGGCGGTCACGCCGTTCCCGCCCGCACGACGATCCTCCTCAGCCCCTACGTCATCCATCATCGACCCGACCTCTACCCCCAGCCTGAGCGCTTCGACCCGCAACGTTGGGCCGACCCCACGCTGACGCCCGTCCTGCGGGCGGGCTTCGTCCCCTTCGGAGGTGGAGCCCGCAAGTGCCTCGGCGACCACTTCGCCGTCACGCAGGCCACCCTGGCCCTGGCGGCGATCGCCGCTCGATGGCGCATGACCGCTGTCTCCGGCAGGCGTGTCCGTCCCACACTCGGCATCGTGCTCAACCCCCAAGGACTACGGCTGCGCGTCGCCGCCCGACGGGACGGAACGGCCACATGAGCACACCGCACGAGACGCCCACACGGATCACCACCCCGTTCCCTGCCCGCGTCAGCCCGGATCGGGACGCCGCACGGCAGCGCAACCTGAGCTGGGCTCGCCGCCACGGCCTGGTCGACGACGCAGCCGATGAAACCCGCTATGTCTCCTGGGACATCGCTGACCTCATGGCCCGATGGCTCCCCGCCGCCACCGGTCCGGACCTGGACCTTGGCGTCGACGCCCTCTCGTTCGCAGCCGTCCTCGACGACCAGTTCGACGGACCGCTCCACGATCGACCCCCCGCCGCGCGCGCCGCGCGCGACGAACTCGCCGGTATCCTCGACACACCCGAGCTCAACACAGCCACAAGCCCGCTGGGACAGGCGTTCCGTGACCTGTGGCAGCGCCAGGCCAACGGCAGATCGCCCGCATGGCAGCGGCGCGCGGCAACCCACTGGCGCTGGTTCTTCGAAGCCTTCGAGCAGGAGAGCGTCAACCGGCGCTGCCACACGACGCCTAGCCTGTCGGATTACCTGATCCTGCGCCGCAGATCTGGACTCGTCTACGGCATGCTCGATCTCGTCGAGGCCGCTTACGGATTCGAGACCACGCCGGAAGACCGCCGCGCACCAGCGGTGAGGCGACTGCTCACCCTGTGCGCGGACGTCATCGACACCGTGAACGACATCCACTCCCTCGCCAAGGAGGAGTCACGCGGTGACGTGCACAACGTGATCCTGATCATCCAGCACGAGAGCGGACTTACCCGCCAGGAGGCCATCGACAGGGCACGAATCATGGTGAAGCTCTGGTGCCGACGCTTCATCCGCATCGAAAGCCAAATCACCAACCTTCCGCTGGCCTCCTATTCCGCGCGTTTGCGACTCATCGCCGCCATGCGCGATGCCATGGGCGGATTCCCCCACTGGAGCGCCTCCAGCGCCCGCTACACCGACCTGATCCCCGCGAATCTCCCTGCCTACCGTCAGGTCCTCACCGCCGTCGCGCGGCGGGAACCCGGTGGTCCCGCACCTCGGTGAACTCGCCCCGGCGACCATGACCGGCACCAAGAGGCTTTCTCTCCATCGCCGAGGGCGAAGCCCGTCCCGCGCCAACGGCCACTGAACGTCGTCCAGTCACTCTGGCGCGCTCGGACGGATCCGTCCGTGGAAACCCGGCCACATCCTGTGTTCTTCGGGTATCCAAGAAGAACGCTCCTGAAAGGAACGAAGCTATCGGCGTCAACATCCCTCGCGTTCTTCACCTGTTCCGGTGATTTCTGCACCTCGATGGCCGCGTCTTTCACGAAGCCTCGGCAAACTCGCGATCGTGGCCGTTTCGACCGAAGTGAACCGTCCGATTCTCCTGACGAAGTGGTCGATCCCGCGCGGGGTGGTGTCCGGTCGTCTCGGTAGAACATGCCTGTCCCCGCCCGGACGGATGCCGAAACCCCTGACATCCGTCCGCGTGACGGTGCGTTCCTTGATCGGCCCAGAAGACGGCCTCTGTCCCCACTCATCGCGAATCCGCCCCTCCACACACCGGGAGAGCGTGTAAGTGACCGCCCCCACCGGCCGCGCGTCTGCTTCCTGGAAGGCCCCGGAACCGCAGGAACTGCCTGAGTGGCGCGCCCGCATGCTCGAAGACATCAACAGCGAGGGCTCGGTCCACGCGCTCAGCCGTGCCATCGACGCCGGGCACACCGCGGTGTTCCCCGTCGTGTCCGACGCGCACGCCTCGCCCTCCATGGCCGCTGCTCGGTTGTTGGCGTGTGCGGAGGAGAGCCGCCTGCGGGAGGCCCGCCTGTACTACGCGACTGCCGACATGACCTCACTCACGCTAGCGGCGGCCTCCACCTCGCCTATGGAGCCAGTGAGGGAGGCTCGGCTGCCCTCGCCCTACGGATTCATGGTCTTCGCCGAGCCCATCGGCGGCTACGTGCAGAACATCGCCGACGTGCTGGAGGGTTTCACCGTCCGCGCCAGCTCCGACATGATCCTCACCATGCCCGTCGTCGCGGTGAGCTGGGGACCTTGGGCGCCTGACGAGGTCGACGCCGTGCACTGGTCCAAACAGAGCACCTGCGGTCGGCGTGAGCCGATCACCGGAAACCTCAGAGGCGTGTGGATCACCTTCTACACGGCGGCTGGCAGCGCTTTCGACGCCCTGCTGCCGGACACGGTGATCGCCACGCTACCCAACGGCAGGCATGTGACGGCCGCCGATCTTCAGCGCGCTCCCCGGCCCGTCCCCTTGACATGGGACGGGGAAACGACCTTGGCGTACGGACAGACGCTCCATGGCCTCCAGCAGCGGACCACCGATGAGTTGTCCCGGACCGTCTACACCGCCTGGCAGTTGATTCAGCAGACCGCGAGGACCAGAGCCCCGCTCATCAAGGTGGACGCCCTAGTCCGCGACCGTGCTGGCCGCAAACGGGACCGGCGCGACGGTATCAACGGTCCTTCCGGTGTACGCGTGGTTGACGTCCACGCCGCCTACCGGCCGCGCCCCGAGGCGCCCGGGCAAGGTGGTCAGACGGCCGCCAGCGGCGATTCCCCCCGGTGGTCCCGCCGTTGGCCCGTACGTCCCTATCGGCGTAACACCTGCCTCAATCCCCGCGCCCATGCGGACAACCAGTGCGAACACGAGGAGAGCATCGTCCCGGCCCACGTCAAGGGCCCCGCCCATCTACCGTTGAGGGCCGAGGGCACGGTCTACCTCTGGAATCGTCAGCGAGACGACGGGTGACCCACTCGGGTCATCCAGGTTGATCCGACGGCAGAAGGAAGACACCATCCCCAGCCAGACGATCACGTGCTGGTCGCGCCTGAGGAAGACCGCTTCCGACCTTCAGGGAATGGTGAGTTCGGGCACGGTCGAGGGCACGCCAACCGGATCATTCTGTGGGACCAGAATGGTCAAGCTTGCTGTGCTTTGCTCTGGCGGACGTCGAGTTGTCGGGGCGTTGGCCCGGAGTGCGTGGAGGTGTCGGTGAGTCCGTCGAGGAGGCGGTTGAGCGCGCGTTACCGTCGGTGACGGCTGCTTGTTCATCCTCGGTGAGTGGGATCGAGACGCCAGCCTCTGCAAGTTGTCGTTGGCGTCCAGGAGTTGGGCTCTCGTGGAGTCCCTGGGGGTGGAGAAGTCGCAGCGTGCGCAGCCCATGCGGTGCTGGCACTGCTCGAAGACGGTGTAGCGGACGTTGACTACCCGATTGGTGATGGTGGCGGCCCGGCCGGTGGCCGGGCGTCATCGCGGACACGCACGCCTGGCGGGCCTCCGGCCTGGCCGAGTACTGCCAGGGCGTTGACCGTACTGGGCGACGGTGCCTACCTCCAGCACGGTGACGGCCTCCACCACGCCGTCCAGGCCGTTGCCCACATGCACGACCCTCGCCCTCACATCATGACCAGAGGGCCACCCTCGCCGGCCCTGATCTGCCCGAACACGGCCTTGTGTAAGGCATTTTGAGTAACACCAGCTACTGATGCACGGTCAGTGTGTCCTTGCGGTGTGGTGGGGCGAGGAGAAGACGACTGGACCGGGGCCCACGTGATCGGGAACGCCCAGGCGCGTGCAGCCGGCCCCATCGTCGTCGGCGCCGGTCTCCCGCGGGTGCCGGTATGGACGGGACAGGAGGGCGTCCAACGGATGTACGTGAACCTTCCGGCGGTCAGGCCGGTTCCTCCAGCCGGAAGAGGCTTCGGGCGTTTCCGCTGACGATCTTGCGGCGGTCCGATTCGCTGATGGGTGCCCGCTCGATCCATTCGGCCGCGGGCCCGTTCCGCGCGTAGGGATAGTCGACGGCGAACATGATGCGATCCGCGCCCACGGAGAGAATCGCGCTGGTCAGGGCGTGATCGGAGAAGCTACCGCTGGTGGTGATCCAGATGTTGTCGGCGAAGTACTCCGGCAGACTCTTCTCGATCTTCTTGTCGAACGGGTTGAGGTCGAACATCTTCTGGGTGCGCCAGAGAAGCGCGGGAAGCCCCTCTCCCATGTGCCCGAGAATCAGCTTCGCCGACGGGAAGCGGTCGAAGTGGCCGCCGAGCAGGAGACGGACCGTGTGCGTCGCGGTCTCGATGCCGAAGCCCCAGGTGGCGCCCTTGAGCTCCGGGCGGTCCTGATGGGCGGCGAACCCGCTGGGGAGCAGAGGGCGCGGGTGGAGGTAGAGAGGGACGTCGAGTGCGCACAATTCATCCCAGAAGGGGTAGTACGCCGGGCTGTCCAGGTATCGGCCGTGGTCGAGATCGCCGTCGTTGGTGTAACCGTTGACCAGCACGCCCACGAAGCCGAGTTCGGTGACGGCACGGCGCAACTCCCTCACCGCGTTGTCGGGCTCCTGCAAGGCCACCGCGGCGAACGCCGAGTACCGGTCGGGACGATGGGCCACCCGCGCGGCCAGGAAGTCGTTCTGCCGGCGGGCCTCCACGGTCGCCTCAAAGGGGTTGGTGATGATCTGTACTCCGGGTGCCGTCAGCGAAAGGACCTGGCGCTGGATACCCGCCGCGTCCATCGCGCCCAGCCTGACCTCGTCGAACTCGCACAGCCTCTCGTACACGGGCCGGTAGTAGCGCGGCGTGACGCCGCCACCTTCCGCCGATCTCCGCAGGTCCGACTCGCTGGAGAGGATCCTCGCGACGTCCTCCGGGTGCGCGTACGCCTCCTCAAGGGCGATCTTCGGTGGAAGCTGGACACTCATGGGTTCCCTCCCGGGAGGTGAGCCGCCCGGCCCGTCGCGCCGGCGCGAGCACCGGAGGCTCAACGGGGCCGGGCTTCGGTCATACGGCGATACCAGGCAGCGGTGACAGCAGGGTCAAGGGGGCGTGAGCGTCGCAGAAGGTCCTCGTCAGGTACGGGGCGGCGCAGCCGGATCTCGCCGTCGACGGGGACCAGCGAGTCGGCGACGACGTCGCCTTCCAGCAGGGACAGGGTGGCCAGCCCACAGGCGTAGGGCAGCTCGGGCAGTGCCGCGGCGAGTGCCAGGCCGGCGCTCAGGCCGATCGACGTCTCCAGCGCGGAGGAGACGACCACAGGCAGGCCGCACGCATCCGCCACCCTCAGAGCGGCTCGCACACCGCCCAGGGGCTGCACCTTCAGCACCACGATGTCGGCCGCGTCCGCCAAGCGCACGCGCAGGGGGTCCTCCGCGCGTCGGACGGATTCGTCGGCGGCGATCGGCACATCGGTCCGTCGACGCACCGCCGCCAGTTCCGCCAGCGTGGCGCACGGCTGCTCGACGTACTGGAGATCGAACTGATTCAGCGCCTTGATCATACGCAGGGCGGTGTCGACGTCCCAGGCTCCGTTGGCGTCGACCCTCAGCAGGCCGTGGGTGCCCAGTGCCGCCCGTACCGCCCTCACCCTCGCGATGTCGGCGGCTTCGTGCTGCACCCGCTCGGCGACCTTGACCTTGGCCGTGCGGCAGCCGGACGCCGCGGTCATCGCATAGGCGGTCGCCGGGTCGACCGCGGGGATCGTCGCGTTCACCGGAACAGTGTTCCGGAGGGGGGAAGGCCATCCGCGATGGGCGGACTCCTCAGCCGCGGCCAGCCAGCGGGCGGAATCGAACGGGCCGTACTGGGGGAACGGAGAGAACTCGCCCCAACCCGCCTCGCCCCGGAAGAGGATCCCCTCCCTGCGGATGAGGCCGCGGAAGCGCGTACGCGTCGGGATGGAGTAGACCCACATCGACATCACCTGGCCGTCCGGGGCGAGCCGGTCAGGAACGCCACGGGAAGGGCGACCAGTCAGGGGCGCGCTTCTCCAAGAAGGCCCGGCGGCCCTCGGTCGCCTCGGAGGTGCCGTAGGCGAGGCGAGTCGCTTCACCGGCGAACACCTGCTGGCCGATCAGACCGTCGTCGACGAGGTTGAAGGCGTACTTCAGCATCCGCTGCGCCGTCGGGCTCTTGCCGTTGATCCTTCTCGCCCAGTCCAGGGCCGTGCGTTCCAGTTCGGCGTGCGGCACCACGGCGTTGACCATGCCCATGCGGTGCGCGTCCTCGGCTGTGTAGGTCTCGCCCAGGAAGAAGATCTCCCGCGCCGTCTTCTGGCCGACCTGGCGGGCGAGATAGGCCGAACCGAACGCGCCGTCGAAGCTCGCCACATCCGCGTCGGTCTGCTTGAACCTCGCGTGCTCGCGTGACGCGATGGTCAGATCCGACACCACGTGCAGACTATGTCCTCCACCGACGGCCCATCCGGGCACCACGCAGATGACCACCTTTCCCATGAAGCGGATCAGCCGCTGCGCCTCCAGGACGTGCAGGCGCCCCCCGGTGGTCGGAGTGACAGTCCCGCCGGTGTACTCGTAGCCGTGCTTGCCCCGGACGCGCTGGTCGCCGCCGGAGCAGAAGGCCCAGCCGCCGTCCTTGGCGGATGGGCCGTTGCCGGTCAGCAGGACGCAGCCGATGTCCTCCCACAACCGCGCGTGGTCGAGGGCCTGGCAGAGTTCGTCGACGGTGTGAGGCCGGAAGGCGTTGCGTACCTCCGGTCGGTGGAAGGCGATCCGCACCGTTCCCTGGTCCACCGCGTGGTGGTAGGTGACGTCGGTGAGGTCGAAGCCCTCGACCTCTCGCCAGAGGTGTGGGTCGAAGAGCTCTGATATCACGATGGTCGCTCCTTTCGGGGTGGCCTGGCCGACGAGGTCCGCAGGCTGACACGGTCGGGTTTGCCCGAGGCGAGCCGGGGTAGGGCCTGACGCAGTTCGAGTTCGCGCGGTGCGGCGTAGGCGGGTAGACGGTCCCGGAGCCAGCTCCGGAGTTCGGTGAGGGTGGGAGGCGTGCGCCGTGGCACCACTACGGCGGTAACGCGCTCACCCCACTCGGCGTCCGGCCGGCCGACGACGACGACTTCCGCCACACAGGGGTGACCAGAGAGGACGTCGGCGACGTGACCGGCTGCGACTTTGTGGCCGCCGGTGTTGATGATGTCGTCCACCCGGCCCAGTACGTGCAGCCGCCCTCCGGACATCACCCCGAGGTCGTGGGTCACGAACCAGTCGCCGCGCCATGCCGCCGCGGAGAGCTCGGGGTCGCCGTGATACCGGTGGAAGAGCACGGGGCCGGAGAGTTGGACGAGCCCGTCGTCGCCGATCCGTACGCGGACGTCGACCGGTGGCTCGCCGTCGTAGACGCATCCCCCGCAGGTTTCGGTCATGCCGTAGGTGGTGACGATTCGTGCGCCATGGGTCCGGGCCCTCGCACGGAGCCTTCCCGGTAGTGCCGCGCCGCCGACCAGGACGGCGCGGAATCGTGCCACGTTCACCCCGGCGTCCAGCAGGCGGAGCAACTGGGTGGGAACCACGGCGAGCAGGTTGGCGTCGCTGGCGGCGACGGCCGTGGTGTCGAAGCGTGGCAGGATCACCGGGTCGGTGCCCGCCAGGAGCGATCGGGTCAGTACTTGGAGTCCCGCGATCCGGTCGGTGGGCAGGCAGCACAGCCAGCGGTCCTGAGGCCGCGCCCCCACCCGGTCGAGGGTCGTGCTGGCCGAGCGCAGCAAGGCGTCGGCCGTGAGTTCCACCAGTTTGGGCCGGCCGGTGGATCCCGAGGTGGCCATCACGACGGCCACGCCTGGGTCCACGGTGCCGCCCGGACTGTGGGTGCGGGCTCCGAACGGGGTCTCCACGGTGGTGGGACGCAGGTCCGTGAGTACTGTCCGGAGTGACAGGGCCGGGAGCGTGGGGGACAGCGGGCAGATCGCCGGGCCGGTGCCGTCCAAAGCGCGGGCCAGCGCCTGTCGGAGCCGCTGCCTTGGTGGCAGGACGAGGGCGTGGAGTGGCCGGCCTGTCATGAGTTGCCCTCAGGGGTCGTGTGCACCGGGGCGGCGGCCGAATGTGTGGTCACCGTGGCTGGCGGACTGGTGGTTACGGGTTCGTCGGTGGTTTCCAGGGCTTGGTGGACATGGCGGCGGAGCTGATGGTGGAAGTCGGCGTTCGCCGCCCGGTCCGTCCGTACCTCGATGATGCGGGGGCCGGGTGTCGCCAGAAGACTGGTGAGTTCCCCGGGGGTGCGGGCGGTCGCGTGGGGCCAGGCGGTGGCCGAGGCGAGGTCGGAGATGCGAGCGTCGTGGGGCGTACCGAAGAGGGCCTCGAATCCGGTGGCCTCTTTCGTGGCGTCGACCAGGGAGAAGATGCCGCCTCCGTTGTTGTTGATCACGACGATGACCAGTTCGGGGAGGGTTTGGAGGGGGCCGAGCATCAGTCCGGTCACATCGTGTAGGAAGGAGAGATCGCCGAGCACCGCGTAGGCGCGGCCGGCGGGGTCCGCCCGTCGTGCCAATGCCATGCCGATCGCCGTGGAGACGGCGCCGTCGATGCCGCTGAGACCCCGGTTGGCCATGATGGACAATCCGGTCCGGGGCGACATGGTCCGGTCGGCGTCCCTCAGCGGCATGCTGGATCCGATCAGGCACCGGGAACCGTCGGGGAGGTGGCGCAGGACGTCACGGACGACGCGTGGTTCGCTGAGGCCGGACCGGTCGAGCAGATCGTCGAGGGCGCCGCGAGCGATGCGGTCCGCGCCCTGCCACGCCTTCAGCCAGTCGGGCGACGCGCGTCCGCTGGGACGGGGGAGGGAGCGGAGTCGGCGCGACGCGGAACGTGTGGGATCCGCCCACTGCGGACATGGGTCCACGACGGTGTGTGTCGCGCCAGAACCGAGGAGGGCGAGGATTTCGCGGGACAGCCCGGGTCTGCCCACGGTGAGCACCGCTTCCGGCTTGAGTCCTCGCCGTGTCGCCGGGTGGGTGAGCAGGTCGAGATGGGTGGAGATCGCGTTGGCTCCGAACCGGACGTTGCTGTGCGGCTCGGCCAGCAAGGGCCAGCCGGCAGCCTCGGCCAGTTCGACGACGGCGGCCGGATCCGGGACTTGGTCGCCCGCGACCACGATGCCCCGGCGCCCGGTGTCGAACACGACGGGACGCGCCCGGCCGGCTTTCGGACCGGGCCGGGTCCACGGCCGTCCGTGCGGTCGTCCCGCCAGCTCCGCCGGGAGGGCGGAAGGGGGGGTGAAGGCGAGCGGATCACGTAGCGCGATGTTCAGGTGCACCGGCCCCGAGGCGGTGGACTCCACCGCGCGACAGACCAGTGTCCTCCAGTACGCGTTGCTGTCCTCGCGCAACTCCGGAGCGCCGACTTCCGCGAAGAAGGTGACCGCGTCGCCGTACAACTTGATCTGGTCGGTGCTCTGGTTGGCTCCCGTGGCGCGCAGTTCGGGAGGGCGGTCGGCGCTCAGCACGATGAGCGGCAACCGGGAGTGGTGGGCTTCGAGCACGGCCGGATGGAGATTGGCGGCGGCCGTGCCCGAGGTGCAGACGACCGGTACCGGCCGACCGCCGCTCTTGGCCAGGCCGAGGGCGAGGAAGCCCGCGGAGCGCTCGTCGAAGCGCACGTGATGGCGGAGACCAGCCTGGGTGAAGGCGGCTTGGGCCAGCGGCCCCGAGCGGGCCCCGGGCGCGATGACCACCTCGTTGACTGCGCACCTGGACAACTCGTCCATGAACACCGTGGCCAAGGCGCTGGACGGGGTGATCACCGCGGGCCGCGGATCGCCGGCGCGTCGGGTTCGGGAGGTCATGGGACATCGCCCAACGCGGTGAGCATGGGGCGCATCTTGAGGCTGGACTCGTGGTACTCGGCCTTCTCGTCGGAGCCGCTGACGAGCCCGCATCCGGCGTAGACGGTGGCGGTGTGCTGGGTGAGCAGCGTGGACCGGATGGCCACCGTCATCTCGCCGGAGCCGTCGGCCGCTGTCCAGCCGACCGTCCCCGCGTACCAGCTCCGGTCGAACGGCTCGTGGCGGTCGAGCCAGGCGAGGGCCGGGCCACGGGGAAAGCCGGCGACGGCCGGGGTCGGGTGCAGCCGGTCGACCAGGGTCAGCAGGTCGACCCGGTGGCCATTGTGCAGCGTGCCTCGCACCTTCGTCTGGAGGTGCTGGACATCGGCGAGCTTGAGCACCGGTTCGTCCGTGCCGACTTCCACTCCGGTGCAGACCCGGCGAAGTTCGCGCTCGACGAACTCCGCCACGACCGCGTGCTCCCGTCTGTTCTTCGGATCGGACAGCAGGAAATCCGCCAGTGCCTTGTCCTGGAGCGCGTCTACGCCACGGGGAGCGGACCCCGCGAGCCCGTGACTGAACACCTCGTCCCCCTTCTTCCGCACCAGGCACTCGGGGCTCGAACCGAGGAACCACTGGTGGAGGAGGCCGACACCGAACACCGCTCCGCCGGGCTGCCGACCGAGCAGGGCGCCCAGCGCGGACGCGGCGGAGAATCCGCCGTCGGACCGCAGGAGGACCTGCCTGGCCAGCACCACTTTGCTGAAGGTTCCGGCGTCGATCTCCCTGAGCGCTTCCCCCACGAGTCGTCGCCACTGCTCCCGGGTGGGGCGGGCGTGCTGGATCGTCGGGGAAGTCGGCGGCGCGCCCGCGGAACCGGTCCGCGCGGGTGCGTTCAGCAGCCGCAGGGCGTGGTCGACCCTGCGATCGGCCAGCTTCGTCCAACCGCCCGCCGGACGCACAAGGAGATTGAGGGTGAGGACGAGGCCGTCCGATCCGTCCCAGGCCACCTGCACGGCGGGCACCCACATCAGTCCGTCGGGGAGTCCTCCCCCGGGACGGAAGGAGAATCCTCCCACCAGCACCGGCCCGGAGGCTGATGCTGACGGACCGTCCGTGACGACGGAACGGAGACACCGGAGCCACGACTGATTCACGTCGCGGACACGGCTCTTCCCGGTGCCGTGGAAGTCGACCGCTGATCCGCTCGCCACCAGTGAGCGCCCGCTCCAGCGAGAAGTCCACACAAAGGCCCGGCTGTGGTCCTCAACCTGGGGGACCAGGGCAGCGAACGGGTACCGCCAGGGAGCCCGCAGGGAAACACTCCAACTGACCAGGACGTGATGGCCCCGGCGTTGCGCCTCTTCGGCGCCTCGACGGCAGAGGGCCGCGAAGCGGCGCGGGGCGGGGATCACGCGGCTCCTCCCTGGTGCGGAGCGACCTCATCGGGCCGTGACCGACAGCGGGAGGGGCCCCGCTCAGCGAGCCGCTCGGAGTCTTCTCTCACCTGCGCCACCACCCGCCTGCTGGAGTGCGTCGAGGGGACAGGCCCGCATCCGCGCTCGTGGATCTCCGCTAGCGGCACGCCGGATCGGTGTGGTCACTTGCGGCGCGTGGCTGCCTTCGGCCCTCACTGATCCCCACTATCCCCGCCCGGCGCGCGATGACAAGGCACGTTCACCTGGTGCGAAGGAGTGACGGACGGCGCTGTGAAGCTCGTGTGGAGGGTGCGGTGCGTTTGTGCGGTCTGGGCGCCGGTTGTACTCCATAATCTCCGGCTTCGCGCTACGCAAGCGGTCTTCGCGCCAACGCGCGGGCCCATTGCTCCTTGTGTGCGCCGAGGGAAGCGTGTGCACAATCAACTCACGGTTGACAGCCCTCATGTTGTACCAAGGGCGTGCGCAACGTTGGTGCCTTCTGGGGCGCCGCTCCGCCGGCCGGGCGGTCCGCTCGGTGAACGAGAGCGTCTTCCGGTTCAGAGGTCCTTCCCTGACCGGGGCAAAAGGCTTCCACCTGCACGGAGCGGCGCATGCCGAGCGCGGCGAAGGGATGCGCGATGAAGGAACCCGATGTCCGCGAACGACTGCGTGAACTCCTCGTCCAAGTCTTCCACGTGAGTCCGCAGAGCGTGGACGACGCCGCGACGCTGGAGGAGTTGGGGCTCGATTCCCTGACGCAGGTGGAGTTGTTCGACCGGCTGCGGGAAGATTTCGCGGTCGACATCCCGGACGACGAGACGGTGGCCGCGACAACCGTGGGCGACGTCGTGGCACTCGTGACTGAGAAGACCGCGAGCATGCCATGAGCGTGTCGGAGGTCCACGTCATCGGACTGGGCCTGGTCAGCGGCGCCGGGATCGGAGTGGACGAGAACTGGCGGCGCGTCGTCGGGGCCGAGGCGACGGCGGCGCGTGATTCCGCGCTGGTCGGATGCCCGGTGGACTTCGGCTGCCGCGTGCCGGGCTTTGAGCCCGCGAAGCTGCTCGGACCACAGCGTGCGGAGACGACGGGCCGGTTCGCACAGTTGGCGCTCGTCGCGGCACGGGAAGCGTTGGCACATGCCCGGTTGCGCCCGGAACAGACGGACACGGCTCGTTTCGGGGTGGTGCTGGGCACGGTGGCCGGTGGCACGGGGGCCATGGAGGACGGGCAGTCATGGCTGTTGCGCGCGGGTCCGGGCGGGGTCCCCGTACGGACCATGACGACGGGCCTCGTCAGCTCCGCCGCGGGCGAGGTGGCCATCCAATTCGGGTTGCGCGGCATGGCGCTCACCATCGCCACCGCGTGCGCCTCCGGGACCGCAGCGATCGGGACGGCGCGCGACCTGATCCGCTCGGGACGGCTCGACGTGGCCTTGGCCGGTGGGGCGGACTCCCCGCTGACCCCCCTGTACTCGGCCGCCTTCGACCGGCTGCGTGCCCTCTCCCGTCGCACAGACGACCCGGTGACCGCCTCGCGCCCCTTCGACATGGAACGGGACGGATTCGTGCTGGGCGAGGGGGCCGGGATGCTGGTGCTGGAGAGCGAGAGCCACGCGCGGGACCGCGCGGCCCCCGGACTGGCCCGCATCGCGGGATACGCGTCCACCACGGACGGATACCACGCGGTGCGGCCCGACCCGCAAGGGACCGGGGCCCGGCGCGCGATGGTGGAAGCGTTGGCCGACGCGGACCTCGCCGCGCGCGAGGTCGGTCATGTCAACGCCCACGGCACCTCCACCCGCCGCAACGACGAGGTGGAGGCCGCGGCCATCGCCGCGGTCTTCGGTACGGACGTCGCGGTGAGCTCCACCAAGGGCGTCATCGGGCACACCTTCGGTGCGGCCGGCGCGATCGAGGCGGCCTGTGCCGTACTGGCGTTGCGGCACGCGCTCGTCCCGGCGACGGCCAACCTCGTCGTCCCGGATCCGTCGACCGACATCGACCTGGTCATCGGCAGCGCCCGCTCCCAACGACTGGAAGCGGTACTCAGCAACTCATTCGGTTTCGGGGGCTACAACGCCTCCCTGGTCTTCACCCGGCTCTGACCCGAGATACCAGCGACTTGAAGGAATGTGCGCCATGCCGAGGAAAGGCGACGATCAACAATCACTGGGCCACTTCGCCAGGCTCACCGGGCGCCATGTCCTCAGCCGGTTCGAACCGTTCGAGCAGTGGCGCCGTGCGCATGCCGAGCAAGGCCACTGGGGCTATCACCAGGAGATGCTCACCGCCCCCGGCGCGCGTCCCGCACGGGTGCGCGACGAGTACCAGCGGGAGTACGCCGGCATCAACCTGCTCAGCCAGGACTACCTCGGATTGAGCGGACACCCCGCGCTGCGCCAGGCCATCACGGAGGCACTGGAGACCTATGGGCCGCACAGCGCGGGCTCCCCGGCCGCGGGAGGAAACACCCCCTTGGCGGGAGAGCTGTGCGAGGAGACTGCCCGACTGACCGCCATGAGGCACGTGGTGCTCTTTCCCAGCGGCTGGGCCGCCGGGTTCGGCGCGGTACAGGCACTGGTCGGACGGCACGACCACATCGTGGTGGACGAACTGGCCCACTCCTGCCTGCACCAGGGAGCCGCCGCGAGCCCCACATCCCGAATCACGCGGACCCCCCACCTGGACAACGCCGCGGTGCGCGCGACGCTGAAGAACATCCGGGCACACGACTCGGCGAACGGCGTCCTCGTCATCACCGAGAGCCTGTTCTCGATGGACTCCGACACCCCGGACCTCCGCGGACTGCAACGGATCTGCCGCGAGTACGCCGCGACGCTCTTGGTCGACCAGTCCCATGACGCCGGAGTGCTGGGCCCCCGGGGGCATGGGTTGGCCGGCGCGCAGGGAATGCTGGGGCAGCTCGATCTGGTTGTGGGCTCCTTCAGCAAGGCGTTCGTCAGCAACTGCGGCTATGTCGCCACCGCTTCACCCACCGTCGCCCAGTACCTGCGGTACTTCGCCAGCACCCACCTCTTCTCCTCGGCGCCCTCACCACTCCAGATCGCGGCGGCTCTCGCCGCGGTACGCGTCGCCACTTCGGCCGAAGGGGAGCAGAAGCGGGAGGCGATGCTGGCCAACGCCCACCGGTTGCGCAGTGGATTGTCCGCGAGCGGTCGCTGCGCCGTGCTGGGCTCGGCTTCACCGATCGTGCCCCTACGGGTGGATTCGCTCGCTGTGGCACGCACGGCCCTAGGGATCGCCGAGCGCGAAGGTGTCCTGCTCCACCTGGTGGAGTTCCCCATCGTGCCGCGTTACCAGGCCCGCTACCGGCTGTCCCTCAACAGCCTTCACACCCGAGCGGACATGGACCATGCCGCGCGGGTCATCACCGGGGCCATCGACGAGGCGGCCCGCGTCCACGGACACGAAGGATAGGCAAAGATGACAAAAGCGTTTAAAGGAAGAGGAAGTGGCGAACTGATCGTGGCGGAGGGGGACCTGAGGAATCCCGGCCTCATCGCCGACAGGATCGTTGACGCCATTCGTCACGTCGTCATGGACAGCTCGTTCGTGGGTCACGGCCGCGCCGGAACCCTGACCGACGAACAACTCGTGAAGATCCTGACAGTGGAGAACTCCACTGTCGACAACGTCACCACCCCGCTGTACATCGCGGCGTCCCGCTTCTCCCGCACCACGGCCGGGGACTTCCTCGCCGACGTCGTTCGCGGGGTGCGCGTCGACAAGGCGAACTGCCTCCTAGCGTCCCAGTCGATCGGGGCACCACCAGAGGGACACCCGGGTCTCCAGCAGCCACCCGAGGCGTACGCCTATGCCGGGTACATCTCCTGGCTGTGCCTGCACGGTGGCCGAACTTCCCTCGCGCTCCTCGTCTACGTCGACTTCGTCCTGGCCCATGAGGCATGCGTGGCGATCGTGCCGCAGCTTGAGCGGCGGGCGGGGCTCCCCAGGGAAGTCATCGACTACTTCAGCATGTACGTACCCAGGCCGACCGGTGTACTCGACGCGGCCGTCACCGTGATGAAGGAAGGCATGGCCGCGGGCGAGGACCTCCAGGAGGCCGTCGACGCCGTCGCGATGATGGGGCACTACCTCGGCGCGTTCTGGGCCGTCGCCGCCTGACACCGACCGATCGGCCATGCGGAGGCCGGCCGCAAACCGCCCTGTCGGCTTCCCCGCCCTTCCCGGCCGTCGCCTCCTCCGCTGTCCTCCAGCAGGCCGCCGGGCTCCGGGCACAGCACGGCCGCACCCCTCGAACAAATGACCTGAGAACGGTGTCAGCAGGCCCACCGGCCATGGTCACTCTGGGCAGGAGAGAGCCGCATGACGCATACACGAAATGATGAGGGAACGCCGTTTTCCCTCGGGTCCGCGCCAGGAAGGGTGCCTTTCGCGGGACACGCCTGGCACCTGACCCGACGACCGTTGCGGTTTCTGCGCGCGCAGCGCGCGTACGGTGACCTCGTCGCCATCCGCATCGGGCAGAGCAAGGGCTTCGTGGTCAACCACCCGGAACTGATCCATCGCGTCCTCACGACACAACGGCGCGACTTCGTCAAAGGTGGTCCGGTCTACGACGCGCTGCGTGTCGTCCAGGGAAACGGCCTGGCCCTGTCCGAAGGGCAGCTCCACCTCAGGCAACGCCGGCTGATCCAGCCCGTGTTCCACCCCTCACGCCTTCCTTTCTACGTCTCCACCATGCGAGACGCCGCGGTTGAGGCCACCCGGGAGTGGGCGGACGGCGCCCGTGTGCCCATCGCCCGGCAGGTGTGGCACATGACGTCGGTGGTCATGGCGCGTTGCCTGTACGCTGGCCGGCTGCCGGATCGGGTCCTCGACGATGTCGTGAGCTGCCTCCCGGTCCTCATCACCACCCTGGGACGACGGGCCACACTGCCCCTGCCCTGGTTGCACACACTGCCCACACCGGGCAACCGGCGCTTCGACAGAGCCGCGGAAACCCTGCACCGGCTCACCGATGAGTTGATCGCCGACTGTCGTTCGGCTGGCACCCGTGGCGAGGACGTCCTGTCCAAGCTCCTGAACGCCCGCGACGAGACCACCGGCCAGCCGATGCCGGACCAACAGGTGCACGATGAGGCCATCACCTTCCTCACCGCGGCGACCGAGACCACCGCATCGGCCCTGACCTCCATCTTGTGCGTCCTGGGCAACGAACCGGAGATCGACCGCAAGGTCTACGCGGAACTAAGCGGCCTCCTCGGACACCGCCCGATCACATCCCCGGACCTGGAACGCCTTCCCTACCTGCGAGCCGTCATCACCGAGTCCCTGCGCGTGTACCCGCCCATCTGGATCACCACGCGCCTCACCGCACGGGACACCACCTTGGGCGGGCATCCGATTCCCGCCGGCAGCACGGTCTACATCAGCCCCTACGCCAATCACCATGACCCCGCGCTCTTCCCTGCCCCCGATGCCTTCTGGCCGGAAAGATGGCTGCATGATGCAGCGACACCGCCGTCGTGCGCCAGCATCCCCTTCGGCGCAGGCACCCGGAAGTGCGTCGGGGACGAGTTCGCCGTGACCGAGATGGTGGCGATCCTCGCCACCATCCTCCGCCAGTGGCGCCTCACGCCGGTGCACGGGGTCCCGCTCGTCCCCGTCGTCCACTTCACCCTCAGCACCGGTCGGCAGCCGATGACCGTCTTCCGCCGGACCTGACACCATCACCGCGCGTCGGGCCATCGGTGCTTCGCCGCGCCGGGCCGCCGCGACACCGGTCCTCGGAACTGCGGCCAACCGTGGGGGCTCCCACGCCGACCGAGGACTGGGAAGCCGGTCGACGTGGGAGCCTGGAAGGGGTGCGTTCCCGGAAGGCCAGCGGCACTTGACGGCGCACCCGCAACGGACAGACCTCGCCGCATACGATCGAAGCTACGGAAAGCCCGCCCTATCGCAGTGTCGCAGCGGAAGACGGGGCGCCACCCTGCGGGAGCGGAAAATTACTCCCATCGGGTACAGCGGCGTGATTCAGCCCTCTGGCTCGACGTGATCGAGGAGAGCGACCCACACGGTGGTGTCCGTGGCCGATGACGAGGGAATGGTGGTCTTCGGCCGCGCTTTCAGGGCGGGGCGATCAGGAGAACGGCGTTCTGTCCGCCGTAGCCCGCCGCGTTCTTCAGCGCGCAGCGCACAGTCGCGGGGCGGGCGCTTCCGGTCACCACGTCGAGCGGGACCTCCGGGTCTTGCTGGCGGAGGTTCGCGGTGGGCGGGATGAGGGAGTTGGCGATCGTCAGGATGGCGACGGCGACTTCGACGGCGCTTGCCGCTCCGAGGGAGTGCCCCAGAGTGCCTTTGAGCGCGGTGACGGAGGGCTGGTGCGGGAAGAGGCGGCTGATCACACGGGCTTCGACGATGTCACCGAGAGGAGTGCTTGTCGCGTGAGCGCTGATGTGGTCCACGTCCGAGCAGTCGGCGTCGGCGTCGGCAAGTGCCTTGCGGATGGCCCGTTCCAGGCCCGCTCCTTGTGGGTGAGGGGCGGAGATGTGGTGCGCGTCCGCGGAAGCGCCGTAGCCGACGATCCGGGCGAGGGGGCGATGGTCGCGGGCGCGGGCACCGTCGGCGCGTTCGAGGACGAGCATCGCGGCTCCTTCGCTCAGGACGAAGCCGTCCCGTTCCGTATCGAACGGACGTGAGGCGAGGGACGGTTCCTGATTGCGCGTGGACAGGGCGTTCATACGGGCGAACGCGGCGGCGCATTGACGGCTGACGGCAGCCTCGGCCCCTCCCGCCAGGACGATGTCACAGACACCCAGCCGGAGCAGGTCCCTCGCCGTGCCGATGGCGGTGGCTCCCGAGGCGCACGCGGAGTTGACCGTGAAGCTGGGCCCGTGGGCGCCGAAGGCCAGGGAGAGGTGTCCGGCGAGCATGTTGGGCAGGAACATCGGAATGGTCATGGCTGACACGCCACTGGAACCGTTGTGGGACATCCGTGCGCTCTGGGCCTCGTACGAGGGGGTGCCGCCCATACTGGTGCCCGACACCACTCCAACGCGCGCATCGTCCCAGGCGCGTGGGTCGAGCCCGGCCGACGCGACGGCTTCGCGTGCGGCGATGATTCCGAGATGCGTGAATCTGTCGGTCCGACGGGCGGTTTGCGCGCCGAGCAGGGCCGACGCGTCGAATTCCGGGGTCCGGCAGGAGAACTGGGCTGACTGTCCGGCCAGGCTGGCGTCGGCTCTGGCGGTCGGTTCCCCCCGGCACAGCGTGTCCCAGCTCGTGGCGGCGTCAAGGCCCCCCGGACCGATGATGCCGAGACCACTGACGACGACATCGGTTCGGTCGCTCATGGGGCGGTCCCGGCCAGCGCGGTGGACAGGAAGTCCTCGAGGGTCATGGTGGGACGCAAGGTGGTATCCGTGATGGGTGCACCACGCTGCTCGCCGAGGATGTCGACGAGTTCCACCACTCCCAGGGAGTCCACCCCGAGGTCCTCCAGGGTTGACTGCGGGGTGATGCGGTCAGCGGGGACATCGAAGTCGGAGGTGAGGATCTGCCGGATGCCTGCGTAGTCGGTGGCGCGCATATCGGTTCCCTCGGGGGTCGTGGAGGCTGGCGGTGGGATGAGTGCCGTCGATCGGATGAGGGTCAGAAGCGAATGAGGGCGGATTCCATGCTCAGTCCAGGGCCGAACGCCATCAGTACGCCGTACTCGCCCGGTTCGGGCGTCGAGTGCCGCATGATCTGGTCCAGGATGAGCAGGATCGTCGCCGAGGAGCAGTTTCCGTACTCTCGAAGGACCCGACGCGACGGAGTGAGTTGCTCTTCGTCCAGATGGAGCCTCCTGCCGATGAACTCGATGATCTTCGGGCCTCCCGGGTGGATACCCCAGTGTCGTATGTCTTGTGGGCGTAGTCCCGCGGGGGCGAGGAGCCGCTCGACGAAGGGCCCGATGGCCTGGGAGAGGTGCAGAGGCACGGCGGGCGAGAGGCTGAGGTGGAACACGGGATCCTGGACCCGCCACGTCATGGCGTCGGACAATTGGCAGTGCGTCTCGGTGTGGGTACGCAGAACCGTGGGCCCAGTGCCTTTGTCCGGGGCCGCCAGCAGTACGGCGACCACCGCGTCTCCGAAAAGGGCGTGGACGATCAATTGCTCCTTGTCGATCACGGGACGGCTGCGGGTGAGGTGCAGTGAGCAGAACTCCACGCAGACCACGAGAGCCTGGTCCTCGGGGCGCGCGTCGAGCGCGTCGAGCGCCACCTTCAGGGCGTTGAAGGCCGCGTTGCAGCCCATGTGACCGACGAAGGTGCGGCGAAGGTCGCGGCGGAACCCGAACGTCCTGGCCCACAAGACGTCGGGCGAGGGAGCCGTGTATCCGGTGCAACTGGCCAGGACGAGCGACCCGATACGAGCGGGGTCGGAGTCGGCCAGCAGAGCTCCCAGGGCGCGCCCCCCGAGGTCGAGGGCGTACCCTTCCCAGGCCCGCATCCGCTCGCCCAAGGTCGGTACACCGTCGCTCCGAGGGTCCCACGCCATGTGGCGTCGACGGACCTGGGTGGAGGCGAAGACGCCTTCGGCGTCGGGAACACGGTGGAAGGCGCGGGCGTAGTGGCCCTCGAAGGCGTCGTCCTGGGAGACGATCCCCGGGGGAAATTCGGCGCGGATTCCTCTGATTCGTCCGCCAGTTGCCACTGGTTCGCCCCTCTCCGCTGAGGTCCGGGCAGTCCTTTGGTCGATCGTCCGGAGGTGGTGGAGCAACGCGTCACGGCTTGCGACCGGTGACCACACCGTTGGCGCCGGCCGCGTCGACCAGCGGCCGGACCCGCACATCGGTGAACCCGCAATCGAGAAGCCAGCCGACGTACTCGGCGCTGGAGTAGTTCTGGCCACCGACCGTCTCCAGCAGCATGTTGACACTCATGAGGGCCGCCGCGCGGGGGCCGGTCCGGTCGTCGTTGACCAGCAACTCGCTGATCAAAACGGTCCCCCCACTGGGCAGCGCGTCGAAGCACTTGGCCAGCAGCGCGCGGTCCGTCGCCTCACCCCAGTCGTGCATGACCATGCTGAGGAGGATGACGTCATGTCCCGGAGGCAGCGGCTCTTCCGCCAGGAAGTCGCCGGCCACGACATCTACGACGTCCCGCAGCCCGGCCTCGGCGATGTTCCTGGACGCGATGTCACACGCCGGCGCCAGATCGTAGACCGTCGCGGTCAACTCCGGATAGCGAGCACACAGCTGAACGGGATAGGCGGCTGACCCCCCACCGACGTCCAGGAGACGGTGCCTGCCCGAGAAGTCGAAGACGTCCGCCAGGGCGGCCGCGGTCGAGGAAGAGACGGAATGCATTGCGGCCCAGAACAACTCGGTGGTGGTGGGGTCGAGATTGTCGAATGGCGAACCCTGCCGTGCGGGGTCCCAGACGACTGGACTGCTGGAACGAAGGGCTTGCGTGAGATAGTGGCACGCCAGGTACTCGCGATGGTCGCAGAAGCTGACGAAGGCCCCGAAGTAGTAGGGCTTGCCTTCGACCAGGTATTCTTCCGCCGTGGCCGAGTTTCGGTAGCCTCCGTGGTGTTTCTCCAACAGACCCAGCGAGGCGCAGGCCACTCCCAGGATGTCCGCACTGCGTTCAGGTAGTCCCAGCTCAAGCGCCAGCTGGTCTGTGGCCATTTCTCGTTCGCCTGACAGAACCGTGAACAAGCGTAGTTCCACGGCCGACGCGAGTACTTTGAACGCCCAGAACCCACCCGCCAGTTCCATCAATGGGACAGGTGAGCACGTTGTGGAAGATGACGAGTCCATGGAAACCCCGCATTGCTCAGTCTGCCCCGGGGATCTGGGAGACGGCCGGGAGGTCGTCGGCCAGGAGCGGGGCGAAGCGTTCGTACTTACTCCGGAACGGGAGCGCGGAATCCTCCGCCATAGAGAGTCGACAGCGGAACGAGTTCACCGGATCACTGTCTCGTCCTTCGCCCAGGAGGGAATCGGAGCGGTCTTCTGCGCGGTCGCGCGGACGTTGTCCGGCCCGGTGAGCACTCTGTCCGTCTCGCCGCGGGGAGACGGATCCATCACGAGAATACCCCCGCGTTTCCGGCCGCGCTCGCTCGTGGCGGAGGAACGGCGACTGCCCGGAACCGGGCACCGCGCTACTGGCTGCCAGCGTCGTCGCGAGAGGAGCAGACCCGACTTCAAACCCTGACGATGGCGCCAACCACGACGACGGACTGAGTGGATCCAGCGGCTAGCGGTTCCGTCAGCCCACCACCGTGGCGGCACTGGTTGTCACCACGCCGAGGATGACAGCCGCGCCCATGCGTCCAGCCCCCACACACGTCGCCGCCAGGGAAGTGCCGGTGCACCCTGCGTCATGGACGAGTACTGCCGGAGACGAGGGCATGGCGTAGGAGCTTGCCCGAGGCGTTGCGCGGAAGGCTAGCCACGGCCTCGATCAGCCTGATCCGGCGCTGCGGCGGCACGTGTTCGGCGACGTGGTCCATCAGCTCGCCCAGTGCGATCCGCTCCGCCAGCACGACGAACGCTTTGGGAAGTTCACCGCAGGTGGGATCAGGGACACCGACCACGGCGGCGTCGGCGACGGCAGGGTGGGCGAGGAGGATCGCCTCCAGCTCGGCGGGGGCTACCTGGTGCCCTTTGTACTTGATGAGTTCCTTGAGACGGCCTGTGATGGAGCAGTACCCGTCCCCGTCCACCCGGGCCAGGTCTCCGGTACGCAGCCAGCCGTCCGCCGCGGTGTGCGGGGCCGTGGTGTGTCCGCGGACGAGTTGACCGGGACTGATCTGCGGGCCCCGCACCCACAACTCGCCCTCCCCACCGGGCGGCAGGATGGCCCCGGTGTCCGGATCGACGACCCGGACCTCTGTGCCCGGAAGCGGGAGTCCGACTGACCCGTCCGGCGCGGTCGCTCCGTCGGGGACCAGATGGGTGCAGCCCGCCTCGGTCATACCGAATCCCTGGAGCACGGGAGCGCCGAGCCGCAGACCGCACGCCGCTGCCGTCGCCGGTGGCAGTGGCGCTCCGCCTGAGAAGATGACACGCAAGGCGCTGAGGTCGTACTCCTCGACGGCGGGTTCCCGGACGAGACGAGCGATGATGTCCGGGACCAGATAGACGACGGTGACACGGTGTTCCTGCGCGGTACGCAGGAATGCCGTGAAGTCGAACGGGGACGCCGTCGCGATGAGGGTGCCGCCGGCCAGCAGGGTGTGGTTCAGGGCCATCTGCATGCCGTAGATGTGCCGCCATGGGGTGACGGTCATGACGACGTCGTTCCCGGTCAGCTGGTGCCGGGCATGAATTTGGTCCAGGTTGCGGGCCAGGTTGTGATGGGTGAGGACCACGTGTCGGGGCTGCCCCTGGGTGCCGCTGGAAGAGGCGAGGACGGCTGTCGCCGCCGGGGTGGCTTCGGGGAACGGTGTTCGGCCCGGTGCTGGCGCTTCGCCGAGTACATGCTCCCAGGTGATCCAGGTACGTCCGGTGCTGTCCGTTCCCTCACCGGCACTCCCGTCCTCATCCGCAGTCCGGGAGAGGGTGGCGGAGCCGGGGTCATCGACGAGTACCGTGTGCCGGACCGTCCGAGCGCCCGACAGGCCCGCGAGTTGCCGCCAGTGATCCCGGTCGGTCACCAGCCAGGTCGCCTCGGATACGGAGACCGCACGCTCCCATTCGGAAGCTGGTGCCAGCGGGTCCAGCGGCTGCACGGTTCCGCCTGCCAGTAGGACACCGTGGTAGGCGACGGCGAACGGAACTCCGTTGCCCAGGACGAGAGCCACGACCTCCCCCGGGCTTAGTCCGCGATGGAGCAAGGTCGCAGCGACGTGCCGCACTGCCGCGGTCAGCTCGCCGTAGCCGATGCGTTCGCCGGTACGGCAGTCGATGAGAGCCGTTCGGTCTGCGGGAGCATCCGGTGCGATGCCGAGGCGGAATCCTGGCTGGTTCGTCATACGAGGTACTCCGAGCTGCGGGCGACGAAAGCCGTGGGGCGTTTTCGCAGACGATGGGCCAGTCCGTCGGCGATGGGCAACAGTACCTACTCGACCCGTTCGTTGGCCCGTGCCCGCTCGTTGAACATCCGGATGGCGTATGTGTTTCCGGTACACCGCGGATTGGCCACAACCCCTCCGTGCAACACGTTGGTGGCCAGCAGCATGCCGCCAGGGCGTACCCGCGGCACGAGCAGGTTCCAGTAGTCTTCGTGGCCATCCTTGTCGGCATCGAGGAATACGATGTCGATCACCGGTTCCCAAGGGGGTCCGCAGGGCGCGCTGACGGCCGGTCCGACTCAGATCCGTACGCGTCCGACGCCTCGCAGGTGATCACCGTGACCTTCGGTGACAGTCCGAGGGTGAACGCGAGGGTGGAGGACCCGGTGGAGGTCCCGACCTCCACGACGAGCCTGGCCCCGGTGACCCGCGTCAGCAGCGCAAGGAAGCCACTCCGCTCATGGGGGACCCTCGCATCTCCGAGACACCGCCCAGGGCCCGGTCCGGTCGATCAACTGCTGTCGCACAGGAGTGGCGGCTGTGTCGGAGCGATCAGGCGGCGGGGGCTGGCGGGGGACGGAGGCGAGGGGCATCGTAGGCATGGCGGTCGGCCGGACTCGGGTGCCAGTCCTTTGACGGTGCCGCGCAGCAAGCCTTCTGCCCGGAACCGGAGGGTGTCGACCGATCCGCTGTCCGGGCCGCTGGGCTGGCCCCCCGCACCCGGATCGTGGAGAAGCGAGGGGCCGTCCGGGACGAGCCTTCCGACGACGGCCAGATGAACCTGGTGGTTGTGCCGGGCGGCCTCGGCCAGCGTTGCGGTGACCGTGGGGAATGCAGGGCGCTGACACGCCGCACCAGTTCGGGGACCAGCTTGTAGTCGGGTGCCCACGCGCTGCTGAGAGGTCGTTTCCTCCCGTTCTTTCATCCTGTTATGCGAGCTTGATCCGGTGATGTCGGGTCGCGCCAGGAGATGGTGCTCTCGCTGGTCAGGCG
>NZ_JBHXEN010000015.1:8121-147444 GCF_042724695.1 Streptomyces sp. NPDC127068 | reverse complement strand
TTCGTGACGGGCGGGACCTTCCGCTTCAACTTCTTGTGGAGCTAAGGAGAATTGAACTCCTGACCTCCTGCATGCCATGCAGGCGCTCTACCAACTGAGCTATAGCCCCGTGCCGTGTGCCTCGGGTTCTCCCCGGCGGCGACGCCAACATTAACGCCCCCCGAGCCGGTTCACCAAATCGGTTTCCGACCGCCCTGATCAGGCAAGGGACGGCCGGAGCCGGGCGGACCGGCTCAGGCCGTGGCGAAGGAGTAGAAGCGCTTCAGGGTGCAGTGCTCGTCCAGCAGACGGCCGTAGATCGGCTCGCCCTCCAGTTCCCGGTACGTCTCGATCGGGTCGCCCTTGATGATCAGCGCCCGCGCGCACTCCTCGCACCAGTACTGGTAGTCCGGGTTGACCGGCTCCATGTCACGGACGATCGGCGTGCCGCCACCGCACCAATCACACTTGCGCCTGTGCGCGCCCATCGATCAGCTCCGGGAGCGGCTGCGGGCCGCGCGCACGAAGGAGCTCCCGAGGTGGTCGCCGGACGTCCGGGCGAGGGGGGCGACACCGGGGGGCGGGCAGTCGGGACGGGTCCCGGTCGAGGGTTCCGGAAGCGCTCCGCGCCCGGGTGGCATCCCCAGGGCGAGAGGGCGGTCGCCCCCCTCGCGGATGCTCGAAGGCATCGCTTCTCCCTCCCGTCGGGCCGCGTCCCCATCCGGCCGCTTGATTCTGCCACGGACCGACCGCCGTGGTCAGCGACGCATGCGTACCGGTCCGGACACGGCACGCCGCTCCGCACAGCCCGGACGGCGCACGGAAGGGCACGCAAGCGCACCCACGGGTACATACGCTCCGA
Organism: Streptomyces sp. NPDC127068; assembly: GCF_042724695.1. Classification (NCBI taxonomy): domain Bacteria; kingdom Bacillati; phylum Actinomycetota; class Actinomycetes; order Kitasatosporales; family Streptomycetaceae; genus Streptomyces; species Streptomyces sp. NPDC127068. The sequence continues at coordinate 146,603 of NZ_JBHXEN010000015.1, read as the reverse complement.
ACCGCCCGTCGCCTCAACGGGGTTCGTGCCGTTTCCCGGCGCACGCCCGCGCCCGGCGGGTCCGGCGACGACAAACGGGATCGGCCCCTCCGCGTTTCCGCGGTGGGGCCGATCCCGTTCCTGTGGAGCTAAGGAGAATTGAACTCCTGACCTCCTGCATGCCATGCAGGCGCTCTACCAACTGAGCTATAGCCCCGCGCGTTCTTCCCGCCCGGCGGGCTGAACAAGAAGAACTTTAGCCTGCGGGCGGCCGGAAAGTGAAATCCGCAGCCGGTCGCCCGAGCGGTCAGTCGTCGTCGCCCAGCACCGGCTCGGGCAGGGTGCCCGCGTTGTGCTCCAGCAGGCGCCAGCCCCGCGCGCCGCGGCCGAGCACCGACCAGCAGCAGTTGGACAGGCCGCCGAGGCTCTCCCAGTGGTGGGCGTCGAGGCCGAGGAGGCGCCCGATGGTGGTGCGGATGGTGCCGCCGTGGCTGACCACGACCAGGGTGCCGCCCTCGGGGAGCTTCTCGGCGTGGTCGAGGACGACGGGCGCGGCCCGGTCGGCGACCTCGCTCTCCAGTTCCCCGCCGCCCCTGCGGACGGGCTCGCCGCGCTTCCACGCCGCGTACTCGTCGCCGTGCTGCTCGATGATCTCGTCGTGCGTGAGCCCCTGCCAGACGCCCGCGTAGGTCTCGCGCAGGTTCTCGTCGCGCGTGACCTTCAGACCCGTGAGGTCCGCCAGCTCGGTGGCCGTGGTGGCGGCGCGCTTCAGGTCCGAGGCGATGATCGCGTCGGGGTCGAGCGAGGCCAGCAGCCGGGCGGCGCGGCGCGCCTGGAGCACGCCCGTCTCGGTCAGTCCGATGTCCGTGGTGCCCTGGAAGCGGCGTTCCAGGTTCCACGCGGTCTGACCGTGCCTCCACAGGATGATCCGGCGGGTGTTCCCGGACTCGGAGAAGGGCTTGAGGTCCGTCCGGCTGGAGGCGCTCATCGCAGTTCCCCACCCAGCTCGCGCAGCTCGCCCGCCTCGTCGGCGGCCTGCTGGCGCTGCGCGTACTCGGCGGCCTTGCCCTTGGTCGCCTGCGCGTCGGCGGGGAGTTCGATCTCGGGGCAGTCCTTCCACAGCCGTTCCAGGGCGTAGAAGACGCGGTCCTCCCGGTGCTGCACGTGGACGACGATGTCCACGTAGTCGAGGAGGACCCAGCGGGCCTCGCGGTCGCCCTCGCGGCGGACGGGCTTGGCGCCCAGTTCCTTGGCGAGCCGCTCCTCGATCGCGTCGACGATCGACTTGACCTGGCGGTCGTTCGGAGCGGAGGCGAGCAGGAAGGTGTCCGTGATCGCCAGGACGTCGCTGACGTCGTAGGCGATGATGTCGTGGGCGAGCTTGTCGGCCGCCGCCTGCGCGGCGGCGGAGGTCAGCTCAAGGGCACGGTCAGTTGCGGTCACTGCGCGGCTTTCGTTCGATGGTCGGTACCCCTCAAGCGTCTCACGGACGGCGGACCGTTAATCAAACGATTACCGTCCGTCACTGACGGTTGACGGACCCGCCCTTCGGGGCCGCCGTGCCGGGTCCGGACCCGGCACGGCGGTGCGTCAGCCCTGCGGGGCCCGGGGCTCGTAGTCCTGCCCGAGGACCACCTCGATCACGGCGTTGCCCTCGACGGTGCCCTTCTTGACGGCCGATGCGGGCAGGCCGAGCGTCTTGGCGACCTCGCCGGCCTCCTGCTCGCGGGCGGCGTCCCCGTAGACGACCCGGGTGGTCGGGGCGGTGCTCCCGCCCTTGCCGCCGTCGACGACGGTGTAGCCGCCGTTGACCAGGGCGACCCGGGCGGACTCGCCGGCGTCCCCGGTGCCGCTGGCGTTCCGGACGCCGACCCGTACCGCATCGCCCTCGGCGGGGGCCTTCACCGTGCCGCCGAGCAGGGGCTTGACCACCGTGGTGGTGGCCTCGGCGGCCAGCGCGCCCCCGGACTCGACGGGGAGCAGGGCGGTCTTGTGGTCGCCGCCCTTGGCCCGGTCGGAGAGCTTGGCGAGGAAGGCGCCGAGGTCCGGCGCGGTCAGGGACGGGTCGAGGATCTGGGCGAGGGACTCCACGGTGACCGTGGCGGCCTTGGCGTCCGAGGAGATCTTGCGCAGGACGCCCTGCATGACCTGCCCGAAGCGGGCGAGCTGGGCGTCCTGCGCCTCCTTGGGCGCGCGGTGGGTGGCGTAGGCGACGGCCATGGCGCCGCTGAGGGTCTGCTGTTCGCCCTTCCTGACGAACGGGGTCTGCCCCTTCTTGGCCTTCTCCGCGGGGACGTCGGCGTCCGTGTCGATGTCGATGTTGCCGACGAGTTCCACCAGGTTGCTCAGATAGGGCGTGTCGATGCGCCAGGTGCCCTCGATGCTGGTGCCCAGGAGGGTGTCCACGGATTCGCGGGTGCCGGTGGAGCCGTCGTCGTCGACGGACTTGGCGAGGGTGGTGGAGGTGCCGTCGTCCGCGCTGACGGACAGCGTGTTGGGCAGCAGGATGGTGCTGCCCTGCTTGGTGGTGGTGTTGTCCACCAGCAGCGCGGTGGAGGTGCCGCCCTTCTTGGTGTGGTGCAGGTGGACGAGGACCACGTCGCGCCTCTGCGGTCCGCCGGCCGCACCGGTGCCGGACGTGTCGTCGTCGCCGGAGAGTCCGGGCAGCTTGCCGGCGAAGCCCAGGTAGCCGAGGGTGCCGACCACGACCAGCGCGAGGACCACGCCCAGGGCGACGACCCGTCCGCGGGCCCGGCGCTTGGCCTCCTCCCGGCGCTCGGTGCGGTTCTCGGTGAACGTGAGCCAGTCGATGACGTCCTCGGGGTCACCGTCCGGTTCCTCGACGAAGGCGAACTGCTCGGTGCGGTAGTCCCGTTGTCCTTCGGTCCCGGAGGCGCCGTCGTGACCGTCCCGCTCGTCGCCGCCGCCGTCCCGATCGTCGGCGGCGTGACGGGGCTCCTGGGCGGGCACGGGGGCCACGGTCTCGGCGGCGTACCCCTGGTCGGGCGCCGCGGCCTGCGGCTGGCCGTACGGGTCGGGGGAGGCGTACGAGTCGTACGGAGCGTACGGGGCGGTGGTGCCGTAGCCGATCTGGTCGACGCCGACCTGGTCGTAGCCCGGGGCGGTCGTGCCGTACCCGTCGTACGCGGGCTGCTGGACGGCGTACGGGTCGTACCCGTAGCCCTGGGCGCCGGGGTCCACCTGGCCCTGGGGGGTGGCGTACCCCTGTGCCGGGTCGTACGCGGCGGTGGTGTCGTAGCCCTGCGGGGTGCCGCAGCGTTCTAGGGGCGGTGCGTGCTCGGGGCCGTCCCCGTTGTAACCGTCCGTGCCCCGGAAGGGCTGGGGGGTGCCGTACGGGGCCTCGGACGGGACGCCGTAACCGTCGCCGTAGCCCTGGCGGGACGGGGCGGGGTCCTGGGACCTCTGTTGGTAGACGGGGCGGCCGTACTCGTCGTAGCCGGCGAGTTCGTAGCTGGCGAAGCCGTCGCCCCCCTCGGAGTGATCGGGTCCGCCGTAGCGATCGTCTCGGCCGTTCACAGCTGTGCCTCCCGGCTCAGTCGCCGCGGTACAGGTCGCGCTTGTCGATGTAGCGCACCACGCCGTCGGGCACCAAGTACCAGACGGGGGCGCCCGCCGAGACCCTCGCACGGCAGTCGGTGGACGAGATGGCGAGGGCGGGGACCTCCACGAAGGAGACGCCGCCCTCGGGGAGTCCGGGGTCGGTGAGGGTGTGTCCGGGACGGGTGACCCCGATGAAGTGTGCCAGGGAGAACAGCTCTTCCGTGTACCGCCAGGTGAGGATCTGGGCGAGCGCGTCGGCGCCGGTGATGAAGAAGAGGTCCGCGTCGGGGTTGAGGGCCCGCAGGTCGCGCAGGGTGTCCGTGGTGTACGTGGGGCCGCCGCGGTCGATGTCGATGCGGCTCACCGAGAACTGCGGGTTCTCGGCGGTGGCGATGACCGTCATCAGATAGCGGTCCTCGGCGGGCGACACCCGGGTGTCGCTCTTCTGCCAGGGCTCCCCGGTCGGTACGAACACGACCTCGTCGAGGTGGAACTGCGCGGCGACCTCGCTGGCCGCCACGAGGTGCCCGTGGTGGATCGGGTCAAACGTTCCGCCCATCACACCGAGACGGCGCTTGCCGCTGTTCGTCCGGCCGGTAGGCATGTCCTGCTCTCCCATGCGTGCAGACCCTACCGGCCCGTACCGAAGGTCCGGACGGCCGGACCGGTCGAGCGGCGGCGTCCGGCCGTGCGGTGGATCAGCGGGCCGGCGGTCGGGGCGAGCGCGGGCGGGTCAGCGGTCCCGGTTGAAACGGGTCGTGATCCAGAGCAGCAGGAGCAGGACGAAGAGCGCTCCGCCACCGACCACGTACGGGTTGATGCTCGCGTAGGGGCCGTGGTGCTCGCCGCCCGAAGCCAGGGTGACCAGCGGGGCCGCGGTGCTGTGCAGACTCATCTTCGGAGGACCTATCCGGAGGGGGAACGGGCTGGAGACGGGGTGCCTCCGAAGCCATCGTAAGCGTGGCGTAAAGCGTCGTCGCGGGAGGGCCGCGATTACGCCGGTGCGCGTCGCTCCGGCGGACCCCACCGGAGGTCGCCGCCACGCGCCCGGTGACCCGTCAGCACCCGCACCCCTAGGGTGGGCCGAGTTGCGGGGGCGCGCTCAGGGCAGCAGGACGGCCGGGAACCCGGGCGGACGGCCGCGCGTTCCATCGATGACCACGCAGACATGGGGGCGTCATGACGGACGACAACAGCAACGGCACCGGAAGGCCGCCGAACGGCCGTACGCCGGAGGGGAATCTCCCCGGGCGCACGCGCAGGCGGTTCCCGGGCATCTCCTCCCGGGCCTACGAACACCCGGCCGACCGCTCGGCGCTGGTGGCGCTGCGCAAGCTCAGCGGCTTCGACACGGTGTTCAAGGCCCTGAGCGCGCTGTTGCCGGAGCGGAGCCTGCGGCTGTTGTTCCTGTCGGATTCGGTCCGGGTCTCCGACGCCCAGTTCTCCCACCTCAACGACATGCTGCGGGACGCCTGTTACCTCCTGGACCTGGAGAAGGTCCCCGCGATGTACGTCAGTCAGAACCCCCAGCCGAACGCGATGTGCATCGGCCTGGACGAGCCGATCATCGTCGTGACCACCGGTCTGGTGGAGCTGTTGGACGAGGAGGAGATGCGGGCGGTCGTCGGCCACGAGGTCGGCCACGCCCTGTCGGGGCACGCCGTGTACCGCACGGTCCTGCTGTTCCTGACGAACCTGGCGCTGCGGGTGGCGTGGATCCCCCTGGGCAATGTCGCGATCATGGCGATCGTGACGGCGCTGCGGGAGTGGTTCCGCAAGTCCGAGCTGTCGGCGGACCGGGCCGGGCTGCTGGTCGGCCAGGACCTCCAGGCGTCGATGCGGGGCCTGATGAAGATCGCGGGCGGCAACCACCTCCACCAGATGAACGTGGACGCGTTCCTCGCGCAGGCCGAGGAGTACGAGGCCGGCGGCGACCTGCGGGACTCCGTCCTCAAGATCATCAACGTGCTGCCCCGGAGCCACCCGTTCACGACCGTCCGGGCGGCCGAGCTGAAGAAGTGGGCCGAGTCCCGGGACTACCAGCGCCTCATGGACGGCCACTACCCGCGCCGCGACGAGGACAAGGACACCTCGGTCACGGAGTCCATACGGCAGTCCGCCTCCGCGTACGCGAGTGACGTCCGCGACTCGAAGGACCCGCTGATGAAGCTGGTCACCGACATCGCGGGCGGGGCCGGTGACCTCGGCGGGCGGGTCCGCAGCAAGTTCGGCGGCTTCGGCGCCGGCAAGGACACTTCCTCCTCCGCCTCTGCCGCCCGGGACGACGACGGGGAGACGGGCTCCACCGGCCGGACCGGCACCAGCGGCTGACGGCTCAGCCGGTGCGGGGGAGTTTCGGTTGCGCCCCCGCGGCCAGGGTGCCGCAGAGGTTGGTGACACTGCCCGTGGCGTACGGGTCGGTGCCGCGCGGCGGTGCCGGGTCGGCGCTCTCGCCCGCGAGCAGCGGTTGCAGGTGGTCCGCCCAGCCCGCCACGCAGGCCAGCGGCCCGGCCTGCGTGGCGGAGGTCACCAACTCCGCCTGGTGACGCCGTAGGTCGTCCCGGTCGAAGTGGAACGACAGCTGCCGACGGACGGTGAAGAGCGAGGACTCGGCCGGCCCGCCCCGAGCGGGCCGGACCGCGTACACGAAGGTGTGGTCGCTGACGACCTCCAGGGTGTCCGCGTCGACCTCGACGGCCCGCAGGGTGCCCTGCACCCGGACCCGGGGTTCCGCGAGCACCGTGCGCGCGGGGTCGAACCGGACGAGCCAGCCGGTGGCCGCGTGCAGTCCGTCGGCCAGCGGCCGGGCGAAGCTCCGGTCGAACTGCCCCAACTGGTCGGGGTCGACCAGGACGCGCACCGGCCGCACGGCACCGCCGGTGAGGACGTCCGGGTCGAGGGAGGACTCCACGAGGTAGTCCTTGACGGTGGTCAGGGCGGTCATGACCTGGCCACTGGAGAAGTTCGCGGTGCGCCGTGCGGCCGGAAGGGTGATGCCCTCGGCTCCGGTCCCGAACTGTGCGGCCGGACTGTGCTCGTACAGGTCGGTGGACCGGCCGCCCGGGACGGCGGTGACCGGTACCAGCGGGATCACCGTCATCCGCAGCGACCCGGTGCGCTGTGCGGCGGGACCGCCGTACGGCTGGCGCACCCCCAGGTAGACGGCGGTGGCGAAGGCCGCGGCGATCACCACGACCAGCACGAGGGCCTGCCAGGAGGAGCCGCGCCGGTGCAGCGGCGGCGCCCGGCGGACGGCCGGGGTGTGGTCGGTGATGCGCTCCTCGGCCGAGAACTCCTGGAGCCGGGCAGCACGGATGAACGACTCGTCGAAGACGACGGATCGGTACTCGTCATCGCCGCCGGGGGCGCCCTCGGGTGTCCCCTGCGGTGGGTTTCCTGGCCCGCCCATACCTTCAGGGTAGGTCTGAGCAGGGTCCCGTAAACGCGCTGCCGTGCGACAAGTTCCCCGTAGGCCACAGGCGGCCGGAACCTTACGGTGTCAGGGGGTGCGGGGCACCGCTGAGGCCGGCGACCGGATGGCGTCGGGGGGTGTCGCGGGCGGGGCCGAGGGGGGCGTCGACGGTCCCTGCCCCAACTCCGTGGAGCTGGGCCGCGGGGCCGGGTCCTGGCGGTTCGAGGCGGCGCCGCGGTAGACGGCGGCGAAGGCCAGGGCCACCATGCCCACGCCCATGGCGAGGGCGAGCAGCCAGGCGATGGGCCGGTGCCAGCGGGCGTGGCCCATGAAGGTGTCGCTGCGCCCGTAGGACTCCTCCAGGATGTCCCGGGCGTAACGGTCGTCGGGGTCGTAGCTGCGGCCCTCGCCGAAGGCGTCGAGGTCGCAGGCGTCCGGGTCGTCGGTGCCGTTGTCGGGGTGCCCGCCCCGGGTTCCGGCGGGTCGGCCCTCCGCCTCGGCACGGGCCTCGGCCGCCGTGAGGAGCCGTTCCACGGCGCTCGGTTCGCGGACGGGTGCGGCCCGGATGAAGTCCTCGTCGAACACCACGGAGGCGAACTCCTCGTCCGCACCTCCGTGGTCGCGGTCGTCGGGCTCGTCGCCGCCCGGGAGCGGCGTGCCCCCCACGTCCTCCGGCACGCCTCCAGCGTAGACCCGGGGGGACGTTTTGGGCAGACCGTTCCGGTGGATACCCGCCACCACGGGGGCCGCGCGGGGCGGCCGTCCGGGGGACGGGCGGGCGGCTGCGTCAGCCGCGGACGTGACCGTCGCCGGTGACGATGTACTTGGTGCTGGTGAGTTCCGGCAGGCCCATCGGGCCGCGGGCGTGCAGCTTCTGGGTGGAGATGCCGATCTCGGCGCCGAAGCCGAACTGTCCGCCGTCCGTGAACCGGGTCGACGCATTGACGGCGACGGTCGTGGAATCGACCAGCTGGGTGAACCGGCGGGCCGCCGCTTGCGAGGTGGTGACGATGGCCTCGGTGTGTCCGGACGACCAGAGCCGGATGTGCTCCACGGCCTTGTCGAGGGAGTCCACCACCGCGGCGGCGATGTCGTACGAGAGGTACTCGGTGTCCCAGTCCTCGGCGGTGGCCGCCACGACGGTGGCCTTGCTGCCGGCGGCGTGGGCCGCCACCCGCGGGTCGGCGTGGACGGTGACCCCGGCCTCGGCGAGGGCGTCGAGGGCGCGCGGCAGGAACGCGTCCGCGATGTCCCGGTGGACGAGGAGGGTCTCGGCCGCGTTGCAGACGCTGGGGCGCTGCGCCTTGGAGTTGACGAGGATCTCGACCGCCATGTCGAGGTCGGCCTGGGCGTCGACGTAGACGTGGCAGTTGCCGGTGCCGGTCTCGATGACCGGGACGGTGGACTCCTCGACGACCGTGCGGATCAGCGAGGCGCCGCCGCGCGGGATGAGGACGTCGACCAGGCCGCGGGCGCGCATCAGCTCCCGGACGGACTCCCGGCCCTCCCCGGGGACCAACTGGATCGCGTCGGCGGGCAGCCCGGCGCCCCCGATCGCGTCGCGCAGCACCCGGACCAGGGCGGTGTTCGACTCGTACGCGGAGGACGAGCCGCGCAGCAGGACGGCGTTGCCGGACTTGAGGCAGAGGGCCGCGGCGTCGACGGTGACGTTGGGGCGGGCCTCGTAGATGATCCCGACGACGCCGAGCGGGACCCGGACCTGGCGCAGGTCGATGCCGTTGGGCAGGGTGGAGCCGCGGACCACCTCGCCGACGGGGTCGGGCAGGGCGACGACGTCGCGGACGTCGGAGGCGATGGCCCGGACCCGCTCCGGGGTGAGCGTGAGCCGGTCGACGATCGACTCGCTGGTGCCCGCCTCGCGCGCCTTGGCGACGTCCAGGGCGTTGGCCTCGACGATCTCGCGGGAGCGGACCTCCAGCGCGTCGGCGATCGCGAGCAGGGCGTCGTCCTTGGTGGCCCGGGGCAGCGGCGCGAGGTCCGCGGCGGCGGCCTTGGCGCGGTAGGCGGCGCGTGCGACCTCGGACATGTTGTCGTAGGGGGAGGGCGCGGAGAGCGGCGGGAGCGACGTCATGCCCGCAGCGTAGTGCGCCGTCCGTCGGCCGTCCGGCCGTGTCCCACACCCCGAGACGGCCGTCTCGGAGCGCGGCGAAGGCGCGGCGGGCACGTCAGTACGGGTGCACCCCCACGGGGGTGGCCGGGGCCGGTCCGGAGCCCTCCGCGACGCGCAGGTGGTAGGTCTCGCGGTCGATCACCTCCAGGCCGACGATCTCCCAGGCCGGCAGCTGTGCGGTGCGCCGGTGCTCGCCCCAGAGCCGGAGCGCGACGGCCGCCGCGTCGTGCAGGTCGCGGGCCTCCTCCCAGTACCGGATCTCCGCGTGATCGCCCGCGTAGCGACTGGTCAGCAGGAAGGGGTGGTCATGGGCGAGCTGTTCGAGTCCGCGTCTGACCTCGCCCAACGGGGCCTCGGCCCCGGAGACGCTCAGCGTCACGTGCCACAGCCGGGGGGCGTGGCCTCTCTCGTCGACGCCGTCCCCGACGGGACCCGTCAGGGTGCGGTCCTCCCCCACGGCCTTCAGGGCGGGGGAGCCGAGGCCGGCACGCGCTGCCGCCCCCTGGCGCACTCGTCTCACGACGGCCTCCTACACGCAAGTGTCATCCGACTGGTCCCTGCAACGGTCCCCTGCAACAAAGTTGACACCCCATCGACCCGGATGGGGCACTTTTACGGAACGTCCACCTGGTGGATTCCGATCGTTCGGACGGACCTCGCCTCAGGGGCCGAGCAGCACCAGGTCGTCGCGGTGGACGACCTCGCGTTCGTACGCGGGACCCAGCTCGCGGGCCAGGTCACGGGTCGAACGGCCGAGGAGCAACGGGATCTCCTTGGCGTCGAAGTTGACCAGGCCGCGGGCGACGGCCCGACCCCGGGCGTCGCGCAGTTCGACGGGGTCGCCCGCGGTGAACTCGCCCTCGACGGCGGCGATCCCCGCCGGCAACAACGACTTCCGGCCTTCGACCACGGCCCGGACCGCCCCGTCGTCCAGGGTGAGCGCGCCCCGGGGGGTGGATGCGTGCTGGAGCCACAGCAGCCGGTCGGCCGAGCGGCGTCCGGTGGGGTGGAAGTGGGTGCCGGTGTCCCGTCCGGCGAGGGCGTCCGCGGCGTGCACGGCGGAGGTGAGGACCACCGGGATGCCGGCGGCGGCGGCGATGCGGGCGGCCTCGACCTTGGTGACCATGCCGCCGGTGCCGACCCCGGCGCGCCCGGTGCTGCCGATCTCGATGCCCTCCGTGTCGGCGGGCCCGCGCACCTCGGCGACGCGGGCGGTGCCCGGGCGGCTGGGGTCGCCGTCGTAGAGGCCGTCGACGTCGGAGAGGAGGACGAGCAGGTCGGCCCGGACCAGATGGGCGACGAGGGCGGCCAGCCGGTCGTTGTCGCCGAACCGGATCTCGTCCGTGGCGACGGTGTCGTTCTCGTTGACCACGGGCAGCGCACCCATGGCGAGGAGCTCGTCCAGGGTGCGCGAGGCGTTGCGGTGGTGGGCGCGCCGGCTGGTGTCGTCGGTGGTGAGCAGCACCTGTCCGACGCGGACCCCGTAGCGGGCGAAGGAGGCCGTGTAGCGGGCGACGAGGAGCCCCTGTCCGACGCTGGCCGCGGCCTGTTGCCGGGCCAGGTCCTTGGGTCGTCTGTGCAGTCCGAGCGGGGCGAGTCCGGCGGCGATGGCGCCGGAGGACACCAGCACGATCTCCTTCGACCCGCCGTCGCGCACCTTGGCGAGCACGTCGACGAGGGCGTCCACACGATCGGCGTCCAACCCGCCCGCGGCCGTGGTCAGCGAGGACGAACCGACCTTGACGACGATCCGGTGTGCTTCCGTGACCCGCTGCCTCACGCCTGACACGCGCTTCCCCTCAGTCGCCCGATAGTCACCCGATGCGCCCGGATCCGTCCCGGAGTCGGGCGCCGCTCCGCAATCTACGTGAGACCGGCAACCGACGGACCGACATGTCCGATGGCTGAAATCACGCCTTCCTCTTCACAGAAGTCTCACGGAGGTCTCACCATCGAGTCAGTTCCTGAGGAAACGATTCCGTAACGTGAAAGCGGGCAGAAGGCCCGCTATCCGGTCAACTGCTTTTGACGATAACCAGCAAGCCCACCTGCTATGCACGTATCGTCACTCCACTCGTGCATGGATCTGGATCGTGCTGCTAGGAGAGCCCACATCTTGCGTTCCGTCCCCTCGTCTCTCGTTCGGGCGGGGAGGCTCGTCCTCCCCGCCATCCTGGTGGCGTCCTTCGCGGGTCAGGTGATCGGGGCCCTGCTCCCCGCGGTACCGCTGCTGCTCGCAGCGACCGCCACCGGACTCGCGGCCGAAGCCGCACTGCACCGCTGGCACCGTCCGATGGCCTCCGCGCTGGCCCGTACCCGGGCCGACGTCACGGTCCGGGTGGTCCTGCGCGACCTGTTGTTGGTGGCCGGCCTGTTGGCGCACCAACAGAGCCAGGACCAGCGCACGGCCTACCTGCCGCTCGTCCTCGGGCTGTTGACCTTCTACGCCCTGCACTTCGCCTGTCACGCCACGGCGCTCATGGTCCGTCGCTCGCGCACGCTGCCGGTGCTCACCCGCAACATCGACACCTCCGGGCTGCGGCTGACCACGGCGGCGCCCGCGCTGTTGTCCCGCCGGGCGAGCGGCCGGTTGCGGCTGTTCGGGTTCCCGGCGACCGCGGGGCTGATGGCGACGGCGCTGGTGGACTCGCCGACCCCCGCCGTCATCGGGGTCGGCCTGGCCGTCCTGGCCGGGGCGGTCGGGCTCGTCGAACTGCTCACCCGGCTGCTGCCCTCCCGGCGCCCCGCGGAAAGCGAGGAGGTGCTCGACTGGTTCGACGGTTGGCTCGCCGAGTACCGGCCGACCGTGGCCCTGTACTTCTCCGGCGGCACCTCCTCGGCGTACCAGGCCAACATGTGGCTGGACACCCTCGCCCGGCTCGACGGGCGGCCGTTGATCGTGCTGCGCGAGCGGTTCATGGTGCAGAAGATCGGTGCGACGGACCTCCCGATCGTCTGCGTGCCCAAGGTCGCCGATCTGATGCGCCTGGAACACTCCACGCTGCCGGTCATGCTGCACCCCGCGAACTCGGGCAAGACCTCGCAGGTGCTGCGCATACCGACGATCAAGCACGCCTTCGTGAACCACGGCGAGAGCGACAAGCTGTCCTCGGTCAACCCGTACTCGAAGGCGTACGACGAGGTGTGGGTGGCCGGCCCGGCCGCCCGGGACCGCTACGCGCAGGCCGAGGTGGGCGTCGAGGACAAGGACATCGTGGAGGTGGGACGCCCCCAGCTCGACGGCATCCGCCCCTACGCGGGCCACTCGGCGGGCGGTCCGCTGACCGTGCTGTACGCACCGACCTGGGAGGGCTGGGACGGCAACCCCGGCAACACCTCGGTGATCGAGGCGGGCGAGAACCTCGTCCGGGAACTCCTCGCCGACCCCGGGGTCCGGCTGCTGTACAAGCCGCACCCGATGACGGGTTCGGTCGACGCCCGGGCGGGTGCGGCCAACGCCCGCATCCAGGAGATGATCCGCGCCGCGGTGGCCGGGCAGCAGGCGACGCCGGAGCCCGCGGCGGTGGCGGAACTGGAGCAGGCGACGGCGGAGCTGGACCTCATGGTCAGCACGAAGTTCCGCCGGGCGGCCGACGACATGGAACGCATGCTGCTCCAGACCACCCCGGCACCGGGCCGGGCGGCGGAGGTCGCGGCGGCCACGGCCCGGTGGGAGGAGCGGTACTGGGCCTCGCTGCCGCCGGTCGAGCACCAGATCGTGACGGGTTCCCGCCCGGCGCTGTACAGCTGCTTCGACCAGGCGGACCTGCTGATCAGCGATGTGTCGAGCGTGGTCAGCGACTATCTGGCCAGTGGGAAGCCGTACGCGGTCGCCAACACCAGCGGGCTGCCCGAGGACGTGTTCCGGGAGACCTTCCCGACCGTCGGCGCGGCCACGATCCTCACCCCGGACGGCAGCGGGGTCTCCCGGCTGCTCGACTCGGTGCGCCGCCCCGGGGCCGACCTGCTGGTCGGGGCGCGGGCCGAGCTGCGGACACGGCTGCTGGGACCGGCCGGGCAGCCTTCGCTCGCCCGGTTCGACGCGGCGGTGCAGGGGCTGACCGAACAGGCCGCCCACCGGGCCCGGATCGTCGGGGCCATCCCCACCCAGGCCCTGGCCCCCGCCCAGGAAGCCACCGAAGAACCCCTACCGACGGCCCCCGCCGACCAGTAGCACCAGGGCGCCCCGCCAGGCAACAGCCGAACGGGGCGCCCCGTCAGTGAGGCGCCCCGTCAGTAGGGCGCCCCGTCAGGGGCGCGGGGAACTGCGCGACCAGCCCCCCACGACCCCCGGACGAACGACGCACCGGGACGGCAAGCACCCCCGACCCCGAAGCCACCCGCTAAGGGTGCCTGTGCCGCCACCCACCCCACGCGGAAGCGATCATCTCGTCCACCCCGTGCCGAGCGGACCACCCCAACTCCTCGCGGATGCGATCCGCCGAGGCGACGACCCGCGCCGGATCACCGGGGCGACGCGCGGTCACCACGGGCAGCAGCTCCTCGCGCCCGGTGACCTTGAGGATGTGCTCCACCATCTCCCGTACGGAACTCCCCTCGCCCCGACCGATGTTCAGGGTGAGCGAGGTGCCGGGCTCGGCGTCCGCCAGCCGGAGGGCCGCCGCCAGGTGCGCGGAGGCGATGTCCTGGACGTGGACGTAGTCGCGGACGCAGGTTCCGTCGGCGGTGGCGTAGTCGTCACCGAAGATCCGCGGCGGCTCGTCGGCCTCCAGACGTTCGAAGACCATCGGGATCAGGTTGAAGACCCCCGCGTCGGACAGTTCGGGTGAGGCGGCACCGGCGACGTTGAAGTAGCGCAGCGACGCCGCGCGCAGTCCGTAGGCCCGGGCGGAGGCGTTGATCAGCCATTCGCCGACGAGTTTGGTCTCCCCGTAGGGGCTCAGCGGCTTGCAGGGCGTCTCCTCGGTGACGAGCGTCACGTCCGGCATGCCGTAGACCGCGGCCGACGAGGAGAAGACGAGGCGGTCGATGCCGGCGTCGCCCAGCGCGTCGAGCAGGGTCTGGAGCCCGGTGACGTTCTCCCGGTAGTAGTAGGCGGGCTTCTCGACGGACTCGCCGACCTGCTTCTTGCCCGCGATGTGCACCACACCGGTGATCGCGTGTTCGCGCAGCGCCGCGTCGAGGGCCGTGCGGTCGAGGACGCTGCCGATCACCAGCGGCACCCCGTCCGGCACCCGGTCACGACTGCCCGTGGACAGGTCGTCGTAGACGACGACCTGCTGGCCGCCCTCGATCAGGGCGCGCACCACATGCGCTCCGATGTACCCGGCTCCGCCCGTCACCAGCCAGCTCATGGACTTCCCTTCGTCGACGCCGTCCCAGGCAGAATCACCCGGCGACGGCCGAAAATCGAATCGGACATACCGCAGCCTCTCCCGGTTTTCCGGTGCAGCAGTGGATCTGATCGGTTCTGTGAGGGATCTCTCCGTGACCGGAAGGTGACAGGGAACGACCGGTACCATCCGGTTCGGGGGCATCTTGCGCCACCACGGGGAGGGGACGGTGCGCTACGGGGACCAGGGACACCAGGGAAACATCGGGCGAATCCCTTACGATTGTTCGGCGCGGTCTCGTCGACTGGTCCCGGTGAACCCAGCGCGGCCCGACACACCCGCGGACAGTTCTCGGAACAGGTTGAAGGATGCCCAGACTCACGCTCGTCGTTCCCGTGTACAAGGTTCAAGGCTACTTGGCCGAATGTCTCGACTCGATCGTCAGGCAGGACTACACGGACTTCGAGATCGTGGCGGTCGACGACTGCTCCCCTGACGCGTCCGGGGCGATCCTCGACGACTACGCATCGCGCGACGGCCGAATACGGGTGATCCACCTCACGGAGAACGTCGGTCTGGGACGGGCCCGCAACGCCGGGCTGGCCGAGGCGCGCGGTGACTACATCCTGTTCCTCGACAGTGACGACACCCTCGACCCGGGGTCCCTGTCCGCGATCGCCCACCGGCTCGACGCAACCAACCAGCCCGACATCCTGGTCTATGACTACGTGCGCACGTACTGGAACGGAGAGACCCGCCCGAACCAGCGGGCCGACGTGCTGCGCGCCGAGGGCGCCGGGGCGTTCCCGATCCAGGACCGCCCGGAGCTGCTCGACCTGCTCCAGGTCGTGTGGAACAAGGCGTACCGCAGGGACTTCGTGGAACGGCTCGGCCTCACCTTCCCCCACGGGTACTACGAGGACGTCCCCTGGGCGTTCTGCTCGATGATCGGCGCCGAGCGGATAGCCGTCCTGGACCGGGTGTGCGTCCGCTACCGGCAGCGCCGCGAGGGCGGGAGCATCACCGGCACGGTCAGCCGCAAGCACTTCGACGTGTTCGAGCAGTACGACCGCGTCTACGCCTTCCTCGACGCCCGGCCGGAGCTGGACCGGTTGCGACCCCGACTGTTCCGGAAGATGGTCGACCACTTCCTGAACGTCCTCGACAAGCCGGGCCGGCTGCCGCGGAACGCGCGCGCGGAGTTCTTCCACCAGGCCGCCGCCGCCTACGCCGCACGCATACCCACCGGCTTCCAGCGTCCCGGCGGGAGCCGCGGCTACAAGTACGCGATGCTGGAGCGCGACGCGTACTCCGCGCTGGCGGGTGCCACCACGGCCGCCCGGACCCAGCGGGTCGTCCGGCGCCGGGCCCGCGCCGCGGTCAACCAGTCCAAGCGCAGCGCGATGGGCCTGTACTACCAGTCGCAGCTGCGGGCCCCACTGGACGAGAACCTGGCGCTGTTCTCCGCGTACTGGGGCCGGTCGGTGTCCTGCAACCCGGCCGCCATCGCCGAGGAACTCGCCCGGCTCGCCCCGCAGGTGCGCCGGGTGTGGGCGGTCCGCCCGGACGCCGTGGCCTCGGTGCCGGCCGGGGTGGAGGTCGTCCGGGTCGGCTCCCGCGCGTACTGGTCGGCGCTGGCCCGGGCCAAGTACCTGGTGAACAACGTCAACTTCAGCGACGCACTGGTCAAGCGGGACGGTCAGATCCACGTCCAGACCCATCACGGCACTCCGCTCAAGACCATGGGCCTCGACCAGCGGAAGTACCCCGCGTCCTCCCACGGCATGGACTTCAAGAAGCTGTTGGAGCGCTGTGACCGCTGGGACTACAGCCTCAGCTCGAACCGGTTCTCCACGACCGTGTGGGAGCGGGTCTACCCGTGCAGATACGTTTCTCTGGAGACCGGCTACCCGCGCAACGACGTACTGGTGAACGGCACCGCCGAGGACGTGGCCCGGGCCCGGGCCGCGCTCGGCCTCGCGGACACCACGACGGCCTTCCTGTACATGCCGACGCACCGCGAGTACCAGGGCGAGTTCCGTTCCCGGCTCGACCTCGCCCGGCTCGCCGACGAGCTCGGCCCGGACGTGACGCTGCTGGTGCGCGGCCACTACTTCTACTCGTCGTCACCACAGCTCGCCGACCTCCGGCGCAGCGGACGCATCGTCGACGTGTCGGGGCGCCACCCCGTGGAGGACCTCTACCTGGCGGCGGACGCCCTGATCACCGACTACTCCTCGGCGATGTTCGACTACGCCGTCCTGGACCGTCCGATCGTCGTCTTCGCCGACGACTGGGACGTCTACCGCGCGGTGCGCGGAACGTACTTCGACCTGACCGAGGAACCGCCGGGCTCCGTCGCCCGCTCCGAGGACGCACTGATCGAGCTGCTGCGCTCCGGCGCGTGGCGCGGCGCCGAGGCGGCCGAGCTGCGGGCCGCGTTCCGCCGCAGGTTCTGCGAGTTCGACGACGGCCGCGCCGCCGAGCGGGTCGTGCGCCGGGTGTTCCTCGGCGAGCAGACCCCGATCCCTCCCGTTCCGTTCGCGGAGCGTTCCCACGCTCCGCATCCCGCCCAGGTGCTCGAACTGGTCGAGCGGGCCTGACCGAAAGGAAAACCACGTCACATGGCCCCCCGGCTCAGTGTCGTCGTACCCATCTACAACGTGGAGGAGTACCTTCCGGCGTGCCTTGACTCGCTGGAGGCACAGACCCTGCGCGAGCTCGAAGTCCTCATGGTGGACGACGGTTCGCCGGACGGCTCGGCGGCCATCGCCGCCGAGTACGCGGCCCGTGACCCGCGCTTCACGCTCATCCGCAAGGAGAACGGGGGCCTCGGGGCCGCCCGCAACACCGGCATATCCCGGATGTCGCCCGCCTCGGAGTTCCTGACCTTCGTCGACAGCGACGACGTGATCCCGCCGGACGCGTACCGGCTGATGATCACCAGCCTCGACGAGAGCGGCTCCGACTTCTGCACCGGCAACGTCTTCCACCTGCGGGGCGAGAAGTCCTGGCAGGTGCCGTTGCTGAAGATGCTCTCCGGCGAGGCCCAGCAGCGCACCCACATCTCGCAGATGCCCCGACTGGTCGCGGACCGGATCGCCTGCAACAAGGTGTTCCGCCGGACCTTCTGGGAGAAGCACGGGTTCACCTTCCCCGAGGGCATCCTGCACGAGGACATCCCGGTCGTGCTGCCGGCCCACTACCGGGCCGAGGCCGTCGACATCATCGGCGAGCCCACGTACTTCTGGCGGCTGCGCGAGGGCGAGTCCGCACCGTCGATCACCCAGCGCCGCAAGGAGCCGCAGGCGATCCGGGACCGGGTCACCGCGGTCACCTCGGTGAGCCAGTTCCTGGCGAAGCAGTCGGGCCCCGAGTTCGCCGTCTACAAGAAGCAGTACGACGACCGGGTGCTCCGCGACGACCTGCGGATCTTCCTGCGGGTGCTGCCGGACGCCCCGCCGGAGTTCCACGAGGCGTTCCTGGAAGCGACCAACCGCTACCTCGACACGATCGACCCGCAGACGGTCATGGGGCTGCCGACGCTGCTGCGGGTGCAGTGGCTGCTGGTCCGCAAGCACCAGATGGCCGAACTGCTGGCACTGCTCGCCTCGCAGCGCCGCAAGGAGCCCATCGAGGTCAGCGGCGCGTTCCGCAAGTACGCGAAGTTCGCCCCGCTGGAGGATGCCGGGGTGGAGCTGCCGAAGGCCGCCCTGCGCATCGACAAGGCCCTCGGCCTGAAGGCTCCGCTGCGGTCGGTGGAGTGGCACGACGGCAAGCTGGTGCTGTCCGGTGACGCCTGGATCGACAAGATCGACATCGACTCCAAGCGCGGCAGCCTGAAGGTCGTGCAGCTCAAGCACAACGGCTCGGGCCGACGGATCTTCGCGCCCGCCAAGAACATCCACCGCCCGGAGGCCACCACCAACTCCGGTCAGAAGCGCTACAACTACGACTGGGCGGGCTGGGAGCTGACCCTCGACCCGACCAAGCTGCGCAAGGGCGGCAAGTGGCAGGAGGGCATCTGGCACGTCGGCATCAACGTGTACTCCTCCGGTCTGGTGCGGCGCAGCGGGGTGTGGGCGCGCGGCGGCTCGGCGGCGAACTTCCCCACGTACCAGTGGCTGGACGGCGACCACCGGCTGCTGCCCGTGGTGGAGCGCAGTGCGCTGAAGCTGCGGCTGGAGCGGGTCAAGGCGCTCATCACGGACCGCCGGCTGGTCGGCGAGACCCTGGAGATCGACGGTGAGCTGCGGACGGGCGCCCCGTCGGCGGCCAACCTGGTGCTGCGGCTGAGCAACCCGAAGAGCGGCGAGGTCCAGGACTACCCGGCCGAGGTACAGGTCACCTCCGCCGGTCGGGTCTTCACCGCGAAGGTGCCGCTCTCCGAGGCGGCGCTGATCCCGAACGAGGCGCTGGACTCCAAGGCCCAGCCGAACCGCCGCCAGTGGAGCACGGTCCTGGTGGCCACCGACCCGGACGGCACCGAGCACCGCTACAGCACCGTCATGCGGGACGGGCTGACGGACCTGCGCAGCGACATGCCCACCTCGATGGGCCCCGAGGTCGCGCACCACGAGATCGCCGTGGTGGCCGGCAACAACGGCTACCTCAAGATCATCGGTCGGGTGCGCCGTGCGGTGCTCACCCGGGTCGGCGAGCGCGACGGCAAGATCGTCATGGAGGGGTACACCAGCGCACGGCTGGTCGGCGCGGAGCTGTTGGTCAAGTCGCGCGGGCGGTTCGACGAGCGGACGGTGCCCGTCGAGTGGCAGCCGGACGGACGGTTCGCCGTGGCCTTCGACCCGTCGGCGCTGGGCGGCGCGGGCAACGTGCCGCTGAAGGCCGGGCGGTGGAACGTCTTCCTGCGGCTGCCCGACCAGGACGAGGTGCCGAAGTCGGCGTTCGTCATCGAGCGGCACGCGGCGAAGTACTTCCCGCTCAAGACCGTGATCAGCGGCCGGCGTTACTGGTTCGAGAGCCTGTGGGGCACCTACCCGCAGCTCAACTGCCGTTCCGAGCTGAACGACATGGAGCTGGGCCCGTACCGTCAGCTCCAGATGCGCCGCGAGGTGTACGAGCCGGGTCGTCAGCAGCCGCTGCGCGAGCAGGTGTTCTTCCTCAGCTACAACGGCAAGCAGTACTCGGACAGCCCCCGGGCGATGCACGAGGAGCTGCTGTCGCGGGCCAGCGACCTGAAGTACCTGTGGGCCGTGCGCGACGGGCAGGTCGTGCTGCCGCCGACCGCCGACCGGGTCCGCATGTGGGGCCGCGAGTGGTTCGAGGCGCTGGCCACCTCCCGCTACATCGTCACCAACGGGCACCTGCCCGAGTGGGTGGAGCGGCGGCCGGGCCAGGTGATCGTGCAGACCTGGCACGGCACCATGCTGAAGAAGATCGGCCACGACATCGAGACGCTGCACTTCGACCGCGAGTACCAGAACCGGCTGGCCCTGGAGGCCAACAACTGGAGCCTGCTGGTCTCCTCGAACCGGTTCAGCACCCCGATCCTCAAGCGGGCGTTCTCCTACAACGGGGAGGTCCTGGAGGCGGGTTACCCGCGCAACGACTACCTGTACTCCCCCGACCGGGACAAGATCGCCGACTCGGTCAAGGAGCGGCTGGGCCTGCCCGCCGACAAGAAGGTCGTGCTGTACGCCCCGACCTGGCGCGACGACCAGTCGCACAGCGCCGGCCAGTACAAGTTCAGCCTGAAGATCGACCTGGACGACGCACGGGCCCGGCTCGGCCACGACCACGTCCTGTTGATCCGCCGCCACTCCAACATCGTGGACGCGGTGCCGGGCGCGGGCGACGGCTTCGTCTACGACGTCTCGGAGTACCCGGACATCGCGGAGCTGTACCTGGCCGCCGACATCATGATCACCGACTACTCGTCCGTGATGTTCGACTACGCGCACCTCAAGCGGCCGATGCTGTTCTTCACGTACGACCTGGAGCACTACCGGGACACGCTGCGCGGGTTCTACTTCGACTTCGAGGAGGACTCCCCCGGTCCGCTCATCCGCACCTCGGAGGAGCTGATCGAGTCGATCCGTCGGATCGAGGAGGTCAAGGTCGACTACCAGGAGCGGTTCAACCGCTTCCACGCGCTGTTCTGCGACCTGGACGACGGCTCCGCCTCGAAGCGGGTCGTGGACCGGATGCTGGAGCAGTCCCGCCAGCGGTGACGCGCCGCCGTCCCGGGGCCCCGCGCCCCGGGCCGGCGACCGTCGGGCGGTACCGGACGTGAAGACGGGGCCGGCCCGGAGGGAGAGATCCCTCCGGGCCGGCCCCGTGTCCGTGGTCGGTGTCCGTCAGACGGTCACCGTCTTCACCGCGAACTGCGCGCCGACGGTGAAGTACGGGCGGACCTCCGTACGCGCCGGCTGGGGCTCGGGGCGCTTGCGCAGGGCACCGAGCAGGGGCCGCCGCTGGGGCTCGGCCGCCGCCCGGGCGCGCGGGTTCGCCCGCACCGGCCGCGGGTACTTGAACACCTGGTACGGCTCCAGGATGTCGGTGGCGAGCATCGCGAGGCGGGCAGTACCGCCGTCCCCGGTCCTGAGCTGGAAGTCCCAGATCTCCTCGTCGCCCTCGTGGGCGGCGACCAGGGTGTCCACCGGCAGCTCGAACCGGAAGCGGATGCCGTCCTCGTCCACCGTCAACGGCACCGTGAGGGTGCGCTCGGAGTCCGTGCGGTTCACGCCTTCGAGGAGCGCGGCGGCACCGAGGGTCCGCTCGCCCCAGAACTCGGCCTCCACGACGACGGCGTGCTCGTCCACGGTCACGCTGAGCACCTCGGCGTGCCGCTCGCGCACCCCGCTGCGCACCTTCAGTCGGCCCAGCTCGTCCTTGTGCGGCAGCAGGACGTCCAGCCCGCCGCCGGCCGGGGCCGCGCTGGTGTCGCGCCGGGAGACCAGCCGGGTGACGTCGACGTGCTCGACGGACAGCCGCTTCTCGGGGCCCTTGGCGCTGGCGACGCCCAGCTCCCAGCGGCCCTCGCCGAGGGTGCCCCGGCGCGGGATCAACGCGGCGCCGGCGACGACGGGCAGCCGGACGGGCTCCTGCCGGCCGCGCACGTCGCGGCAGACCAGCTCCAGACCTTCGGTGAGGACGTCCGCACCGGCGCCGGCGAGGGTGACGCGGACGTCGCCGCCGGACAGGACCTCGGCGTCGGCGGTGCCGGGCAGCCTGCGGCGCAGGGCCGCGTGCTCCAGGATCGCGCCGAACCGCTCGGCGCTGGCCTCCTCGGAGAACCGTTCGGCGCCGCGCACCGCGGCCTCGCCCATGGCCTTGCGGCGGTCGTCGTCCTCGATGAGCTCGATGATGGCTTCCGCCATCGCGGCGTTGTCGCCGTTGGGGACGAGGATGCCGTCCGTACCCGGCGTGAGGATGTTCCGCGGGCCGTGGTCGCAGTCCATGCTGACGACCGGCAGTCCCCGGGTCATCGCCTCGACGGTGACGAGGCCGAACGGCTCCCGCAACGAGGGCAGGACGAAGATCGCGCCCTTGCCGAACTCGGCGGTGACCGGGAACGCGGGTCCCATCAGCTGGACGTGGTTGTACAGGTTCTTGTCGTGGATGCGGCGCTGGAGGGCGCCCCGGTCGGAACCGTCGCCGTAGATCCGCAGCCGCCAGTCGGGGTGCCGCTCGACGACGGTCTCGAAGGCGTCGACCAGCCCGTGGAAGTTCTTGTGCTTCTTGAGGACGCCGGCCGTGACGACGACCTTGCTGGCACCGTCCGACAGCGGGCCGCCCGGGTCGGGCACGCAGTTCGGCAGCACGCTGATCCGGTCCCGGACGTAGGGCACGACCTTGCTGAGGCCCGCCTTCTCCTCCGGCGACAGCACGGTGATGGCGTCGAGCTTGCGGTACGCCTCGAAGAGCGGCTTGCGGACGTTCTCCGCGTAGATCCTCGGCATCGAGTGCTCCTGCGCGATCCGCAGGAAGGACCCGGGGGCCTCGGCGAGCATCGTGGTGATGCGCGGGTTGGAGCTGATGACGGCGTCCGCGTCGGTCTCGGCGAAGAAGTCGAGGAGCCGCTTCTCGGCGAGCCTGCTCACCACCGGCGTCTTCTCGTTGGCCGCGTACGGGTAGCGGATCGGGAACTCGTGCGCCAGCGGGTCGTCGCCGTCGTAGCGGTGCGAGTGCTCCCGAAGGTCGGTGAGCGCGCGCACCTTCACCCGCTCGTCCAGCGGGAAGTAGGACTCGTCGCGCACCTTGCGCAGGGCGACGATCTCCACCTCGTGGTGCCGGACGAGGGCGCTCGCCATGTTCTGGGTGGCGGTCACCACACCCCCCATGTGGCAGAGGTCGCGCACCAGAAAAACAATCTTCACTTCGTGGTCATCCCTTTCCCGTGCGGCACTACGGTGCTGCACCTCCCCCCGATGTGTACGGCGCCCCCGTACGCAACTCGTGTCGGTCATGTCACGAGTTGCGGTTTCCTGCCCACCGATCGGGTGACTGCCCCCCAAATGATGGCATGACATACGGGTTGCTCTCTGTTGGGTAGGACCGCCAGGCCGCGCCAATGGTTGTGCGGACACGCGGAAAAGACCGCCCGGTGGGGGTCAGCCACGATCGGTGACCCCCACGGAACGGCCTCTTCCGTCCGTGAACTTGAGGCGCCGTCAGCCCGAGCCGACGCGCGCGAGCCAGGC
The DNA here is from genome assembly GCF_042724695.1 of Streptomyces sp. NPDC127068. Lineage (NCBI taxonomy): Bacteria > Bacillati > Actinomycetota > Actinomycetes > Kitasatosporales > Streptomycetaceae > Streptomyces > Streptomyces sp. NPDC127068. Next base: position 123,563 of record NZ_JBHXEN010000015.1, on the reverse strand, counting down.
CCTAGAAGGGCTTGAACTCGTCGTAGGCCTGCTGCACGTCGTCGCGCTCCGCGTCCCGGTCCCGACGGCGCTGGGTGGCCGGCCGGGGGGCGTCGAAGCGGTGGTCCTCGCCACGGCGGCCCAGCATCTCGGCGCCGGTCATCATCGTCGGCTCCCAGTCAAAGACGACCGCGTTGTCCTCCGGACCGATCGCCACGCCGTCGCCGGTACGGGCGCCCGCCTTCATCAGGGCGTCCTCGACACCGAGCCGGTTCAGCCGGTCCGCGAGGTACCCCACGGCCTCGTCGTTGTTGAAGTCGGTCTGCCGCACCCAGCGCTCCGGCTTCTCGCCGCGCACCCGGTACAGGCCGTCCTCCTCCGCCGTGACGGTGAAGCCCGTGTCGTCGACCGCCTTGGGCCGGATGACGATCCGGGTGGCCTCCTCCTTGGGCTTCGCGGCCCGGGCCTTGGCCACCAGCTCGGCGAGCGCGAAGGACAGCTCCTTGAGGCCCTTGTGCGCCACCGCCGACACCTCGAAGACCCGGTAGCCCCGCGCTTCGAGGTCCGGGCGGACCAGGTCGGCGAGGTCGAGCCCGTCCGGCACGTCGATCTTGTTGAGCACGACCACCCGGGGACGGTCGCCGAGGCCGCCGTACTGCTTCAGCTCCTCCTCGATCACGTCGAGGTCGGAGACCGGGTCGCGGTCCGACTCCAGGGTCGCCGTGTCCAGCACGTGGACCAGGACGCTGCACCGCTCCACGTGCCGCAGGAACTCCAGGCCGAGGCCCTTGCCCTGGCTGGCACCCGGGATCAGGCCCGGCACGTCCGCGATGGTGTAGACGGTCGAGCCGGCGGTCACCACGCCCAGGTTGGGCACCAGGGTGGTGAACGGGTAGTCGGCGATCTTCGGCTTGGCGGCCGACAGCACGGAGATCAGCGAGGACTTGCCCGCGCTGGGGAAGCCGACGAGCGCCACGTCGGCGACCGTCTTCAGCTCCAGCACGATCTCCTGGGCGTAACCGGGCTCGCCCAGCAGCGCGAAGCCCGGCGCCTTGCGGCGGGCGGAGGACAGCGCGGCGTTCCCGAGCCCGCCCCGGCCGCCCTGCGCGGCCACGAACGTGGTGCCCTCGCCGACAAGGTCCGCCAGGACGTTGCCCGCGCGGTCGAGCACGACCGTGCCGTCCGGCACCGCGAGGACCAGGTCCTGGCCGTCCTTGCCGGAGCGGTTGCCGCCCTCGCCGGGCTTGCCGTTGGTGGCCTTGCGGTGCGGGCTGTGGTGGTAGTCGAGCAGGGTGGTGACGGACTGGTCGACGACCAGCGTCACGTCACCGCCCCGGCCGCCGTTGCCCCCGTCGGGGCCGCCCAGCGGCTTGAACTTCTCCCGGTGAACGGAGGCACAGCCGTGGCCTCCGTTACCCGCGGCGACGTGCAGTTCGACGCGGTCCACGAAGGTGGTCATGTCAGTGCCTCCAGTTACGTACGGGTGTCGTGTTTCGCGGCGCGATCAGCACCGCACGACAGGAACAACACGCGAAAGGCGGACCAGCTTCCCCCGTACTGATTCGTAGGGGGAAGGCGTGGCCCGCCTCCGCGATGAGAATCGCTCTACAGCAGTCCGGTCAGCCGACCGGAACGATGTTCACGACCTTGCGGCCGCGGAACGTGCCGAACTCCACGGCACCGGGCTGGAGCGCGAACAGCGTGTCGTCGCCGCCGCGGCCGACGCCGGAGCCGGGGTGGAAGTGGGTGCCGCGCTGGCGGACCAGGATCTCACCCGCGTTGACGACCTGACCGCCGAAGCGCTTCACGCCGAGCCGCTGGGCATTCGAGTCGCGACCGTTCCGGGTGGACGATGCGCCCTTCTTGTGTGCCATCTCTCCTCAGTCCCTTACTTCGCAGCCGTGGGGATCGCCGTGACCTTGATCGCCGTGTACTGCTGGCGGTGGCCCTGACGACGGCGGTAGCCGGTCTTGTTCTTGTAGCGAAGGATGTCGATCTTCGCGCCCTTGTGGTGGTCCACGACCTCGGCCGTGACCTTGATGCCGGCAAGCACCCACGGGTCGCTGGTGACGGCCTCGCCGTCAACGACGAGCAAGGTCGAGAGCTCGACCGTGTCGCCCACCTTGGCAGTGGAAATCTTGTCAACCTCTACGGTGTCGCCGACAGCAACCTTGTGCTGGCGACCACCGCTGCGCACGATGGCGTACACGCGGGTCTCACTCTCTGTAGCTCGCAACGGAACCTCTGAAGCCAGCCGCTCACACGGGCCCGAGGGCCGTGGATCCACGAGGGCGAGCGGCCTCTCCGGCCCGGCCCTGACGGCCCGAGGTGGAGGGAGGTGCTCAGAGGGATGGCGCAGGAACGCCGACGCTCTAGGTTACGGGGCCCTCCGCGGCCGGTCAAACCGGGCCCCGGCCCCCGTCCGGGACGCCCCGGGAACGGACGCGCCGGCGGCCCGGAACCGAAGTCCCGGGCCGCCGGCTACGTGCTCGACCGTGTGTCGACCGTGACCGTCAGTCCTCCGTGGAGGCGGTGACGGTCGGCGCCGTCTGCTGCTCCGCCGCGGCGGTCTTCTTGGTCGCCTTCTTGGCGACGGTCTTCTTCGCGGTCGTCTTCTTGGCCGTCGTCGTCTTCTTGGCGGCGGTCTTCTTGGCGGCCGTCTTCTTGGCCGGTGCCTTCTTCGCGGTGGCCTTCTTGGCGGCCGTCTTGCGGGTCGCCTTCTTCACGGGCGCCGCGGCCTCGTCGGCGGTCGCCTCCTCGGCCAGCGCCTCCTCGGCCCGACCGGCCGCCTCGTTGGCCTCCACGACCTCGACGGGCGCGGGAGCCTCCGCCGCGGGCACGACCACGACGGCCGCCTCCTCGGACGCGGTGGGCGCGGTGGCCTTGCGCACGGCCCGGCGCCGCGGACGGGCGGGAGCCGCGTCGGCGACCGGCTCCGGGGCCTCGACCGGCTCCGGGGCCACCGGCTCCGTCACCGGCTCGACCACCGGGACGGTGACCTCGGCGGCCTCGGCCGCCGAGCCGTCGCCCTGCGGGGAGCCCGCGGGGGCGCTGGCCTTACGGGTGGCCCGGCGCCGCGTACGGCCCTGCACAGCGGCCTCGGGGGCCTTCTCCTGAGCCACCTCGGCGACCGACTCGGTCACCGCGGCCGGCTCCGGGGCCTGCGCCACCGGAGCGGCCTCGGCGGGGACCGCCGGGCGCTCGGCGGGGGCCTCGTCGGCACCCCTGGGCGCACCGGCCGGAGCCGACGCGCGACGACCGCCCCGACGCCGGGAACGACCCCGGCCCGCCGCGGCCTCCGCCTCGGCGACACTGCTGTACAGCTCCTCGTCGGGCGCGAAGTCCGGTGCGCTCAGCGCGACGGGCTCGGCGACCTCCGCAGCGACCTCCGCCGCCGTCTCCTGCTCCGGCTCGGCGGCCGGGGCCTCGGCGAGCTCGTGCACGTGCTCGTCGTGACCGTCGGCGCCACCGCCGCGGCGCTTCTTGCGCTTGCCGCCACCGCCGAGGGACGTCGGCTGCTCCATGTGGACGATCACACCGCGCCCGTTGCAGTGGACGCAGGTCTCGGAGAAGGACTCCAGCAGGCCCTGGCCCACCCGCTTGCGGGTCATCTGCACCAGGCCCAGCGAGGTGACCTCGGCGACCTGGTGCTTGGTGCGGTCGCGCCCCAGGCATTCGAGCAGCCGTCGCAGCACCAGGTCCCGGTTGGACTCCAGGACCATGTCGATGAAGTCGATGACGACGATGCCGCCGAGGTCGCGCAGCCGGAGCTGACGCACGATCTCCTCGGCCGCTTCGAGGTTGTTCCTCGTCACGGTCTCTTCGAGGTTGCCGCCCTGACCGGTGAACTTCCCGGTGTTGACGTCGACCACGACCATGGCCTCGGTCTTGTCGATGACCAGGGAACCGCCCGACGGCAGGTAGACCTTGCGGTCCAGCGCCTTGATGAGCTGCTCGTCGATCCGGTACGTCGCGAAGACGTCCACCTCGGAGGTCCACCGCTGGAGCCGGTCGGCCAGGTCGGGCGCCACGTGCGACACGTAGCCGTGGATGGTCGACCAGGCGTCGTCACCGCTGACGATGACCTTGGAGAAGTCCTCGTTGAAGATGTCGCGGACGACCCGGACCGTCATGTCCGGCTCGCCGTAGAGCAGCGTCGGGGCGTTGCCCGTCTTCGCCTTCTTCTTGATCTCCTCCCACTGCGCCTGGAGGCGTTCCACGTCACGGCGCAGCTCGTCCTCGCTGGCGCCCTCGGCGGCGGTGCGCACGATGACGCCCGCGTCCTCGGGGACGATCTTCTTCAGGATCGTCTTCAGCCGGGCGCGCTCGGTGTCCGGGAGCTTGCGGCTGATCCCCGTCATCGAGCCCTCGGGCACGTAGACGAGGTAGCGGCCCGGGAGGGACACCTGGCTGGTGAGCCGGGCGCCCTTGTGGCCGATCGGGTCCTTGGTGACCTGGACGAGCACGGACTGTCCGGACTTGAGGGCGCTCTCGATCCGACGCGGACCGGACATGCCGAGGGCCTCGAAGTTGACCTCGCCCGCGTACAGCACGGCGTTGCGGCCCTTGCCGATGTCGATGAAGGCGGCCTCCATCGACGGCAGGACGTTCTGCACCTTGCCCAGGTAGACGTTGCCGACGTACGACGTCGACTGCTCCTTGTTCACGTAGTGCTCGACGAGGACGTTGTCCTCCAGCACGCCGATCTGGGTGCGCTCGCCGTACTGACGGACCACCATGACCCGCTCGACGGCTTCCCGGCGGGCCAGGAACTCGGCCTCCGTGATGATCGGAACGCGACGGCGTCCCTGCTCGCGCCCCTCGCGACGGCGCTGCTTCTTCGCCTCCAGGCGGGTGGAGCCCTTGATGGACTGCACCTCGTCGGACGCGGGCCGCTCCTCCTTCTTGCGGGGCTCGCGGACCTTGACGACCGTGCGCTCCGGGTCGTCGGACCCGGTGTCGGCGTTGTCCCCGGCACGGCGCCGGCGGCGACGGCGGCGACGGCTGCTGCTGGAACCGCCGCCGTCGGCGTCATCGTCGTCGTCGGCGTCGGACTCGTCGGCGTGCTGGCCGGCGTCGTCGGCCCGGTCGGCGCCGCGCTCGGCCCGGTCGGTCTCGTCGGCGTCGTCCTCGGACTCGTCGGAGCCGTTCTCGTCGCCCTCGGCGTGCTCGCCACGGCGACGACGGCGGCCACCGCGACGGCGACGACGGCGGGAGCCCGTCTCCTCGGTCTCCTCGACCTCCTCGGCCTCGACCTCCTCGGCGTCGACCTCGACCTCGACCTCGTCGAGGGATGCCTCGGCCGCGACGGTCTCGGACGGCGCCGGCACGGCGGCGGGCTCCTGGGACTGCGGGGCGGCGGCGGGTACGGCCACCCGGCGGCGACGGCGACGGCGGGACCCCGCGGTCTCGGCGGCGTCCGCCTCCGACCGCTCGGTGCGCTCCGACCGCTCGGCGCTCGGGGCGGTGGTCGTCTCCTCGGGCTCCTCGATCTCCTCGGGCTCCTCGACGACGTTGCGGGCCTGCGCGGCCTCGGCAGCGGCGCGCTCGGGCGTCTGGAACATCGGCTCGGCGAAGACCGGTGCCTGGAAGACGGCGACGGCCGGCCGCGCGGGCCGCTCGTCCCGGCCCCCGCGGGTGTTGTGCTGGGCGGGCTCGGAGAACCCGACGGCGGCCCGGGTGGCACGGCGACGGGAGCGCTTGGGCGCGGCCTCCTCCACCGGAGCCGCCTCGGCGGGCGCCGCTTCGGCGACCGGGGTCTCGACGGCCGGCGTCTCGGCGGCGGCCCGGGTGGCGCGGCGGCGCGCACGCTTGGGCGCGGCCTCCTCCGCGGGAGCTTCCTCGACGGGTGCCGCCTCGGCGGGCGCGTCCGCGGCGGTGGTCGGTGCCTCCGTGGAGGCGGTGGCCCGGGTGGCGCGGCGGCGCGCACGCTTGGGCGCGGCTTCCTCCACCGGAGCCTCCTCCACCGGAGCCGCCTCGGCCGGGGCCTCTTCGGCGACCGGTGCGGGCTGCTCCTGGGCGGCGGCCTCGGACGCCGTGGCGGAGGCCACGGCGCGGGTCGCCCGGCGGCGGGTGCGCGCGGGTGCGGCGGAGACGGCCGGGGTGGCGGCCTCGTCAGCGGAGTCGTCCGGCTCCGGGACCGCGGCGGTCACCGCGGTCCCGTCGGACGCCTGGGGGGTGCCGGCGGGCGCCGAAGCACGGCGCACGGCGCGGCGCCGCGCACGGGGCTCCGACACGGCCTCGACGGCGGCGGGCTCTTCGGCCGGCGCCGGTTCGGCCACGGGCTCCTCGGCGGGGGCGTCCTGCGCCGCGGGGGCGCCGACGGGCGCGGAGGCCCGACGAACGGCCCGACGGCGGGTACGGGGGGCGGGCGCCTCGGCGGCGTCCTCCGTGCCGTCCGCGGCGGCGGCCGCGGCGTCCGTGGTGTCCTCGGCGGCGACGGTCGCGCCCCCGGTCGATGCCTCGGCGGACGCGCCGGCCGGGGACCCGGCGGGACGCGAAGCCGCGCGGCGCCTGCGGCGCGGCGGCAGGGTGTCGCCGGGGCCCTCGCCACCGGCGGACGTGCGGGTGGTGGGTTCGGTGTGGGAACCCTCGGTGGATTCGATCGGTTCGAGCATGCGGGCGGTTCTCCCGTCGGCTCCCGGGCGCCGCGCCTGTTCCGGTGACGTCCGCGGCGCACGCACTGGTGTGCGGGGCCGCCGTCCGGGGCGTGGGCGCCGCACGGGAGCTTTCTGTGTCCTGTCTCGCCGGTTCCGTACGCCTTGTCGCGTACGGCCTGGCGAAAGTCTTGTGGTCGGTGCGCTGCCCGACCCAGGTGGCTCCCGGATACGAGGGCGACGCTACGACGTCCGTCCTTACGCGGGCCCTTCCGGCGCCGCTGCCGTCGCGGCGGCGGGCGTGGCGACCCCGGGAACAGAAGCCGGGGCGGCCTCGACCGCCTCGCGGTCGGGCGCGAGCGGGTCGGAAACCGTGCCGGTCTCCTCATCGAAAAGCCCCTGCGCCAGCCTGGTCACCGCTACGGGGACCGGCGGCGCCAGGTCGGCCACAGCTCGGAGACCGGACAGGACGTCGTCGGGTCGTACGGCAGGCGTCACGTGCCGAACAACCAGGCGCAGTATCGCACAGGGCCGGACGCCCGGCCCATCAGGCCGGGGCGCGTCCGTCCCGGGTGGGACCGCTGTGCCGTCCGTGTCCCCCGGTGCGGCCGGGTTCCCGGCGAGCTCCAGGTGGGCGACGGCGGCCCGGGCGTCGAAGGTGCGCATCCCGTTCTTCGTCCGGCGCTCGACCTCCACCACCTCGGCGGCAGTGAAGGCGTCGACGGCGCGCCGGGCGGCGTCGGGCGCCACTCCGTCGAGCCGCAACTCCCACACGGAACCGGTCAGCCGGTCCGCGAGGCCCGAGGTGCGGACCTCCACCGCGTCGACGATGTCGAGCCCGGTCGGGAGCGATGCGTCGAGCAGGGCCCGGAGGGCCCCGGGGTCACGCGCCTCGGTGAGGGCGATCTCCAGGTACTCCGCCTCACTGCCCGTGCCGGTGGGTGCGGCATTGGCGTACGACACCTTCGGGTGGGGGGTGAACCCCGCCGAGTACGCCATGGGCACCTCGGCGCGGCGCAACGCCCGCTCGAACGCGCGCTGGAAATCACGGTGGCTGGTGAACCGGAGGCGGCCGCGCTTGGTGTAACGCAGTCTGATGCGCTGCACCGCGGGCGCGGGCGGGGGGCCTTCGGGCTGTCGCTTGCCCAGTGTCGTCAGTCCTTCGTGAGTGCGGTCTTGCTCCTGACTAGGGTACGTCGCGGATCGTCTCCGGGTTCAGGTGACCCGGAAGCCCGGCGCCCGGCGGCCCGCGGAGCACCGGTGTGCGGGGGCCCGGCCGACGCGCGCGGCACGGCCGTCCGCTCGGGTCGTGCGCCGAAGAGCATCCGCCGGACGTCCGCCCGGGCCTGGCGGGCGCCCTCCCGCACGGAGGCGAGGGCCTGGCGCGCGCCGTGGCCGACCTCCCGGGCGACCCGCGCGGCCGGCCGCCACAGCGCGTCCCGGACCAGGTGTCCGACCGGGGTGCACACGGTGCGGTAGACCCACACCACGGGCGTCACGAACAGGAGTGCGAACGCCGCACCGAGGAACCGGCCCACCGCCCGGGAGATCCGGCCCGCGATCCGCCAGGCGTGCCCCAGGGCGTCCACCACTTCCCGCCCCGCCACGGCCAGGACCCGCCCGAGCGGCACCAACAGCCAGCGCCACACCCCCACGGCCGGGTAGTAGACCAGCAGGCGCAACGTCCAGTAGAGGGCGTACCCCAGTCCCCTGCCCACCGGAAGCAGGGCCTGCGTCCACAACCAGGACAGCGGGACGAGGACGCACACCCGCAGCAGCCACGCCAGGCCGGCGCCGACACCGCGCCCCAGCGGGGCCAGAGCGCGCGCCCAGAGCCACTGCACCCCGTGCCCCAGCGGGGTGAGCACCGCCCGGTACAGCCAGGCCAGGGGCGTCACGACCAGGGTGCGCAGCAGCCAGTCGGTCCCCCGCCACAGCGCCGACAGCAGCCACAGCACGGCGCGGCACAGCGGGACGAGGACCCACTCGGCCAGCCACTGCACCGGTACGACGACCAGGGTCCGGCCGAGCCAGCCCAGCGCACGGCCCAGGGGGTGCAGGGCGTACCGCCACAGGAACGCGCCGGCCAGGACCAGCGCGTCCCACAGCAGCCGTGCGGGCACCACCAGGGCGAGCACCACGAGGCGCACCGGCAGCCGGACCGCCACGGCGAGGTACCCCGGGTGCTCGCCGTGGCCGTCCGGTCGCCGTTCGGGCCCCGGCGTGCGCTCCTGCTTGATCAGGTCCATGTGTCCACAGACACGTGGCGCACCCGGACCGTTTCGCCGGCGCCCCACTCCGTGGCCAAGGTGTTACCCGGCCGCCGGGCGGGTCCGTCACCGGGCGGCCGTCCTCGTCACCGCGGGGCGGAGGCCGCGCCACCCGGGCTCGGGGCCGCGGGGGCCGTGGGACGCATCCGTGACGCGACGACGAGCGCGAGGACGACGACCGCGGCCATGGCCAGGAAGACGTCGGAGTAGGCCGAGCCGTCCGCACCGGAGTGGAAGGGGTTGACGGCGTCACCGCCGCCCTGCTGCCGCGCGGACACCAGCACGCCGAACACGGCGGGGCCCGTACCGGCTCCGAGGAACTGGGCCCCCTGGAGGACCCCGAGGCCGACGCCGGTCTGCTCGGGCGGTAGCTCGCGTGCCGCAGCGCCGATGACGGTGGTCATCACCAGCATGAAGCCGATGCTCAGCCCGAGGATGCCGACACCGGCGAAGACCACCGAGGAGCCGCCGGTGAAGGTCGAGAGGAACAGCGAGAACAGCCCGATGAGGCCGAGCCCGGAGAACACCAGGAGCCGGGTGTCGACGCGGCCGGCGAGGCGCCCGATCCACGGTGCGAGGAGCGCGGTCACGGCTCCGGCCGGGATCATGACCAAGGCGCCCTCCCCCGGGGTGAGTTCGTTGACCTCCACCAGCAGCAGCGGGACGAACACCAGGCCGCCGAGGTTGACGGCCATGGCCAGGAACGCGACGAGGACGCCGGTCCGGTAGACGCGGTTCGTGAACAGCGAGGGCGGAACGAACGGCTGGTCGACGCGGACGGTGCGCACCCCGAAGAGCACGAGCGCCGCGACCGCGACCGCGAGGCTGCCCCAGGACAGGGGTTCGGTGAAGCCGGAGACCTGCGCCCGGGTCATGCCGAACAGGACGAGACCGGCTCCGAGGCCGAGGAGCAGACCGCCGGGGAGGTCGAGCCGGCCCGTGCTCCGCGGAGTCTCGTCCGGGAGTACGCGCAGGGCCGGGAAGAGCAACAGCAGCGAGACCACCAGCATGATCCAGAACAGTGCGGGCCAGCTGAGCGCTTCCCCGATGCCGCCGCCCAGCGCCGGACCGACGGCGGTGCCGACGCCCGCACCGGCGGACACGACGCCGATCCCGACGCCGCGCCGCTCCGGCGGCAGCAGGGTCGTGACGGCGATGATCGAGAGCACGGGGATCGCGGCCGCGCCGATGCCCGTCACGATCCGCCCGGCCACGAGCACGGCCAGACTCGGGGAGATCGCGCAGATCAGGCTGCCGACGGCGTAGGTGAGGAGCGCGAAGGCGAAGAGCCGGCGCAGGCTCACCCGGTCGGAGATGCGGCCGTACAGGGGGATCCCGACCGAGAACATCAGCAGGAAGCCGGTGACGACCCAGGCGAGTTCCGCCTCGGACGCCCCGAACTCGGACCCGATCGTCGGAAGCATCAGATTGACCATGTCGCTGGCCGTGACCGTGACGAGGATCGCCGGCATCAGCACGGCCAGTAAGCCCAGTCCCGAGCCGGTCCGTTCGGTCGTTGTCGACGTGGAAGTCATACGAGGCCCTCCGGGCGGCTTTCTGCCACCATGGCAGTTACAGTTAGGACAAAAGAAAGGGCGGAGGGCACCGCCTCCGCCGTCGGTCAGCTGCCGGCGCGCTGCGCGACCGCACGCTCGCTCGCCCGCACCTGCCGGACGAGGTGGGCGATCGTCGTCCGCCCGAGCCGCTCCTTCATGGCCCGCTCCGCGTCCTGGAACTCCACCTCAAGCAGCTTCTGCATGTTCCGCCCCACCTCGCACTCGGCACTCGGCGGATGCGGGTACCGCGAGAGGATCGGCCCCGCCTCCACGGCGGCGTACGCGTCGTAGAGCGTGATCTCACGGGCGGGTCGGGCGAGCGACCAACCGCCGTTGCGCCCCTCGGTGGACCAGACCAGGCCGGCGTCCCGCAGACCGCCGAGGATCCGCCGCACCAGAACCGGATTGCTGGCCAGACTCTCCGCGATCTCCGCGGAGGTCAACGAGCGGTCCCAGCGCCCCAGCATGGTGAGGGCGTGGATCGCGACCGCGCTCCTGCTGCTGATGCTCACCGAGACCCCTTCGCGATCGTCGCCCCACCCACCCAACTGCAACAACGCTAGTAGCAGTTTGATCCATGCGTCAACCCGACAGGCGGCCCGCTACGGGGCGCCCGACCTCGTTGCCGTCGCGAGGACCCGGCTGCACCCCTCCCCCACGCGTCAGGTCCGCGGTTGCGCACCCGCTGCGTAGCCGGGCACGGACGGCCATCGAACGGTCAGCACCACCGACTCCTCCTCGGCGTACCACGAGTGATCCACTCCGCGCCCCCACACGACGTAATCGCCCTGCCGCGCCAGAAGCACGCTGCGGCCGGGCAGTTCGACGCGGAAGCGTCCACTGATGAGCACCAGGAGAGCCGTGCGCTCCTCGCCCCTCACCCATAGCGATCGCGCATCGGCGCGGGGGTGAACACCCCATTTGATCTCTACGGCCTCACTGTGGCGCGGGTCGCCAACGTCCTTGAAGTGTCCGAGGATCCACCCCCGGTCCAGTGCTGCGTCCTCGCCCGCGTTGCCTACGTGCACGTGGTCATTCACGTAGGCGAACGCTAGCAATGCGGTCAGGGGCACCCGGGCCGATGGACACCGGGCCAGGCGACTGCGGGCCCAAGTGGCCCGCCGGCAAGGGGAGGAGCGAATTTCGGCCATCGCCGGAACCGGTGGCAACGCGCACGTGCAGCGCCGCACTCTCACGCTCCGGGAGTGGGAAACCGGGGCGGCCACCTCCGACGTTTCCTCGACGGCCCCGCTGAGCTGCAAGGAGTCACCTTGCCATTCACCAGACGCCGGGGTCGCGGCGCGGCGACCGCCGCCGCGACCCTCACGGCAGCAGCGCTCATAGCCGGGCTGACCGCCACCCCCTCGTTCGCCGGCCCCTCGTTCGCCGGCCCCGACGGACCGAGTACCGGTGCGGCCCCCGCCGCCGGACTCCGTTGGGTCACCCTGATCACGGGCGACCGGGTCGCCGTGGACGCCCGCGGCAGGGTCGTCACGGTCGACCGGGCCGAGGGCCGCGGGAAGGTCCCCGTACGGAGCTGGACCGAGAAGGGCCGCACCTACGTCGTCCCGGCCGACGCCGAACGGCTCGTCGCCCGGGGCACCCTCGACCGCCGCCTCTTCGACGTCACGGGGCTCAGCACCCCCGAGAGCCGGCTGGCCCACGGCAAGGGCCTCAAGGTCATCGTCGCGTACGAGGGCGCCTCGGGCCCCACCGCCCGTACCGAGGTGCGCGGCGACGCCGAGGTGCAGCGGACCCTGCCCTCGCTCGACGCGGACGCCGTGACCGTTCCGGAGCAGGACCCGGGCGCGCTGTGGGCCGCCCTCACCCGCACGACCGCGGCGGACGCCCGTACGACCCGGGCCGTCCCGGGCGTCGACCGCGTCTGGTTGGACGCGGTGCGCACCGCGTCCCTCGACAAGAGCACGGCACGGATCGGCGCGCCCGAGGCGTGGCGGGCCGGGTACGACGGGACGGGCGTCACCATCGCCGTCCTCGACACCGGCGTGGACGAGACCCACGAGGACCTGCGGGGCAAGGTCGTCGGGGCGCACAACTTCTCCGACGCGCCCGACACCACGGACCGCAACGGGCACGGCACCCACGTCGCCTCGACCGCGGCCGGCACCGGCGCCCGCTCGGGCGGTACGCACCGGGGGGTCGCACCGGGCGCCCAGGTGCTCAGTGCCAAGGTGCTCGACGACTTCGCCCGCGGCACCGACTCCCAGATCATCGCCGGCATGGACTGGGCCGTGGCGCAGGGCGCGGACATCATCAACCTGAGCCTCGGCGGCCTCGACACCCCCGAACTGGACCCGCTGGAGGCCCAGGTCAACAAGCTCTCCCGGGAGAAGGGCGTCCTGTTCGCCGTCGCCGCCGGCAACAGCGGACCGGGCGCCGGCTCGATCGAGTCCCCGGGCAGCGCGGACGCCGCCCTCACCGTCGGTGCCGTGGACGACTCCGACCGGATGGCCCGCTTCTCCGCGTCCGGGCCGAGGTTCGGCGACGGCGCGGTCAAGCCGGACGTCACCGGGCCCGGCGTCGACACCACCGCCGCTTCCGCCGCCGGCAGCACCCTCGCGCGGCGCTACGGGGAGAACCCGCCCGGCTACCTCTCGATCTCCGGCACTTCGATGGCCACGCCGCACGCCGCGGGCGCCGCCGCCCTGCTCAAGCAGCGCCACCCCGACTGGTCGGGCGCACGGATCAAGTCCGTGCTCACCGCCTCCACCGAGGACGGCGGCCACGGCGTGTTCCGGCAGGGCACGGGGCGGATCGCCGTCGGCGCGGCCCTGAAGCAGTCCGTGGTCGCCGACACGGCCACCGTTTCCTTCGGCCGGCAGCAGTGGCCGCACACCGACGACCGGCCCGTCACCAAGGAGATCACCTACCGCAACCTCGGGGACCGGGAGGTCGTGCTGGAGCTGACGGCCCGCGGCCTCGACCCGCAGGGCCGGCCCGCCCCGGCCGGATTCTTCACCCTCGGCGCCGACCGGGTCACCGTGCCCGCGGGCGGCACCGCCGCCGTGCCCGTGACGGCGGACACCCGGATCGGCGGCTCCCTGGACGGCGCCTACACCGCGACCGTCGTCGCGACCGGCGGCGGGCAGACCGTGCGCACCACCGCCGCCGTGGACCGCGAGGTCGAGTCGTACGACCTGACCCTCCGTCACACCGGGCCGGACGGGAGTCCCAGCAGGGAGTTCTTCAGCCGCCTCATCCAACTCTCCGGCGTGGCCGAGCACTCGGGCACGTACGCCGAGGGCAAGGCCACCGCGACGTTCCGACTCCCGAAGGGCAGTTACGTGCTGGACGCGGACCGTTCCACCGAGTCCGCGTCGGACTGGCTGACCCACCCCAAGCTGGCGCTGACCGAGGACACCACCGTCGAGGTCGACGCACGGCTCGCCCGGCCCGTCCGGATGAGCATCCCGGACGGCCCGGCCCCGATGACCGACGCCCGCAGGACCCTGTCGGTCGAAGCCGGCCGGGGGTTCTACTCGACCTTCCGGATCTTCGGCTCCTTCGACGGCCTGCGCACCGCACAGCTCGGCCCCCGGCGGCCCACCGGCGTCACGCTCACGGAGTCCTTCGCCGCCCAGTGGGAGGGCGGCGCCTCGGCCCAGTACAACGGCGCTGCCGGCGGGCCGGTCGAACGGCTCTCCACCGGCCACGACACGGCGTTCACGGCCGCCGACTTCGCGAAGATCTCCGCGACCGCGGGCTCCTCGGTCCCGGGCAAGAAGGCGGTGTCCACCCTGCTCAGCGGCGTGGACGGCATCTACTTCGACTCCGACGTCCCGTTCGACCTGCCCGGCACCCGGACCCACTACGGGGCCACCGTCGGGAAGGCCAACCGCTGGTCGGTGCGGATGGCTCAGCTCGGCGCCGACGGGCGTGAGGAGACCGACCACACCTCCCCGGTGCGCCACCGCCGTCCGGGCGGGAGCCATCGGGTGACCCTCGGCACCGCCGTCCACTCCCCGCTGATGGACGAGCGGGCCGGTGTCTTCCGCGACGAGGACGTGCTCTTCGGCACGGTGCCGCTGTTCTCCGACGGCAGGGGCAACACCGGCTGGTCCGTGCACTCCTCGGCGCAGAGCGTGCTCTACCGGGGCGCCACCGAGGTCGCGCGGAGTGCGGGTCAGCTGGACGGCCTGGGCGGGTTCGAGGTCGGTGCGGAAGACGCCGAGTACACCCTGACCACCTCGGTGCGGCGCAGTCCGTCCGTCGCCGCGGTCGGGACCCGCGTCGACGGTTCCTGGACCTTCCGCAGTGCGCGGCCGGCGGCGGGCGAGTACACCAGGACCCCGCTCTCCACGGTCCGGTTCGGCGCCCGGGTCGCCCTCGACGGCACCGTACCCGCGGGTCGTACGGCGACCTTCCCGGTGACGGTCCAAGGGCCGGCGGCCGGCGCGGGAGCGAAGTCGCTCACCGTGTCCGTCTCCTACGACTCCGGCGCCACCTGGCGGAACGTGCCCGTGGCCAAGGGGAAGATCAAGGTCAAGAACCCGGCGCGGGGGAAGTCGGTGGCCCTGCGCGGTCAGGTCACCGACCGACAGGGCGGCAAGGCGAGCGTGACCGTGTACGACGCGTACCTCGGCCGGTAGCGGACGGGGGGCGCGCCGCCCGTCCATGAGGGCGGGCGGCGCGCGTCCCCCGGCGGGAGCGTCATGGTTCCCCTGCTCACGCCGCGCCGTCGAGTACCGCCCGTACCTCGGGCACGTGTGCGTACTCGGCGAGTCGGGCCAGCACGACCCTGCCCCGTTCCGCTGTCCGCTCGCTGGCCATGTCAGCCGACAGGCTGACGACCCGTTCGGCGGTCGCCGCCGCTTCCTCCGGTTCGTTGGCGTCGACGTAGGCAACGGCAAGCCACGACAGGTACAGCGCGAGTTCACGTGTGTGGGTCGCGTCGTACCTGCTGAGCACGTCCCGCAGGAGCGGCACGGCCCGCAGCGGCCGGTGCAGTTCGGTATAGACCCGGGACTCCATGACCTGGAGTTCGCCAGCGTCCACCCAGTACAGCCACGTCGGGGACTCGGTTCCCTCGCTTTCCTCGGCCAGGGCTTCCCCGGCTTCTCCAAGGGCCCGCATGGCGTGTTGCGCGCTCTCAGGTCCCCCGGCTTTCGTGTGCGCCCAGGCGACCCGGTCGAGATACAGTGCGCGAGCCTTTGGTGGTGCGTCCGTCCCGGCCTCCGCCAGCGCCGAGCGAGCGAGCATCAGCCCCTCCGCTTCGCGGCCGGTGTTGCTGAGCTGGTAGGCGAGTGACCCGGCGAGGTTCCCGGCCAAGGTGTGGTCCTCGGCCTGCTGTGCCGCACTGAGTCCCAGCCGGTAGATCCGCTCGGCTTCCGCGTGCTGCCCCGCGTCGCTGGCGATCCAGCCGGCGATCTGTGCGAACTCGCCGACCAAGCCCAAGAGCTGGCGGCCGGTCTCCTCGGTGTACCGGGCTTCGCGGAACAAGGTGACAGCGGCGCGCAGGTCCCGCGTGGCTCGCCCGATGAGATCCAGCCCGTAGACGACGTCGTCGGCAAGGCGCAGCCCGTGAACCCTCCGGTGCAGGTCGAGCACGACCCCGCCGCCGATGCGACGCCCGCTCTTGGCGCTGAGAGGGGCCAGCGGGTCACCCTCGGGCAGATAGTGGGCCAGCATCGGCATCACCGGTTCCGGGGGCGCTGGAGCGCCTGTCAGCACGTCCACGGAAACCCCCAGGACGGCGGCGAGGAACGAAAGCCAGTCGCGAGGGGTACGCCGACCGGCTTCCCACCTGCTGATCTCCTGGGCGCTGACCGGTTTGCCCTGCACCCCCGCCGCACGGCACAGCTCCCACGCCAGGCGCGCCTGAGTCCATCCGTGCTGTCTCCGCAGACGCCTGATGTTGGCCCCGATCACGGTGGTCATCGACCCAGTGTGGCCTACGACTTGGCCCACCCGGGGGCCTATGCCGGGCCAATGGATACCCATCCTCCGCAGGCCGACGCTGAACGGTATGAAGTCCAGCAGCACGGCGAACCGCAACGGCACGGCGTTCCGCCCGGAGGACATGGGCGCGCCCCGGTCATCGGAAACCGCCATCCCCTACCAAGGAGTCTCACCATGAGGGCTGCCCTGAACCTGCTGAAGTTCGCGTGGTTAGAGGTGACGGGACTCTGCAACGAGTTCTGTGATCACTGCTACGCCGACTCGTCCCCCAAAGGGACGCACGGCACGATGACCGTGCCGGACTGGAAGAACACGATCGATCAGCTCTCGGCCATGGGGGCGCGGGACGTTCAGTTCATCGGCGGGGAACCGACGCTGTACCCGCATCTCCGTGAGCTGATCGAGCACGCGCACGGGGCGGGGCTGGGGGTCGAGGTGTTCTCGAACCTGACCCACATCCGCGACGAGCTGTGGGAGACCTTCACGGCGTGTGGCGTCAAGCTGGCCACGTCGTACTACTCCGACAGCGCGGAGGACCACGACACGGTGACCCGGCTCAAGGGGTCTCACAAGCGCACCCGCGCGAATGTCGCCAAGGCGCTTGGCCGGGGCATCCCGCTGAGGGGCGGAGTCGTCGCCGTGAACCCGGGACAGCGCGTCCAAGAGGCGGCGCGGGATCTGGCGGCACTCGGAGTCGAAGAGATCGGCGGCGACCGGACCCGCGCGTTCGGACGGGCCAGCCGAGGAGCCGCACCGACCATCACCGACCTGTGCGGACACTGCGCCCACGAGAAGTGCGCCATCGGCCCGACCGGGGACGTGTGGCCCTGCGTCCTGGGACGGTTCCTCACCATCGGCAACGTGCGGGAAACGCCGCTCGCCGACGTCTGGGGCGGCCCGCAGATGGCCAAGGTGACCGCTGGCATCACGGCCGTGCACGGGGAGGGGGCGCAGTCGTGCACGCCTCCGCAGTTCCTGCCGATGTGCGGACCGTGCCAGCCCTGCGTTCCCTCGGTCGGGCACTGCGACCCGAGGGAGGCGAACCCGGCAGCCGAAGCCGCTAGCATCGGCGCACCCGCTTGACCCTCCAAGAACCCTGGAGTGCGCAGATGGACGACCACGGAGACGACTTCGGCAGGTGGGGCATGGAGGCCTCCCCCGGCGCCGTCCAACGGAGCGACGAGGAGTGGGCCGTCATCGCCGGGTACATCCGGCACGCCGCGAACAAGGTCGGCCCCATGCTTGCCCTGTGCCTGCCAGGGGAGCCGCAGGAGTGCGGGCGGACCGCGCAACAACATGTGCTGGCGTGGTCGGCCCACCTCAAGGCCGTGGCCCATCACCTGATCGAACAGTCCGCCCCCAGTGAGGCACGTGCCGCCCACGTGGCCGGACCCCTGTACCAGCGGCGACTGACCGAGTTGCGTTCCCTGGACGCACCCCAGCACGTCTAGCGGGATCCGCGACGCCCCATCCATGCACCGCCCACGTGGCCGTGCGGGCGGGGCGTCCGGCTGGCGAACTCCGACTCGGTCAGGCCCGCCAGCGTCTCGTCACCCGCCGCCGAACAGCATCGCCGCTGGTCACGACGGATTCTTGACCGACAGCGGCAACAGCTTCTTGCCGGTCGGGCCGATCTGGATGCTGGTGTCCATCTGCGGACACACCCCACAGTCGAAGCAGGGTGTCCAGCGGCAGTCCTCGACCTCGGTCTCGTCGAGGGAGTCCTGCCAGTCCTCCCAGAGCCAGTCCTTGTCGAGGCCCGAGTCGAGGTGGTCCCAGGGCAGGACCTCCTCGTAGGTGCGCTCCCGCGTGGTGTACCAGTCGACGTCGATGTCGAAGGCGGGCAGTTCCTTGTCGGCGCAGGCCATCCAGCGGTCGTACGAGAAGTGTTCGCGCCAGCCGTCGAACCGGCCGCCGTCCTCGTAGACGGCGCGGATCACCGTGCCGAGGCGGCGGTCGCCGCGCGACAGCAGGCCCTCGACGATGCCGGGCTTGCCGTCGTGGTAGCGGAAGCCGATGGAGCGGCCGTACTTCTTGTCGCCGCGGATCTTGTCCCGGAGCTTCTGGAGCCGGGCGTCCGTCTCCTCGGCGGAGAGTTGCGGGGCCCACTGGAACGGGGTGTGCGGCTTGGGCACGAAGCCGCCGATGGACACCGTGCAGCGGATGTCGTTGGCGCCGGAGACCTCGCGGCCCTTCTGGATCACGTTCATCGCCATGTCGGCGATCTGGAGGACGTCTTCGTCGGTCTCGGTGGGCAGACCGCACATGAAGTACAGCTTCACCTGGCGCCAGCCGTTGCCGTAGGCGGTGGCGACCGTGCGGATCAGGTCCTCCTCCGAGACCATCTTGTTGATGACCTTGCGCATCCGCTCGGAGCCGCCCTCGGGGGCGAAGGTGAGACCGGAGCGGCGCCCGTTGCGGGTCAGTTCGTTCGCCAGGTCCACGTTGAAGGCGTCCACCCGGGTCGACGGGAGGGACAGGCCGATCTTGTCCTCCGTGTACCGGTCGGCGAGGCCCTTGGCGATGTCCCCGATCTCGGAGTGGTCGGCGCTGGACAGCGACAGCAGGCCGACCTCCTCGAAGCCGGTCGCCTTGAGCCCCTTCTCGACCATCTCGCCGATGCCGGTGATGCTGCGCTCGCGGACCGGGCGGGTGATCATGCCGGCCTGGCAGAAGCGGCAGCCGCGGGTGCAGCCGCGGAAGATCTCCACGGACATCCGCTCGTGGACGGTCTCGGCGAGGGGTACGAGGGGCTGCTTGGGGTAGGGCCACTCGTCCAGGTCCATGACGGTGTGCTTGGACACCCGCCACGGCACCCCGGAGCGGTTGGGCACGACCCGGCCGATGCGCCCGTCGGGCAGGTACTCGACGTCGTAGAAGCGGGGCACGTACACGCCGCCGGTGCGGGCGAGCCGGAACAGCAGCTCGTCGCGACCGCCGGGCCGGCCCTCGGCCTTCCAGGCGCGGACGATGTCGGTGATCTGGAGCACGGCCTGCTCGCCGTCGCCGATCACCGCGCAGTCGATGAAGTCGGCGATCGGCTCGGGGTTGAACGCCGCGTGGCCGCCGGCGACGACGACCGGGTCGTCGAGTCCGCGGTCCTTGGCCTCCAGCGGGATGCCCGCGAGGTCCAGGGCGGTCAGCATGTTGGTGTAGCCCAGCTCCGTGGAGAAGCTCAGCCCGAACACGTCGAACGCCTTCACCGGGCGGTGCGCGTCCACCGTGAACTGCGGGACGTCGTGCTCCCGCATCAGCTCCTCCAGGTCGGGCCAGACGCTGTAGGTGCGCTCGGCGAGGACGCCCTCGCGCTCGTTCAGCACCTCGTAGAGGATCATGACGCCCTGGTTGGGCAGACCGACCTCGTAGGCGTCCGGGTACATGAGGGCCCAGCGGACATCGCAGGCGTCCCACGGCTTGACGGTGGAGTTGAGTTCCCCACCGACGTACTGGATGGGCTTCTGGACGTGCGGGAGAAGCGCTTCCAGGCGGGGGAAGACCGACTCGACAGGCATCGTGGCGTCTCTCGTGAGCTGGCGGGGGACGCCCCGCGGGAAGAGCGGGGTGACCCTCAAGCCTAGCGCGTCCCGCGAAGCCCCCGGGTGGCTCGTTCGGCGGCCTCCCACGCCGCGGGCAGCTCGGCCTCGTAGCCGTCGGCCCGCCGCTCCTCGTGGCCGTGGATCAGTCCGTAGGTGAACGCGTTCTCCCGGGCCGCGTGCGCCTGGGTCGCGAGGTCCCGCAGGGTGGTGCGGGTCATCACGCTGTCCTGGTGCTCGCCCAGCAGGTCCTGGAGGGCCTTGCTGCCGCGGATGGCCTGTTTGGCGGGCTTGCCCAGGGTGTCCAGGGCGGCCTCTGCGGCGTAGCGGAGCCGTTTGGCCTTCTTGCGGGCCTCGTGCATCGCGAGGTCGCGTTCGGGGCCGCTGGGGCGTTCGAGGGCCTCTTCGACCAGGGCGGCGAGCTTCCCGAAGTCCTTGCGGGCGGCCCGGTGGATCACGGTGGTGGCGTCCCGGGCCCCGGCGGGGAGCAGGGGCGGGTCGGCGAGCAGCGCGTCCAGGGCGTCGAGGAGGGCGAGGTAGCGCTTGCCGTTGAGGACGGTGATCAGTCGGCGGCGGGAGCCGCCGCGCCGGGCGTGCGCCCAGGTGCGCAGTCGGGTGCGGACGGGGCCGATCACGAGGTTGCGGGGCAGTTCGGCGAAGTGGCCGGTGAGCCGTTCGGTGAGGACCTCGGCGTCCCGGTCGATGCCGAGTTCTCCGGCGAGCCACTTGAGTTCCGCGCCGATGGGGTCGGTGACGGCGCGGTCGAGGACCTTGGAGTAGGAGCGGAAGGTGCTGCGGGCGCGGCGGGTGGCGACGCGCAGGCGGTGGACGGAGTCGTACTCGTTGCGGCGGACGGCGGGGTCGAGGGCGACGATGGCGTCCCGCTGGGCGGTGAGGTAGGCGAGGACGGGGGCCGCGGCGGTGCCCTCGTGCGGGGGGCGGGGGGCGGTGGCCGGGGTGTGTCGGTCGGCCGTCACCGGCGTGTGCCGTTCCGGGATGACCGGGGTGTGCCGTTCCGGGGCGACCGGGGCGTGTCGGTCGGGGGTGGTCTCGGCGAGGGCGCGGGACAGTTTGGAGGCGGAGGCGGAGCGGCGCAGTCCGCCCTTGCGGAGCTTCTTCTCGACCTTGTCGAGGAAGGCGGGCTGTTGGTCCCGGCCGAGTTCGACCTCGACCTCGGTCCAGGTGGTGGTGGCGTCGCCGCCGGTGAGGCGCTGGGCGCGGACCACGTCCACGCTGAGTTCGGCGAGCAGGGTGCCGTCGGCGTCGACGAGGTGGTGGACGTCGCGCGTGGAGCGCAGTCGGATCACCGGGACGAGGGGGGCGCTGCGCACCCGGGAGCGGACGAGTCCGGTGAGGGTGCGGGGCGGGGTGGCCGACAGGGGGGCGCGGATCTCGTCGCGCACGTCCCGGGCAACGGGGAGTTTCAGGTGCCAGCCGGCGTCGGCACCGCCGGTGCGTCGGCGCAGGGTGATCGACGCGGCGGCGAGGCGGTGGTCGACGGTGTCGTAGTAGACGGCGTCCAGCTCGGTGACGCCCTGGTGGACGACGGCCGAGACCCCGCCGACGGCGGTCAGGTCCGGTAGCGCCCGGTCGCTCTGGTTCGGGTAGGTGGCTTCGTACTTACGCTCGATCTCGCGCTGTATATCCGCCATGCACCGAATCTAGACGGATTTCGCCCCGTCCGGCAGACCTCGGGGGCCCCGAGCGGCCGGAAACGGGCGGGAACGGCGGGAAACTGAGGAGATCCCGTCGGGGTCGGTGCCCGGGTGGTGGCGCCGACCCCGGTGCGGTCAGGCGGACAGGGGGCGCTGGACCCGGATCGACTGGAGGAGTCCCACGGCGACCCACACGGCGAACATCGAGGACCCTCCGTAGGAGACGAAGGGCAGGGGGAGGCCGGCGACGGGCATGATGCCGAGGGTCATGCCGATGTTCTCGAAGGACTGGAAGGCGAACCAGGCGATGATCCCGGCGGCGACGATCGTGCCGTACAGCTCGGTCGTCTCGCGGGCGATGCGGCAGGCGCGCCAGAGCAGCACGCCGAGCAGGACGAGGATCAGTCCGGCGCCGACGAAGCCGAGTTCCTCGCCGGCGACGGTGAAGACGAAGTCGGTCTGCTGTTCGGGGACGAACTGGCCGGTGGTCTGGGAGCCCTTGAACAGGCCCATGCCGGTGAGGCCGCCGGAGCCGATGGCGATGCGGGCCTGGTTGGTGTTGTAGCCGACGCCGGCGGGGTCGAGTTCCGGGTTGGCGAAGGCGGCGAAGCGGTTGATCTGGTACTCGTCGAGGACGTTCAGCTGCCAGACGGCGACGGCCCCGAGGGCGCCGGCCCCGAGGATGCCGAAGACCCAGCGGTTGGAGGCGCCGGAGGCGAGCAGGACGCCCAGCACGATCATCGCCATCACCATGACCGACCCCAGGTCGGGCATGAGCATCACGACGGCGATGGGGATGACGGCGAGGCCGAGCGCCTGGACGACGGTGCGGTGGCCGGGGTGGAGCCGGTCGCCGGCGTCGACCCGGGCGGCGAGCAGCATCGCCATGCCCAGGATGATCGTGATCTTCACGAACTCGGAGGGCTGGAGCGAGAAGCCGCCGCCGATGACGATCCAGGCGTGGGCGCCGTTGATGGTGGCGCCGAGCGGGGTGAGGACCAGCAGGACGAGGAAGACCGAGATGCCGTAGAGGATCGGTACGGCGGTGCGCAGGGTGCGGTGGCCGAGCCAGACCGTGGCGATCATCAGGGTGATGCCGATGCCGGTGTTGAGCAGGTGGCGGAAGAGGAAGTAGTAGGGGTCGCCCTGGTTGAGCTCGGTGCGGTTGCGGGTCGAGGAGTAGACGAGGACGGCGCCGATGAGCGAGAGGGCGACGGCGGACAGCAGTATCGGCCAGTCGAGGCGGCGCAGCAGGCTGTCCCGGGCGGTGACCCGGGTGAGCCAGGACCGCTCGGGGCCGTACCCGGAGACGGAGAAGCCGTGGGAGCCGCTCATCAGTCGCGCCTCCCGGTGCCCGGCGCGGGGGGTCCGGCCAGTCCCTGTGCGGTGGGGGACGGCTCGGGCTGCGGCTTGTAGGGCTTGATCCTGGGGGCGTCGATGGAGCCGTCCCGCTGGATCTTCGGGAGGGTCTTCTGCGGTTGGGGCAGGAGGGCCTTCTTGCGGTCGATCTTGCCGTCGGGGCTGACGCCGTAGAGGGCGTTGTACACGTTGCGCACGGCGGGTGCGGAGGCGCCGGAGCCGGTGCCGCCCTGGGCGATGGTCATGACGATGGTGTACTCGTCGGTATAGGTGGCGAACCAGGAGGTCGTCTGCTTGCCGTGGACCTCGGCGGTGCCGGTCTTGGCGTGCATCGGGATCTTGTCCTGGGGCCAGCCGGTGAAGCGCCAGGCGGCGGTGCCGCGGGTGGCGACGCCTTCGAGGGCTTCGTCTATCTTGCCGAGGGTCTTGCGGGACAGGGGGAGCTTGCCGTGTGCCTTGGGCTTGATCTCCGTGGCCTTCTTGCCGTCGGGGCTGATGATCGCCTTGCCGACGCTGGGGTCGTACATGGTGCCGCCGTTGGCGAGGGCGCCGTAGATGGTGGCCATCTGTATCGGCGTGACGAGGGTGTCGCCCTGGCCGATGCTGTAGTTGACGGAGTCACCGGCGCGCATGAGGTTGCCTTCGAGGCAGTTCTCGTAGGAGAGCTGCTCCACGAAGTCGCCGCCCTTCTTGCCGGCCTTGCACCAGGCGTCCTTGTTGGCCTTCCAGAAGTCGCGCTTCCACTGGCGGTCGGGGATGCGGCCGGTGACCTCGTTGGGGAGGTCGATGCCGGTCTCCTTGCCGAGGCCGAACTGGTGGGCGGTGCGGTAGAACCAGTCGTTGGCCTTCTTCTTCGGCTTGGTGCCGCCGTCCCGCTTCCACTCCTCGTGGGCGAGGCGGTAGAAGACGGTGTCGCAGGAGACCTCCAGGGCCTGGCCGAGGTCGATCGATCCGTAGCCCTTGGACTCGAAGTTGTTGAAGACCTGGCCGCCGATGGCGTACGAGCTGGAGCACTCGTAGCGGTCGTTGAAGCCGTAGCCGGCGTTGACGGCGGCGGCGACGGGGACCACCTTGAAGATGGAGCCGGGGGCGGCCTGGCCCTGGATGGCGCGGTTGAGCAGGGGGTAGTTGGAGGACTTGCCGGTGAGCCGGGCGTAGTCCTTGCCGGAGATGCCGCCGACCCAGGCGTTGGGGTCGTAGGTCGGGTTGGAGGCCATGGCGACGACGCGTCCGGTCTTGGACTCCATGACGACGATGGCCCCGGAGTCGGCCTTGTAGTTCATCCGGGTGTTGTCGTCGTAGACCTTGCGGGCTTCCTTCAGCGCCTTGTTCAGTTCGTACTCGGCGACGCTCTGGACCCGGGCGTCGATGCTGGTGACGACGTTCGCGCCGGGTTCGGCCTCGTCGCTCTTGGCAAGGCCCATCACGCGGCCGAGGTTGTCGACCTCGTAGCGGGTGACGCCGGCCTTGCCCCGCAGCTCCTTGTCGTACTGCCGTTCGAGACCGCTGCGGCCGACCTGGTCGGAGCGGAGGTACGGCGAGTCGCTGTCCTTGGCCTTCTCGATCTCGTTGTCGGTGACCGGCGAGAGGTAACCGAGGACCTGGGCGGTGTTGGCGTCGCCGGGCGAGGCGTAGCGGCGCACGGCGGTGGGCTCGGCGGTGATGCCGGGGAAGTCCTCGGCGCGCTCGCGGATCTGGAGGGCCTGCTTCGGGGTGGCCTCGTCGGTGATGGGGATCGGTTGGTAGGGGGAGCCGTTCCAGCAGGGCTGGGGGGTCTCGGCGTCGCAGAGGCGGACCTTGTCGGTGACCTCCTTCGCCGGGACGCCGAGGACCCCGGCGAGCTTGGTGAGCACGCCCTTGCCGTCGTCCTTCATCTTCATCAGGTCGGTGCGGGAGGCCGAGACCACGAGTCGGGTCTCGTTGTCGGCGATCGGTACGCCGCGGGCATCCAGGATCGAGCCGCGCACCGCGGGCTGGACGACGCGCTGGACGCCGTTGCCGGACGCCTCCTTGGCGTACTCCTCGCCGTTGCGGACCTGGAGGTACCAGAGCCGCCCGCCGAGGGTGAGCAGCAGGGAGACGACCAGCACCTGGATGACGACGAGCCGGATCTGGACCCGGGGCGTGCGGCCGGTCTCCGGAATGTTGGTCACAGTCGCTTGGCCCCCTTGACCTTGATGCGTCCCGCGCGCGCCACCCGGGCCCGCGCCGCCTTGGCGCGCAGCCCGCTGCGCTGGCTGCCGATCCGCAGGCCGGTGCCGGAGGCCAGCCAGCCGGCCGAGACGTCGCTCTTGGCGGCGGCGTTGGTCTCGGCGAGCGGATCGTTGTCGGCGCGTCTGGCGAGCGCCATGATGAACGGCACGGTGAACGGCGCGAGCAACAGGTCGTAGAGCGCCGCGGTGAACAGCAGGCTGCCCAGGCCCACGTGGCGGGCGGCGGTGTCGCCGACGAGGGCGCCGACACCGGCGTAGAGCAGGGTGGAGCCGACGGCGGAGCCCACGACGACGAGCATCGGGCCGGCGGCGGACTGGAGGCGCCCGTTCTCCGGCTTGGCGAGCCCCGCGAGGTAGCCGATGACGCACAACACCAGTGCGTACCGGCCCACGGCGTGGTCGGCGGGCGGCGCGAGGTCCGCGAGGAGCCCGGCGCCGAAGCCGACCAGGGCGCCGCCGACGTGCCCGTAGACCAGGGCGAGGCCGAGGACGGTGAGCAGCAGCAGGTCGGGCACGGCGCCGGGCAGTTGCAGTCGGGCGAGGACGCTCACCTGGATGACCAGGGCGGCCACCACGAGGGGGGCCGAAAGCAGCATCCGGTTGAAGCGCATGGTCGGGCTCCTACGGCACTGGGGTCTGTCCGGCCTGGCCGGGTACCTGCGCGGACGGGGTGACGGTGACGGTCACGGTCGGCGTGGGGGTGGGCTTCGGGGCGGGCGGCAGGACGGTGTCGCGCGGGTCCTTGCGGGGGGCCTCGACGACGACGCCGACGATGTCGAGCTTGGTGAACCCGGCGTAGGGCTTCACGTAGACGGTGCGGGTGAGGTCGCCGCCGGACGGGTCGACGCGGACGACCTCGCCGACGGGGACGCCGGGGACGAAGGGCTTGTCGGCGGCGGAGCCGAAGGTGACGAGCCGATCGCCCTTCCTGACCTTGGACTTCCCGTTGAGGAGGTCGACCCGGAGCGGGCCGTCGCCGCCGCCGGAGGTGAAGCCGAGTTCGTCGGTCTTCTCCATCCGGGTGCCGACGGTGAAGTCGGGGTCGTTGGCGAGCAGGACCGTGGCGGTGCCGGGGCCGACGGTGGTGACCCGGCCGACGAGTCCGTCCCCGTTGAGGACGGTCATGTCGCGCTCGATGCCGTCGCGGGCGCCCGCGTCGATGGTGACGGTCCAGGAGAAGCCCTGTGCGGCTCCTATCCCGATGACCTCGGCGGCCTTGACGCCGTACTGCCCGGCTCCGGCCTTCTTGAGCAGGGAGTCGAGTTGGCGGACGCGGCTGCGGTTGCGGTCGTCGCTGCCGAGACGGGTCTTCAGGGCGGCGTTCTCGCGCTCCAGGGTGGTGATGCGGCTGTGGCGTTCGCCGGAGTCGCGGACCGCGGCGATCGCGTTGCCGATGGGGTCGACCGCGGAGGACACCCCGTTCTCGACGGGTCCGAGGACCGTTGCGGCGGCCCGGCGGGCGCCGTCCACCGGTGAGTCCTCGCCGCCCCTGATGTCCACGGTGATCAGCGCGAACGCGATGGCGATCAGCAGCACCAGGAGCAGCCGGCTCTCTCGTGTGTCCCTCACGTGCGGCGGCCGTGCCTTCCTCGTCGGAATGTGTGCTCTTGTCTCTGTACCAGCGGCTGTCCCATGACCGGCGACTGTCGCTCCCCCGGCCCCGGGACACCCGGTCCGGACGGCCGGGATACGGCGGGTGACGGTCCGTCCGGCCGGTCCCGCACGGGGGTGCGACGCGCCCGGCGCCCTCCTGCCGCCCGGCGCGCGCCGGGTGGCAGGAGGGTCGGGGTCATCTGCGGGGCTGGGCGTCCAGCACCTGCTGGAGCGCCTCGAACTCCTCGACGCACTTGCCGGAGCCGAGCGCGACGGAGTCCAGCGGGTCCTCGGCGATGTGGATCGGCATGCCGGTCTCGCGGCGCAGCCGCTCGTCGAGGCCGCGCAGCAGGGCGCCGCCGCCGGTGAGGACGATGCCGCGGTCCATGACGTCGCCGGAGAGTTCCGGCGGGCACTTGTCGAGGGTGGTCTTCACCGCGTCCACGATCGCGTTCACGGGTTCCTCGATGGCCTTGCGGACCTCGGCGGCCGAGATGACCACGGTCTTCGGCAGTCCGGAGACCAGGTCGCGACCGCGGATCTCGGTGTGCTCGTCCTGGTCGAGGTCGTACGCGGAACCGATCGTGATCTTGATCTGTTCGGCGGTGCGCTCGCCCAGCAGGAGGCTGTACTCCTTCTTGATGTGCTGGATGATCGCGTTGTCCAGTTCGTCGCCGGCGACCCGGATCGACTGGGCCGTGACGATGCCGCCGAGGGAGATCACGGCGACCTCCGTGGTGCCGCCGCCGATGTCCACGACCATGTTGCCGGTGGCCTCGTGGACGGGGAGGCCGGAGCCGATGGCCGCGGCCATGGGCTCCTCGATGATGTGCACCTGGCGGGCGCCCGCCTGGGACGAGGCCTCGATGACCGCACGGCGTTCGACCCCGGTGATGCCCGAGGGCACGCAGACCACGACGCGGGGGCGCGCGAGGTACCGCCGCTTGTGGATCTTGAGGATGAAGTAGCGGAGCATCCGCTCGGTGATCTCGAAGTCGGCGATCACGCCGTCCTTCAGGGGGCGCACGGCCACGATGTTGCCCGGAGTGCGCCCGATCATCTTCTTCGCTTCGGCGCCGACCGCGAGGATGCCACCGGTGTTGGTGTTGATCGCGACGACGGACGGCTCGTTGAGAACGATCCCCCGGCCCCTGACGTACACCAGCGTGTTGGCGGTCCCGAGGTCGACAGCCATGTCACGGCCGATGAACGACATGTTGTTCCCCAAGAGGATGCGTCTGGCCTTCCCGGACGAGCGGATGAGTGCTCTTCAGGTCGGCATGTGGGTGCTGTGTGGCGTGAAGGCTTCCATCGTAGTCTCGCCTGCACGGACACGGCGCGAGGGTCTTCGCCATTGTCAGCAGATGAAGTGCTGCCCCGCTAT
Organism: Streptomyces sp. NPDC127068; assembly: GCF_042724695.1. NCBI lineage: Bacteria > Bacillati > Actinomycetota > Actinomycetes > Kitasatosporales > Streptomycetaceae > Streptomyces > Streptomyces sp. NPDC127068. The sequence continues at coordinate 95,506 of NZ_JBHXEN010000015.1, read as the reverse complement.
GGGGGACGTGCGGATGGGGCCATGCGTTCCCCCGATCGGCGCGCACCTGCCCGGCAGCGGCGAGGTTCTCGGGTGCCGCCTCCGCGCGGGGCACGCTGATGCTCCGTCAAGGGCGCCGCCCCGGGTCCTCCGCGGCCGGACCGACCGCGGAGGCGGCCGGCCGCACGCGTGCGCGGGTCGACCGCCCGACCGCCCCGGGTCGACCGCCCGAGCACGCGATCCGCGGTCAGACGAGGCCGGGGAAGAAGATCTTCAGTTCCCGCTCGGCGGACTCCTCGGAGTCCGAGGCGTGGATCAGGTTCTCCCGGGTGACGGTGCCGAAGTCACCGCGGATGGAACCGGGGGCCGCCGCGATCGGGTCGGTGGGCCCGGCCAGCGTGCGGATGCCCTCGATGACCCGCTCGCCCTCGACGACCAGGGCGACCACCGGGCCGGAGGACATGAAGGCGATCAGCGGCTCGTAGAAGACCTTGCCGACGTGCTCGCCGTAGTGCTGCTCCAGGGTGGCCTGGTCGAGCGTCCGCAGCTCCAGCGCGGTGATCCGCCAGTCGGCCTTGCGTTCGATGCGACCGACGATCTCGCCCACCAGACCGCGCTTCACGGCGTCGGGCTTGAGCAGGACGAGGCTGCGCTGGGTCATGGGGTGCGGCTCCTTCGGTCACCGGGTGTGCGGGGTTCAGAGGTTACAGGCACCGCACCCCCGTTCGTCACGCAGCGTCAGGCCCTGGGGTGACCGTCCCGTCCTCGCTCAGTGCGGCCCAGCGCGCCTTGGCCTCGTCCACCTTCCGTCCGAAGTGCAGGGACGCCCACCACAGGCCGCCGAAGCAGAGCCCGAGGACGAACATCATGGGGACGTAGACACCGCTGACGACCAGCGCGATCTGGAGGCCCCAGCCGAGCCGGATTCCCAGCGGCTGCCCCGCGATCCGGCACAGCAGCAGGCTCGCCGCCATCAGCACCCCGCACACCGTCCACACCGTGGTCGCGGTCAGATCGGGGTCCTTCATGGCGACCAGCCCGGCGAAACCGATCAGGAAGAACTCGGCGAGCAGGGTGGTCGAGCAGAGCATGCGCATGGTCAGCCCCTCCCGAGGAGCAGTCGGGCGTCGCCGACGGTGAAGACGGAACCGGTGATGAGCACTCCCCCGCCGGAGAACTCGCCGTCCTCCTCGGCGAGCGTGATCGCCGCTTCGATGGCGTCGTCGATCCGGGGTTCCACCTGGACCCGGTCCTCCCCGAACACCTCCACGGCGATCGCGGCCAGCTCGTCGGCGTCCATCGCGCGGTGGGTGGAGTGCTGGGTGACGACGATCTCCGTGAAGACCGGCTCGAACGCTTCGAGCAGCCCCCGCACGTCCTTGTCCGCGCTGGTGCCGACGACTCCGACGAGTCGACTGAAACCGAACGCCTCGCCCAGTGACTCGGCCACGGCGCGGGCGCCGGCCGGATTGTGCGCGGCGTCCAGGACCACCGTCGGCGAACGACGGACGACCTCCAGCCGGCCGGGTGAGGTGACGGCCGCGAACGCCTTGCGGACGGTGTCCGCGTCGAGCCGGTTGGTGTGCTGGGAGCCGACCCCGAAGAACGCCTCGACCGCGGCGAGCGCCACGGCCGCGTTGTGCGCCTGGTGGACGCCATGCAGCGGGAGGAACACCTCCTCGTACTCGCCGCCGAGGCCGCGCAGGGTGAGGAGCTGTCCGCCGACGGCGACCTGTCGGGCCAGCACGCCGAACTCCAGGCCCTCCCGGGCCACGGTGGCGTTCACCTCGACGGCCTTCTTCAGCAGGACCTGGGCGGCGTCCACGGGCTGCTGGGCCAGGATCACCGTCGCGTCCTGCTTGATGACGCCGGACTTCTCGGCCGCGATCTCGCCGGGGGTGCCGCCGAGCCGGTCCGTGTGGTCCAGGTCGATGGGGGTGACGACGGCGACCGCGGCGTCGATGACGTTGGTGGCGTCCCAGGTGCCGCCCATGCCGACCTCGACCACGGCGACATCGACCGGGGCGTCCGCGAAGGCCGCGTACGCCATGCCGGTCAGCACCTCGAAGAAGGAGAGCCGGAAGTCCTGCTGGGCGTCGACCATCTCGACGTACGGCTGGACGTCCCGGTACGTCTCCACGAACCGCTCGGCGGGGATCGCGGCGCCGTCCAGGCTGATCCGCTCGGTGATCGACTGGACGTGGGGCGAGCTGTACCGGCCGGTGCGCAGCTCGAAGGCGCCGAGCAGGGCCTCGATCATGCGGGCGGTGGACGTCTTGCCGTTGGTGCCGGTGATGTGGATCGAGGGGTACGAGCGCTGCGGCTCCCCCAGGACGTCCATCAGCGCGGCGATCCGGGTGACGGACGGCTCCAGCTTGGTCTCGCCCCAGCGGGACGACAGCTCGGTCTCCACCTCGCGCAGCGCCCGGTCCACCTCCGGGTCCTCGGGGCGGCGGGGAAGGTCCGCGGCGGGGTCACCGCCCTGGGTGCGCAGGGTGCGGCTCCCCGCCTCGATCACGGCGAGGTCGGGGTCGCGGCCGGTCTCGGCCTCGACGATCTCGTCGAACTGGTCCAGTGCGTCCAGGGGGTCTCGGTCCGGGTCGTCCGGGGGGAACTCGCTCACGGGGCCAGTCTACGGAGCGCCGCCGACAGCGGCTCACCCCCCGCCCGGACGCGCCGGAGCCCGGCACCGGTCACGAGGACCGGGCCGGGCTCCGGGCGAGGGCCGGTGCGCCGGTCAGGCGGCCGGCAGCCGCTCCAGCTGGACCTGGATGCGGGCGATGTCCTCGTCCGCCTTGGCGAGTCGGCCACGGATCTTGTCGACCACCTGGTCGGGCGCCTTGGCGAGGAACGCCTCGTTGCCGAGCTTGGCGGTCGCCTGCGCCTTCTCCTTCTCGGCGGCGGCCAGGTCCTTGGCGAGCCGCTTGCGCTCGGCGGCCACGTCGATGGTCCCGGACAGGTCCAGGGCGACCTCGACCCCGGACACCGGCAGGGTCGCCGTGGCGGCGAAGCCCTCGCCCTCGGGCTGGAGCCGCAGCAACTGCCGGATCGCCGCCTCGTGCGGGGCGAGCGGCGTGCCCTCCAGGGTGAGCCGCGCGGGGACCCGCTGACCGGGCTGGAGGCCCTGGTCGGCACGGAACCGGCGGACCTCGGTGATCAGCTGCTGGACGGTGTCGATCTCCCGCTCGGCCGCGGGGTCCCGGAAGCCGCTGTCCTTCGGCCAGTCGGCGATCACCAGGGACTCGCCGCCGGTGAGGGTGGTCCACAGGGTCTCGGTCACGAACGGCACGATCGGGTGCAGCAGCCGCAGGGTGACGTCCAGGACCTCGCCGAGGACCCGGCCGGAGACCTTCGCCGCCTCGCCGCCGCCCAGGAAGGTGGTCTTGGACAGCTCCACGTACCAGTCGAAGACCTCGTCCCACGCGAAGTGGAACAACGCGTCGGAGAGCTTGGCGAACTGGTAGTCGTCGTAGAGCGCGTCGACCTCGGCGACCGTGGCGTTCAGCCGGGACAGGATCCAGCGGTCGGCGGCCGACAGTTCCTCGGCCGGCGGCAGCGGGCCCTCGACGGTGGCGCCGTTCATCAGGGCGAACCGGGTGGCGTTCCAGATCTTGTTGGCGAAGTTGCGGGAGCCCTGCACCCAGTCCTCGCCGATCGGCACGTCGACGCCCGGGTTGGCGCCGCGCGCGAGCGTGAAGCGCAGGGCGTCGGAGCCGTACTTGTCCATCCAGTCCAGCGGGTTGACCGCGTTGCCGAAGGACTTCGACATCTTCTTGCCGAACTGGTCGCGGACCATGCCGTGCAGGACGATCGTGCCGAACGGCGGGGTGCCGTCCATCGCGTACAGGCCGAACATCATCATCCGGGCGACCCAGAAGAAGAGGATGTCGTAGCCGGTGACCAGCACGGAGTTCGGGTAGAACTTCGCGAGGCTCTCGGTCCGCTCGGGCCAACCGAGCGTGGAGAACGGCCACAGGCCGGAGGAGAACCAGGTGTCCAGGACGTCGGTGTCCTGGTGCCAGCCCTCGCCGGTCGGCGGCTGCTCGTCGGGGCCGACGCAGACGACCTCGCCGTTCGGGCCGTACCAGACGGGGATGCGGTGGCCCCACCAGAGCTGGCGCGAGATGCACCAGTCGTGGAGGTTGTCCACCCAGTCGAAGTACCGCTTCTCCATCTCCTGCGGATGGATGGCCACCCGGCCGTCGCGGACGGCGTCCCCGGCGGCCTTCGCCAGCGGGGCGACCTTGACCCACCACTGGAGGGACAGCCGGGGCTCGATGGTGGTCTTGCAGCGCGAGCAGTGGCCCACCGAGTGGGTGTAGGGGCGCTTCTCGGCCACGATCCGGCCCTCGGCGCGCAGTGCGGCGACGATGGCGCTGCGGGCCTCCAGCCGGTCCAGTCCCTGGAACGGACCGGGGGTGGTGATGACCGCGTGGTCGTCCATCACCGTGACCGAGGGAAGGTCGTGGCGCTGGCCGATCTCGAAGTCGTTGGGGTCGTGGGCGGGCGTCACCTTGACGGCGCCGGTGCCGAACTCGGGGTCGACGTGCGCGTCCGCCACGACCGGGATGCGGCGGTCGGTGAGCGGCAGGGCGATGGTCCGCCCGACGAGGTGCCGGTAGCGCTCGTCCTCGGGGTGCACGGCGACGGCCGTGTCACCGAGCATGGTCTCGGCGCGGGTGGTCGCGACGACGAGGGAGTCCTCGCCCTCGCCGTAGCGGATGGAGACGAGTTCGCCCTCGTCGTCCTGGTACTCGACCTCGATGTCGGAGATGGCGGTCAGACAGCGCGGGCACCAGTTGATGATGCGCTCGGCGCGGTAGATCAGCTCGTCGTCGAAGAGCCGCTTGAAGATCGTCTGGACGGAGCGGGACAGCCCCTCGTCCATGGTGAAGCGCTCACGGGACCAGTCGACGCCGTCGCCGAGGCGGCGCATCTGCCCGGAGATCTGCCCGCCGGACTCGTCCTTCCACTGCCACACCCGCTCGACGAACGCCTCACGGCCCAGGTCGTGGCGGGACTTGCCCTCCTTGCCCAGCTCGCGCTCCACCACGTTCTGGGTGGCGATGCCGGCGTGGTCCATGCCGGGCTGCCACAGCGTCTCGTGGCCCTGCATGCGCTTGCGGCGGGTCAGGGCGTCGATCAGCGTGTGCTCGAAGGCGTGCCCGAGGTGCAGGACCCCGGTGACGTTCGGCGGCGGGATGACGACGGCGAACGGGGGCTTGTCGCTCTTCTCGTCGGCCTCGAAGTAACCGCGCTCTACCCAGCGCTCGTACAGCTTCCCCTCTACCTCGGCCGGCGCGTACTGGGTCGGCAGTTCCGTGGAGGGGCTTGAGTGCTGCTGCGAGTTCTCGGTCACGGGCCCAGTTTAGGGGCGTCACGGTCCCGTACAGAAACCGTGTGTTTGGTAACGGTGCGACCCCCGCCGCTGCGTTCCCTATGGGCGTTGGGTCAGGATGTCGGGAGCACGTAAACATCGGGGAGGAACCTTCGCATGAGCCACAACCAGCCGGGACCGTACGACGGCCAGCAGCCGAACCAGCCGCCGCAGCCGAACCCGTACGGTCAGCCGGGGCCCTACGGCCAGCCGCCGCAGCCCCCGCAGCCCGGCTACGGCAGCCCCCAGCAGGCTCCCCAGCCGGGTTACGGATACCCGCAGCAGCCCCCGCAGCCGGGGTACGGATACCCCCAGCAGCAGCCCCCGCAGCCTCCGCAGCCCGGCTACGGGTACCCGGGGCAGCCCGGTCAGCCGGGACAGCCGGGTCAGCCGGGTCAGCCGGGGTACGGCTTCCCGCAGCCCCCGCAGCCCGCCGGCGGCAAGAAGAAGACGGGCCTGATCATCGGCGTGGCGATCGCGGTGGTGGCCGCGGTCGGTCTCGGCGCGTTCCTGGTGCTGGCGAACTCCGAAGGCGACTCGGGGCTCGCGGACGACGGACCGCACAAGCTGACCACGCCGGAGCGGGTGCTGAAGGACGAGTACAAGCGGCTCACCCCGGACAAGCCCGCCGAGGACGCGTCCGACTCGGACACCGCCAAGGAACTGGCCAAGACCGGGGTCACCGAGGCCAAGGCCGTGACCGGCATATATTCCACGATCGACATCACCCCCGGCAGCCAGCCGACCCCCGACCAGATCACCGCCTCCAAGGCCGTCACCTTCGTGGGCGTGTTCGGCAAGCTGAAGGACCCCGAGGCCGCCCTCGACGCCGCCTTCGCCAGCATGACCAAGGAGAAGTCCGAGGAACTGAAGGTGATCGGCGAGGTCAAGACGGTCACGCCGGACGGCAGCGACGGGGCGGTCTTCAAGTGCCAGCAGGCCGAGGCCAAGGACAAGACCGGGAAGACCGACACCCAGTACATGTGCATGTGGGCCGATTACAGCACCATGGCCCTGGTGGTCCCCGCCGAGAGCGGCACCGGCGTCTCGTTGAACGTGTCGGCGCAGGTGACCGCCGACCTCCGCAAGGACGTGCGCGTCAAGCTGTGACGCCCGCCCCCTCATGCGCGAGGCCCCGGACGACGGATCGTCCGGGGCCTCGCGCATGACCGTGGTGCGCGGTGCTACGCCGTCTTCTGCTCCCCGGGCCCCCGGCCCCGGGCGTCCCGGGGGATCAGGGTCGGGTTGACGTTGGAGTGGACGACCTCGGCGGTGATGACCACCCGGGCGACGTCCTTGCGCGACGGCACCTCGTACATCACCGGCATCAGGACTTCCTCCATGATGGCGCGCAGCCCGCGGGCGCCGGTCTGGCGGAGGATGGCCTGGTCGGCGATGGCCTCCAGGGCGCCGCGCTCGAAGTCGAGCTCCACGCCGTCCAGTTCGAACAGCCGCTGGTACTGCTTGACGAGCGCGTTGCGCGGCTCCACCAGGATCTGGAGCAGGGCCTCGCGGTCGAGGTTGTGGACCGAGGTGATGACCGGGAGCCGGCCGATGAACTCGGGGATCATCCCGAACTTCACCAGGTCCTCGGGCATGACGTCCTCGAACTGGTCCTTGGACTCCAGCTCCCGCTTGGACCGGATGGTCGCACCGAAGCCGATGCCCTTGGCGCCCGCCCGGGACTCGATGATCTTCTCCAGGCCCGCGAAGGCCCCGCCCACGATGAACAGCACGTTCGTCGTGTCGATCTGGATGAACTCCTGGTGCGGGTGCTTGCGTCCGCCCTGCGGGGGGACGGAGGCGGTGGTGCCCTCCAGGATCTTCAACAGGGCCTGCTGGACGCCCTCGCCGGAGACGTCACGCGTGATCGAGGGGTTCTCGCTCTTGCGGGCGACCTTGTCGATCTCGTCGATGTAGATGATGCCGGTCTCGGCCTTCTTGACGTCGTAGTCAGCGGCCTGGATCAGCTTCAGCAGGATGTTCTCGACGTCCTCGCCGACGTAACCCGCCTCGGTGAGCGCCGTGGCGTCCGCGATGGCGAACGGGACGTTGAGCATCCGGGCGAGCGTCTGCGCGAGCAGCGTCTTGCCGGACCCCGTGGGGCCGAGCAGCAAGATGTTGGACTTGCCCAACTCGATGATGTCGTCGCGCCCTTGGGAGCCCGCGCTCTCTCCCGCCTGGACGCGTTTGTAGTGGTTGTAGACCGCCACCGACAGGGCCTTCTTCGCGGGCTCCTGGCCCACGACGTAACCCTCAAGGAACTCGTAGATCTCGCGGGGCTTGGGCAGTTCCTCCCAACGCACCTCGCTCGTCTCCGCGAGTTCCTCCTCGATGATCTCGTTACAGAGGTCGATGCACTCGTCGCAGATGTACACACCGGGACCTGCGATGAGCTTCTTGACCTGCTTCTGGCTCTTGCCACAGAACGAGCACTTGAGCAGATCGCCGCCGTCACCGATGCGTGCCACGAGGTGCTTCCCCTTCGCCTGGGAGCCGCTAGCGTAAGCGACTCCTGGTGCCTCATATTCGACGGTACCCTGCCGGGCCCCCCGTTCGGGCCCCCCTTGGCGTGGTTCACGTCGACTCACGTCAACTCGTGTGGCCCGACACGGACCCGGACCACACCAAGGGGCAGCAAATCATGCCGTGCCGGGTCAGACGACCTTCGCGTTGTTCATCTTCCGCGTCGAGATGATCTGGTCGACCAGTCCGTAGGCCAGGGCGTCCTCGGCCGTGAGGATCTTGTCGCGCTCGATGTCCTCGCGGATCTTCTCGATCGGCGTGGTGGAGTGCTTGGCGAGCATGTCCTCCAGCTGCGCCCGCATCCGCAGGATCTCGTTCGCGGCGATCTCCAGGTCGGACACCTGGCCGCGGCCCGTCTCACTGTACGGCTGGTGGATCAGCACCCGCGCGTTCGGCAGGGCCATGCGCTTGCCGGGGGTGCCGGCGGCGAGCAGGATGGCCGCGGCGGAGGCCGCCTGGCCCATGCACACCGTCTGGATGTCCGGCTTCACGAACTGCATGGTGTCGTAGATGGCCGTGAGCGCCGTGAACGAGCCGCCGGGGCTGTTGATGTACACGGAGATGTCACGGTCGGGGTCCATCGACTCCAGGCACAGCAGCTGCGCCATGACGTCGTTGGCGGAGGCGTCGTCGATCTGGACGCCGAGGAAGATCACCCGCTCCTCGAAGAGCTTCGCGTACGGGTCGTACTCGCGCACGCCCTGCGAGGTGCGCTCGACGAAACGGGGGATGACGTAACGGGACTCGGCGCGGGGGCCGGTGTATTCGGCCTCGGTGCGGGCGTAGATGCCGCGGCCGGGGAAGTCGTTCATCGTAACTCTCCTGAAGGGCGCTGGGGGCGCTGAGGCGGTCGGCTGGGGGCGCTGCGGGGCGGGCGGGGCCCGGTCTCTCCCGGTGGGCCGCCGGGCTCCCCGTCGCTCGCGTTCACGGGCGGGCGCGTGGGGGCCGCGGAGGCCGTACGGTGCCGGGCTTGCCGGATCAGACCGCCCCGGTGCCTCCGCCACCCGGCATACCGGCTGCGGTGGGCATGATGTCGTCGATCAGGCCGTACTCCTTGGCCTCGATCGGGTCGAACCAACGGTCGCGGTCCGAGTCACGGGTGATCTGCTCAACGCTCTGGCCGGTGTGGAACGAGGTCAGCTCGGCCATCCGCTTCTTGGTGTGCAGCAGCCGTTCCGCGTGGATCTTGATGTCCGAAGCAGATCCCGCGAGACCAGCGGAGGGCTGGTGGATGAGGATCTCGGCGTTCGGAAGGGCGAAGCGCTTGCCCGGGGTGCCCGCGCTGAGCAGGAACTGTCCCATCGAGGCCGCCATGCCCATGGCGATGGTCACCACGTCGTTCTTGATGTACTGCATGGTGTCGTAGATCGCCATGCCGGCGGTGATCGAACCGCCCGGGCTGTTGATGTAGAGGTAGATGTCCTTGTCCGGGTCGGAGGCAAGGAGCAGCAGTTGTGCGGTGATCTTGTTCGCGATGTCGTCGTCAACCGCCTGGCCGAGGAAGATGATCCGCTCGTTGAGCAGCCGGTTGTAGACCTGGTCGCCGAGGCCACCACCGAAGGAAGGCTCGCCGGCGGCGGAGGGCATCAGATTCGTCACGTATCCACCTGCTCGTCTTACGACGGCGCCGGGCCGTCTCACGTCTTCTGCTGGGGCACGGGACCCCGCGCTGCGCCGCTTGGCGGCGGGTCCGGGGGCTCCCCTGCCCTCGTATTCATGGACCCTAACGCGATGGGGGCCGGGGGCCATCCCGCATGGGGAACTGTTCGCTGTCAGCGCAGGTCGTCGGCGCCGGGCCCGCGGGGTGCGGGAGCCCGGCGCCGGGGCCGGTCGCGGCCCGCCCGGGCGGGCCGTGCGCCGGGGCCTGCGGGGGCCGGGCGCCGGGGTCCGGGGCGGGTGGTCCGAAGGGGTCCGGGCGGGTGGTGCGGGGGGAGCGGTCGCGTGGTGCGGGGGCGGGCCGGGCGGGTGGTGCGGGGCGGGTCGCGAAGGGGCCCGGAAGCGATGTCGCGCTTCCGGGCCCCTTCGGACTACCGCTGTACCGGGTACCCGCTGGTACCGGGCGGGTCAGGACTCCGCGGGGGTGTCCTTCTTCGCGTCGGCAGCCTCATCGGCGGCCTCGGTGACCTCAGTGGTCTCGGCATCGGCGTCGTCTTCGTCGTCGAGGTCGACGACCTCGCCGTTGGTGTCCTTCACCGTGGCGGCCTCGACGACGACCGCGAGGGCCTTGCCGCGGGCGACCTCGCCGACCAGCATCGGGACCTGGCCGCCCTCGACGACGGCCTGCGCGAACTGGTCGGGGGACATGCCGGAGGAAGCGGCCCGCCGCATGAGGTGCTCGGTGAGCTCCTCCTGGTTGACGTTGAGCTTCTCCTTGCTGACCAGCTCGTCCAGGACGAACTGGGTCTTGATGCCCTTGACCGCGGCGGTCTTGGTCTCGTCCTCGAACTCCTCGGCCGTCTTGCCCTGGATCTCCAGGTACTTGTCGAGGGTCAGGCCCATCTGGCCCAGCTGGTGGTGCTCCAGGTTGTGCTTGCGGGTGTTGACCTCGTCCTCAAGCAGCTTCTCGGGGACGGGCACCTCGACCAGTTCGAGCAGCTTCTCCAGCACGCGCTCCTGGGCCTGGGTCGCCTGGTCGTACTGCTTCATGTTCGCGAGGCGCTTGCGGCTGTCCGCACGCAGCTCGTCGAGCGTGTCGAACTCGGAGGCGAGCTGCGCGAAGTCATCGTCCAGCTCGGGGAGTTCACGGGCGGCGACCTGGCTGACCTTGACGGTCACCTCAGCGTCCTTGCCCTCGCCCGAGCCGCCCTTCAGCTGGGAGGTGAAGGTGGCCTCGCCACCGGCCTCCAGGCCCTTCACGGCCTCGTCGATGCCGTCCAGCAGCTCACCGGAGCCGATGGTGTACGAGACGCCCTGGGCTACGCCGTCCTCCAGGACCTCGCCGTCGACCTTGGCCTCCAGGTCGAGGGTCAGGACGTCGCCGTCCTCGGCCGCGCGCTCGACCGGGGCGGTGGAGCCGAACCGGCCGCGCAGCTCCTCCACGGCCTTGTCGACGTCCTCGTCGGTGACCTCGATCGCGTCGACCTCGACCTCGATGCCCGAGTAGTCGGGGATCTCGATCGTCGGGCGGACGTCGACCTCGGCGGTGAAGTTCAGCGTCTCGCCGTCCTTCAGCTCCGTGATGTCGACCTCGGGCTGGCCGAGGACGTTCAGCTCGGCCTCGTTGACCGCCTCGGTGTAGAACTTCGGGAGCGCGTCGTTGACGGCCTCCTCCAGCACCGCACCGCGGCCGAAGCGCTGGTCGATGACCCGGGCCGGGATCTTGCCCTTACGGAAGCCCTTCACCGTGACCTGCTGGTTGATCTTCTTGTACGCCGCGTCGAGGCTGGGCTTGAGCTCCTCGAAGGGCACCTCGACAGTGAGCCGAACCCGGGTCGGGTTCAGGGTCTCCACGGCGCTCTTCACGGTTCGGTCTCCTTGTGGCTGACTTCTTGGGTGTGTACCGGGCCGCTCCGGCGGAACGGGGAGCCTCGGCAGAGTCGCGGCCCTGAGAGACGTACGTGTGCGTGTACAGAGCTGTCTCGTGAGTGAAACAGAGCTGCGTACTGAACGTGCGGACACACGGGCGCGCAGTCTGCATAGTAGCCGCAGCGGATACACGCCCCAAAGGCGATCTTGATGATGGTCGGGGTGGCGGGATTTGAACCCACGGCCTTCCGCTCCCAAAGCGGACGCGCTACCAAGCTGCGCCACACCCCGTCGGTGCGACACGTAGGGTACATGCCCGCAGCCAGCGCAGGTCCCGCATTTTCCGTGGTGGCGTGCCGTGGGAAACCGGTGTGCGACGAGGGCCCGGGACCCGCTAGGATGCTGCCGTGCCGCGGTCGATGACCTGCGGCGCGACCGTGCGGGCGTAGCTCAATGGTAGAGCCCTAGTCTTCCAAACTAGCTACGCGGGTTCGATTCCCGTCGCCCGCTCCAGGCAGTGTCCGGGGCCGGTTCGGACAGGTGATCCCCAGGGTGATCCTGTTCGGACCGGCCCTGTTGCGTTGTCCCGTGACGAGCTGCGTGCCGCCACGACGCCCGCGACACGCCGCGGATACGGATACGCGTACGGGTGCGGGGCGCTACGGTGCCCGCACGGGGCGTAGTCGCTGCGCGGGCGCGCCCCCCGTACGCTCCGTGACCGGTGACGCTCCCCCGCCGGCCGGGTTGCCGTGAGCCGGGTGGGCTCGTCGGATTCAGATGTCGATCGAGCTGATCGAGTCCCCGACCGCGTCGAGGAAGCGTTCGATGTCGTCGGCCATGCCCGTGGAGGCGAGGAAGAAGCCGAAGAGCACGGCGACGACGGCGGGTCCCGCCTTGAGTGATCCGCCCCGTATCAGCACGACGAGGATGATCGCCAACAGCAGTACCACTGATAGCGAAATGGCCACTCTGATCACACACCCTCGGTTGGTTCCGCTCCGGGTGGGGGTGCGCCCTCGCACGCCCCACCAGAACCATCGTGCCACCAACGGACCCGGACCATGCGGCCCGTGACGGATCGTCGTGCGCGGAAGCGAAGGGAATGTGCACGGAATCGGCGTCGGCCACGGCGGGCACCGACGCCCGGGCGGGCCCCGCGATCACCTCCGGGTGAATTCCGCGGAGCCGCGCGAGGGCGAATTCGATCCAATGGTTTCCATGCCCACACAGCTTGTTCGCAGGAATTTCGAATGATCGGCGCAGCCATGACACAGTCACCCACCTCCGGGTATCCGCGCGGGAGATCCGAACGGTGCGGGCACTCCCCCAGGCGAGGTGACTGATGGGCCATTGGAGGACATTTCACCAGCATCACCCGTGAGTGTTATGCACCGTTTAAGGGGGATTAAAAGTTACATAGTGGTCAACTTGGCCGTCTGAGCGTCGACTTCGCGGGCTTCACGGAACGAATGTCCATCCGCTGGTGCACTTCTCCGAATACGGGGTAGCCGCCGCCCATGGGCCGATTTACTCAAGATGGATCGCGAGAAACGTCAGGAGGCGTTTCACCACCTGCCGCGTCCGACGCTAGGGTTCCTCAAATGTTTCCCACTGCCCTGCCCCACGCACGTGCGGTGAGGTCGCGGATCGTCTCCCCCAGTTCCTGGTGGGAGGGCCTGTGACCAACTCACTGCGGCCGTCCGCCCGTCATCCGGCGCCGTTGCCGCCGCTCAGCGAACCCCCCGGCCCCGTCGAGCCCGCGGACGGAGTGCCCACCCCCCGCACCCGGCGCGCCGACCCCCCGGCAGCGGCGCCGACTCCCCCGAGCCCGGGCGGCCCCGCCAAACAACGCGACCCGTTCTTCGACAACGCCAAGTACCTCGCCATCGTGCTGGTCGCGATGGGCCACGCCTGGGAACCGTTGACCGACCAGAGCCGCACGGCGACGGCGCTCTACCTCTTCGTGTACACCTTCCACATGCCCGCCTTCATCCTCATCTCGGGCTACTTCTCCCGGGGGTTCGACATGAGCCCCGCCCGGGTCAGGAAGCTGCTGACCACGGTGGTCGCGCCGTACATCGTCTTCGAGGTGGCCTACACCTTCTTCAAGCGGTGGGCGGACGACGACCCCGGGCACCGGCTCAGCCTGCTCGACCCCTGGTACCTGACCTGGTTCCTGATCGCCCTGTTCGCCTGGCGGATCTCCACCCCGCTGTGGAAGGTCGTGCGCTGGCCGATCCCCGTCGCCCTCGGCATCGCCGCGCTCGCCTCGGCGTCCCCCAGCATCGGCGACGACTTCGACCTGCAACGGGTGCTCCAGTTCATGCCCTTCTTCGTGATCGGCCTGTACGCGCGGCCCGAGCACTTCCAGTTGGTCCGGCGCCGCGAGGTGCGGTTGCTGTCGGTGCCCCTGGTCGCCGCGGCGCTGCTCGTCGCCTGGTGGGCGGCGCCCCGGATGGAGACCGGTTGGCTCTACCACAGCAACAGCGCCCAGGAGATGGGCGCGCCGTGGTGGACCGGTCCCGTGATGACCTTCGCGCTGTTCGGCTGCTCGCTGGCGCTCACCGCCTGCTTCCTCGCGTGGGTGCCGCGCCGTCGGACCTGGTTCACCGTGCTCGGCGCGGGCACCCTCTGCGGCTACCTGCTGCACGGGTTCCTCGCCAAGGGCTCCCGTTTCTGGGGTTGGTACGACGCGGCCTGGCTGCACGAGCCGTACGGGCAGGTGTGCGTGACGCTGGTCGCGGGGGTCGCCATCACCCTGATGTGCACGCCGCCGGTGCGCGGTGCGCTGCGGTTCGCGCTGGAACCCCGGCTGCGGTGGGCGATGCGGCGTGATGCCACGGACGTCGCACACGGTCGGGCCCGCGACACCCGCTGACCGTCCGTCCCGCCTGACCCGCCTGTCCGTCAGTGGTCCGGCAGGTCCGGCAGGTTCAGTAGGGCTCGCATCGCGGCGTACTTGCGGGTCAGTCGGTCCCGGGTGGGGCCGTCCAGGACGGCGAGCCGCGCGGGATCGGCGTTGTGCGCCAGGTCGGCCTCCTTCACCAGGCGTGCGCCCGGCGTCCGGAGGATGCGCCGGGCGTACGTCTGTGGGGTTTCGCCGGACCGTTTGGTGACGGCGAGGACGATCTCCTTGGTGCGGGAGGTGAGCGCCGCCCCCGCGAGCCAACGCTCGCTCAGGACCCCGTCCTCGACGGCGTCGTGCAGCCAGGCCGCCGCGATCTGGTCCGGAGTGCCGCCCCGGGCCCGTACTCCCTCGGCGACCGCCCGCAGGTGCTCCGCGTAGGGGCGACCCGCCTTGTCCCGCTGGCCCTCGTGGGCGGTGCGGGCCAGCGACTCGACCTCCGCGAGGGTGAGGCCCGCGGTGGGCGTGGGGTGCGGGGCGTGGTGGTGGCCCCGGGGTGTCTCGGTCATCGGTCGAGTGTGACCGAGACACCGCCGGGGCGGCTACACCCGGCCCGCGGAGCGGAGCACCGCCCGGGCCGGCAGGGTCGTCGCCGCCAGGCCGAGGACGACGGCCGCGCCCACCAGCGAGCCGTACAGCGTCGGGGGTATGTACACGCCCTCGCCGGTGATGCCGCGGACCATGGGGACCAGGGTGGCCAGGGCGATGGCGCTGCCGAGGGTGACTCCCGCGACGGCGACGAGCAGCGCCTCCCAGCGGATCATGCGCAGCACCTGGCGGCGGGTGGAGCCGATGAGGCGCAGGGTGCCCAGTTCGCGGCGGCGGTCGAGGACCGTCATGACCAGGGTGTTGGCGGCGGCGACGGCCGCGAAGCCACCGAGGACCGCGGCCATGGTGTGGTTGGCCCAGGCGTTCAGTTCGCGCTCCACGGATGCAGCCGAGGTGTAGTCCCCGCCGTCGAGGACCGTGCCGAGGGCGGCGAGCTGCTGCGGGGAGCCGCCCTTGACCCACAGTTCGGCGGCGAACGGGTCGCTGACGTGCCGCGCGGCGTCGGCGCGGACCAGGGTGACCTCCGCGAAGCCGAGTCCGTGGCCGTAGGTGGCGACGACCTCGGGGGTGGCCTTGGTACCGTCCGGCAGGCGCAGGGAGAGCCGGTCGCCGACGCCGACGCCGGCCGCGTCCGCCAGGCCCGCGTCGAGGGCCACCCGGCCGGGACCGAGGTCCAACTCGCCGGTGCGCAGCTCCAGGTCCTGGACGGCCGCGAGGGCTTCGGGGGTGCCGTCGACGGCCTGGGCGGAGGCGGTGCGCAGCGTGGTGGACTCGCCGGAGCCGGTCGGGACCACGACCGAGGTCTTCAGCAGGCCCACGGCCGCGGTCACTCCCGGTCGGTCGGCGGCTTCGGCCACGGCGTCCGGGGCGAGGCCACCGGAGGCGGGCCGCACGACGTGGTCGGCGGTGACCCCGGCGCTCTGTTGGCGGGCGGTGGCCCGGTCGGTGCTGGTGTGCATGAACAGCAGCGTGGAGGCGAAGGCCACGGCGAGCACGATCGGGGTGATCGCGGAGGCCAACCGGCGGGCGTTGGAGCGGGAGTTGGCGGCGGCCAAGGAGCCCGGGGCGCCGGCGCCGCGCAACGGCAGCCCGACGAGGGCGGCGCAGGCGCGGGCGACCAGCGGACCGAGCAGCGCCACGGCGAGCATGAAGCACATCACGACGCCCAGGGCGGTGTCCGCGGCGTCCTCCCCCGACACGGACTGGGAGATCCCGGCGAGCACGAATCCGCCGATCAGTGCGGCGGTGCCGAACAGGAGGCGCACCGGGCCGGGGCGGGAGCGTTGCACGGCGGCGTCCGCGAGCGCCTGGCCTGGGCGGACCCGGGAGGGGCGGCGGGCCGCCGACCAGCCGGCGACGAGTCCGGTGAGGATCACGGCCGCGACGGCGATCGCCGGGGGCAGCGGGGAGACGGCGAGGTCGACGGAGGCGGGGATCGCGCCCTTGTCCCGGAGTTGACCGAACCACCAGGTGGCCAGGGCGATGCCGGGGAGACAGCCGAGCACTCCGGCGAGCGGGGCGACGAGCAGGGTTTCGGTGGCGATGGCGCGGCGCACCTGGCGCGGGGTGGTGCCGATCGCGCGCAGCAGTGCGTACTCGCGGGCGCGTTGGCCGACGGAGAGGGCGACCGTGCCGGCGGCGGTGAAGACGGCGACCATCGTGGCGACTCCGCCGAAGGAGCCGCCGAGGCCCAGGAGGAGTTCCGCGGCGTCGTCGACCCGGGTCTCCTCGACGGAACCGCGGTCCTCGCCGGTGTGGACCAGGGCCTGCTTGCCGAGGGCCGTGGTGACGCGGTCCTTCAGGACGGCGGTGGACACGCCCTTCTCGGGCAGGACGGCGATCGCGTCGACCCGGTCCGGGTGGCCGGAGATCCGCACGGCCTCCCGGTCGGCGAACCACGCCGTGGGGCCGGCCCCGGGCGCGCTGACGAGGGCGGCGACGCGGAAGTCGCGGGCCCCGTCCGCGGTGTGCAGCGTGACGCGGTCGCCGACGGCGGGCGGGGTGCCGTCGGCGGTGCGCACCGGGGTGCCGGTGGTGAGGGCGACCTCGCCGGTGGCGGGGGCGCGACCCTTCGTCGGTTCTTCGCCGGTGAAGGCGGTGGCGCCCCAGCCGTGCGCGGTGAGGGCGGCCCGGTCCGTCCGGACGGGGAAGGTCACGTCGGCGACGGCGGTGCGGGCGCCGGGCACCGCGGCGGCCTTCGCCACGAGGGAGGCGTCGAGCCGGGCCCGGTCGGGCACGGGGCCGCCGATGTCGGTGCGGCTGTCGCCGCTGCCGGTGTAGTGGTGGGCCTTCTGGTCGGCGGCGGCGACCACGGGGGCGGCGGCGTACCGGTCGGGCGGGGCGGCGGCCCGTACCCCGGACTCCAGGAGGATGCCGCAGGCGCTGACGATCATCGCGGCCATGAACAGGGCGATGAAGGTGCCGGCGAAGGCCGAGGGCTTGAACCGGAGGGCGGCTCTGGCGAGTCCGTTGGTGCGCATCAGGCCACGGCTCCGGCGGGCTGGCGGTGGTGGGCGATCAGCCCGGTCAGTCGGGTGGCGATCTGCTCGGTGGACGCTCCGGTGAGTTCGTCGGTGATCGAGCCGTCCGCGAGGAACAGGACGCGGTCCGCCCAGGCGGCGGCGGCCGGGTCGTGGGTGACCATCACGACGGTCGCCCCGAGTCGGTCCACCGCGGTGCGCAGCAGGGTGAGGATCTCGGTCGCCGTGGTGGTGTCCAGGGCGCCGGTCGGTTCGTCCGCGAAGATCACGTCGGGCTGGGTGATGAGGGCCCGGGCGACGGCCACGCGCTGTTGCTGGCCGCCGGAGAGTTCCGAGGGGCGGCGGCGGGCCTTGTCGCCGAGGCCGACCTGGGCCAGCACCTCGGCGGCCCGGCGGGAGTCGGGGCGGCGGCCGGCGAGCCGCATCGGGAGGACGACGTTCTGCTCGACCGTGAGGGACGGGAGCAGGTTGAACGCCTGGAAGACGAAGCCGAGTCGGGCGCGGCGCAGTTCGGTCAGCTCGTTCTCGTTGAGTGCGGTGATGTCCGTGCCGGCGAGGCGGACCGTGCCGGTGGTGGGGCGGTCGAGGCCGGCGGCGCACTGGAGGAAGGTGGACTTCCCGGAGCCGGAGGGGCCCATGACGGCGGTGAAGCTGCCGTGCGGCAGGGCGAGGTCGATGCCGCGCAGGGCGTGGACCGGGTGGGCCCGCCTGCCGTAACGGCGGTGCACTCCGTGCAGTTCGACGGCCCAGGGGGAATCGGCTCGGTGGGGGGTGGTCCGCTTGCTGCGCAGGGCCATGACGGGGGTGCCTCTCGTTGGTGCGTGCGGACGTTCTCCGGGGCCGCAGGTCGATGCTTCGAACGTACGGACCGTGGGGGTCCGGGCACCATGAGGTCCACCGCAAAGCTGGGGTGGGGTTGTCCCCACCCCAGCTACTGGGGTGATCCGCGGGCGGCCCCGGGCGCGGGTCCGCGGAGGTCACGGGCCTGCGGGGCAGTCGGGGCGGGCGCCGGCTCCCGTCGCGGGGGCCCGGACCCTGACCGCGGCCCCGGACGCGGGGGCCGGCCCGCCCCCGGTGACACCGGGACAGTCCGCCGCGGCGGCTTGGAGGCCGGCCCGCCACGGCAGCACGGGGCCTGACCAAGGTCGCGGCGCCACGGGCGCTGGCCGCCACCTCGGCGGGCACGGGGCAGCCCGCCGCTGCGGGCACGGGCATCGACTCGCCCCGGCAGCACGAAGCCGACCCACCCGACACCACGGGACCGACCGCGGTCTCTGCGCTGCGGCATGGAGGCCAGCTGCCGTCCCGGCAGGCCCAGGCGCGGGTCCACCCCGGCGGCACGGGACCGACCCACCCCGTTGCACGGGGTCCGGCCCGTCTCGACGACACGGAGGCCGACCGAACCCAGCAGCGCGGAGGCCGACCGGCCGCTGCGGGCACGGGCGGCGACACAGCGCCGACCGGCCGCTGCGGCACAGGGTCAGCCCACCCCGACGGCAGTGGAGGCCGACTGCCGTCCCGGCAGGCCCGGGCGCCCGGCCCGCCCCAGCCGCCCGGCCCGCCCCGGCCGCGCGGAGCCTGACCGGTCCCGGTGCCACCGGGGATGACCGCCGTCTCGACGGGCACGGGCGCCGGCCCACCCCAGCGGCACGGGGCCGACCCACCTCGAACGCACAGGGCCCGCCCGTCTCCGCGGCATGGGGGCTGACCCTCATCTCCGCCGGCGAGGACCCTCTCCACATCAATCGTTCAGTAAACTAACTATTAACGTCTTCTTGACGCGCCTTTGCGGCCTTGAGCCCCGTTGCGCACTTGACACCCCTGAAGCCCTGTGAAGCCCCTTTGCACGGAGGAGGAAGCCCATCGGACACGCAGACACGCTGATCGCCATGGGCGGCGCGTTCCTCGCCGCCGCCGTCCTCGCACGGCTCGGCGGGCGTATCGGACTGCCCACCATTCCGCTCTTCATCCTGGCCGGGATACTCCTCGGCCCGCACACCCCCGGCATCGTGCTCGTCGCCGACCCGCACGACCTGGAGATGCTCTCCGCACTCGGCCTGGTCCTGCTGCTCTTCTACCTGGGCCTGGAGTTCCACCTCGACGACCTCAAGGCGGGCGGGCGCAGGATGGCCCTCGCCGGCGGCCTGTACCTCGCGCTGAACGTGGGCGCGGGGCTCGGCTTCGGGTTCGCCCTGGGCTGGGGCACCTCCGAGGCGCTGGTCCTGGCCGGCGTGCTCGGGATCTCCTCGTCGGCGATCGTGACCAAGGTGCTGGTCGACACCGGACGGCTCGGGAACCCGGAGACCCGGCCGATCCTCGGCATCATCGTGGTCGAGGACATCTTCCTGGCCCTCTACCTGGCCGCCCTCCAACCCATCCTGTCCGGCGCCGACGACCTCTCGTCCGCGGTGCTGGACGCGGGCAAGGCGTTCGGGTTCCTGCTGGCGCTCGCACTCGCCGCCCGGTTCGGCACCCGGATCATCGGCCGGCTCTTCGCCACCAAGGACGACGAGCTGCTCGTGATCTCCTTCCTGGGCGCCGCCGTCCTGGTGGCCGGGGTGTCCGAGTGGTTCGGGGTCGCCGACGCCATCGGCGCGTTCATGGTCGGCCTGATGCTCGGCAGCACCACCTCCGGGGAACGCATCCGCGCCCTGGTGCACCCGCTGCGGGACGCCTTCGGGGCCATCTTCTTCTTCGCGTTCGGGCTGTCCATCGACCCCGGCGACCTGCCGGTGGTCCTGTGGCCCGTGCTCGCCGCCGTCGCGTTGACGCTCGTGATGAACGTGCTCGCCGGTGTCGGCGCCGCCCGGCTGTACGGGTTCGGGCCCGGTCCGGCCGCGAACATCTCCACGACGCTGCTGGCGCGCGGGGAGTTCGCGCTGATCCTCGCGACCATGGCCGCGGGCGCCGGGCTGGACGAACGCCTGTCGCCGTTCATCGCCGGTTACGTCCTGCTGCTCGCCGTACTGGGTCCGATGGCCGCCGGGCGGTCGTACCTGCTCGCCCGGATCCTGCCCGACCGTCGGGCCCTCGGACCCGACGACCCGGTGGAACCGGCCGCCGAGCGCGACCCACAGGTCCCGGCCCCCGCGGAAGCCCCTCGCTAGGACCCGTGGGACCGGTAAGGCCCCGTACGACGAAGGCCGTTGCGGCGGCGCTGCCGCAACGGCCTTCGTCGTGCCGTGTCCTGCGGTGGGGCGACGCGCGGCGCGTCAGCCGGCGGGCTGGGTGTCCCGGGAGATCAGGAGCAGCGCCCGGTCGTCGTTCACGTCCTTGGCCACCGCTTCGATGAGGTGCCAGGCGGCGCCCTGGAACCCGCCGGCCACATAGCGATCGGCCTCGCCGGTGAGCCGGTCGATGCCCTCGTCGAGGTCGCGTTCCGAGGTCTCCACCAACCCGTCCGTGAAGAGCATCAGTACGTCACCCTGGCGCAGGCAGCCCTTGAGCGGGTCGAACTGGGCGCCGTCGTAGACGCCGAGCAGCGGGCCTTCGGGCGCCTTCTCCTCCCAACGGCCGGAGCCGGCGCTGAGCTGGAGGCCCGGCGGGTGGCCGGCCGAGAAGAGTTCGTAGTCGCCGGACTCCAGGTCCAGCACCAGGTGGATGGAGGTCGCGAAGCCCTCGTCCCAGTCCTGGCGCAGCAGGTAGCCGTTGGCGGCCGGGAGGAAGGCGTGCGGCGGCAGGGAGCCGAGGAGGCCGCCGAAGGCGCCGGAGAGCAGCAGGGCGCGGGAGCCCGCGTCCATGCCCTTGCCGGACACGTCGGTGAGGACGACCTCCAGGGTCCGGCCGCCGTTGGTGCGGGCGGCCACCACGAAGTCGCCGGAGAAGGACTGGCCGCCCGCGGGGCGCAGGGCCATCTCGCGGTGCCAGCCGCGCGGCAGCGAGGGCAGCTTGCTCTGCACCCGGATGCGTTCGCGCAGGTCGAACAGCATGGTGCCGCCGCGGCGCCAGGGCACGCCGACGCGGCTGCGGAACTGGGCGATGAGCAGACCGGTGAACCCGCAGGCGGCGACCACGAGGACCACCCCGGGCGTCACCCGGGCGGGCCCCTCGGCGTAGGGGCCGAGGCGGACCGACTCCACGATGAGGGCGGACGCGGCGGCGGCGTACAGGGCGAGCAGGCTCGCGGGGCGCAGCAGCAGCCCGCCCGCGACGATCGGCAGCACCAGGGCGGACGGGGAGAACCACACGGAGTTGGCCAGCGTGCCCAGGGCGATCAGGGGGACGGTGCAGAGCAGGCCCACCAGGGCTATCCAGTCGGAGCCGTCACCGCGGAAGTAGTCGACGCCCGACTTGCGCATGCCGACGCGGGCCCGGTGGAGTTGTTTCTTCAATCGGGCCGGGAACTTCTCTGCTGCCGTTCGTCGTCGTGCCATCGCACGTGGACCCTATCCAGCGCGCCGGTGGGGGCGCACGACAGGCCCCTCCCGGCGCTCCGTCGGGATCAGCGAATCCACGGGTGAACCCCCCTGTTCCATGGGCCGCCGACCGGCCCGTGCCGCCTGGGTGCGGGCCCGGCAAGACGCACGGAAATCGGTTCGCTCATCCTGCTTCGCCCTGATAGTCATGTCTACATGACGACAGAGCCGAGGGTGCTACGACCGGATGACTGGACTGTGTGGTACGCCACACTGGAGCGGGCGTTTGGCGGCGTGGCCGAGGCTCCCGAGGAACGTGCGCTGTGGCAGGAACTCACCGAGGAGGAACGTTCCCTCGGGGTGTGGGAGGGCGATGCCTGCGTCGGTACGGCGGGGGCGTTCAGCTTCCGGATGACCGTACCCGGCGGCGCGCAGGTGCCCGCGGCGGGCGTCACCATGGTGAGCGTGGCCGCCACGCACCGGCGGCGCGGCGTGTTGACGTCCATGATGCGGCGACAGTTGGACGACGTACGCGCGCTCGGTGAACCCCTCGCGGTGCTGACGGCTTCCGAGCCGGAGATCTACGGCCGGTTCGGGTACGGCATCGGGACGTACCAGTTGGGCGCGACGATCGACACCTCGCGGGTGACGCTGCCGGTGCCGGCGGACGCGGCGGGGCTGCGGCTGCGCTTCGTGGCCCCCGTGGACGTGCAGGACGCGTGCGAGGCGCTGTACGCGCGGCGGGTGGCCGAGCGGCCGGGGATGATCGCCCGGGCCCCGGGCTGGGCGCGGTTGCCCCTGCTGGACCCGGAGGGCGAGCGGCACGGCGCGTCCCCCTTGCAGTGCGTCGTCGCCGAACGCGACGGCGAGCTGGTCGGTTACGCGCGCTTCCACAACAAGCCGGAGTGGAACGCCTCGGGCCCGGCCGGAGTGGTGACGCTGCGGGACATGGAGGCGGTGGAGCCGGCGGCCTACGCCCAGCTGTGGCGGTTCCTGCTCGACATCGACCTGACCTCGACCCTCCAGGTGCGCAACCGTCCGGTGGACGACGCCTGGCAGTACCTGGTGTCGGACGTGCGCCGCTGCCTGGTGACCACGCGGGACTCGCTGCACGTGCGGCTGGTGGACCTGGGCGCGGCGCTCGAAGCGCGGACGTACCGGGCGCCGGTGGACGTGGTGCTGGACGTGGCGGACGACTTCTGCCCCTGGAACGCGGGGCGCTGGCGGCTGACGGGCGATGCCAAGGGCGCGACCTGTCGGCGCACCGAGGAGCCCGCGGAGCTGCGGCTGTCGGTGCGGGAGCTGGGCGCGGCCTACCTCGGCGGGGTCGGGCTCAAGGCGCTCGCCGCGGGTGGCCGGGTCGAGGAGCTGCGGCTGGGCGCGCTGGACGAGACGGCCACGGCCTTCGGGTCCGACGTGGCCCCCTGGCTGCCCCACGGTTTCTAGCCCTACGCCCGCTAGGCCCCCCTACGCGGCGGAGCCCTGCCGCGGGGCTCCCCTGCGCGGCCCGGTACCTGGCCTGCTACGTACCCGGCCTGCTACGTGACCTTCGCGGAGGTCGGTTGGCAGGTGGGGCACCAGAAGAGGTTGCGGGCGGCCAGGCCGGCGGTGCGGATCTCGTCGCCGCAGAGGTGGCAGGGCCGTCGGTCCCGGCGGTACACGTACACCTCCCCGCCGTGGTCGTCGACGCGCGGCGGACGGCCCATGGCCTCGGGGGTGTGTGCGGGGCGGACGGTGTCGATGCGGTTGTTGCGGACGCCCTCGCGCATCAGGTCGACGAGGTCGGCCCAGATCGCGTCCCACTCGGCCCGGGCGAGGTCCCGGCCGGTGCGGTAGGGGTCGATGCCGTGCCGGAAGAGGACCTCGGCGCGGTAGACGTTGCCGACGCCCGCCACCACCTTCTGGTCCATCAGCAGGGCGGCGACGGTGGTGCGGCTGCGGGATATCCGGGCCCAGGCCGGGGCCGGGTCGTCGTCCCGCAGCGGATCGGGGCCGAGCCGGTCGTGGACGGCCCGCTTGTCGTCCTCGGTGATGAGGGCGCAGGTGGTCGGGCCGCGCAGGTCGGCACTGTCGGTGGGCGTGGCGAGCCGTAGCCGAACAGTGTCCGTGGGCGGTGGCACGGGCGCCGTCGCGAAGTCGAGTTTGCCGAAGAGCCCCAGGTGGACGTGGATCCAGTCGCCGCCGGGGAACCCCAGGAACAGGTGCTTGCCGTGGGCTTCGGCGGCGGTCAGCGGGCGGCCGTCGAGGAGGGCCGCGCTCGCCGCGAACCGGCCCTGCGGACTGCTGACGCGGACCTCGCGGTCCAGGAAGCGGTCCCGGTGGTCGAGGGCGAGTCGGTGGATCGTGTGCCCTTCCGGCACGGGCGGCGCTCCTGGAGTGTGTACGGGGCTCGTGCCCGTGGCGCGGGGCGGACGCGCACCACGGGCACCGGGACGGTTACGGCTGCGGGTGGTGGGCCGGGATCGGCGGGAGGTCGCCGGTCGTCTCGTAGGCCGAGAGCATGTCGATCCGGCGCTGGTGCCGGGCCTCGTCGGAGAACGGCGTGCTCAGGAACTTCTCGACGAACGCGGTGGCCTCGTCCGTGGTGTGCATCCGCGCACCGACGGCGATGACGTTGGCGTCGTTGTGCTCGCGCCCGAGGGCGGCGGTCTGCTCGCTCCAGGCCAGCGCGGCGCGGACGCCCTTGACCTTGTTCGCGGCGATCTGCTCACCGTTGCCGGAGCCGCCGATCACGACGCCCAGCGAGCCCGCGTCCGCGGCGGTCCGCTCGGCGGCCCGCAGACAGAACGGCGGATAGTCGTCCTGGGCGTCGTAGACGTGGGGCCCACAGTCGACGGGCTCGTGGCCGTTGGCCTTGAGCCACTGGACGAGGTGGTTCTTGAGTTCGTAGCCGGCATGATCCGAGCCGAGGTACACGCGCATGCGTCCGAGTGTGGCATGCCGTGAACGGAGCGTACGCCCATGGGTCTGCGGATTGGTCCGGACCTGAGGGGCGGGCGCGGGACGCGCAACGGCCCCGGTTCCTGGGGTGGAACCGGGGCCGCAGGGCCGGGGGTCGTCCGGCTCAGCGCTTGACGAGGCGCCAGGCGGTGGGCAGCGCGCCCATCGCGAGGGCGGCCTTGAGGGCGTCGCCGATCAGGAACGGCGTCAGGCCCGCGGCGACCGCACCGGACAGCGACAGCGGCGTGCTCGCGGCGAGGTAGGGCACGCCGACCGCGTAGATGATCGCGGAGCCGATCACCATGGTGCCCGCGGTGCGCAGCATCGAACGGTCGCCGCCGCGGCGGGCGAGGGCGCCGACGACGGTCGCGGCGAGCAGCATGCCGAGGACGTAGCCGAAGGTGGCGCCGCCCGCGCCGGAGGTGCCCTCCGCGAACCAGGGCACGCCCGCCATGCCGACCAGGGCGTACAGGGCGAGCGAGAGGAAGCCGCGGCCGGCGCCGAGCGAGGTGCCGACCAGGAGCGCCGCGAAGGTCTGTCCGGTGACCGGGACGGGGGAACCGGGAACCGGGACGACCAGCTGCGCGGCGACGCCGGTGAGCGCGGCGCCGCCCACCACGAGGGCGACGTCCCGGACCCGGGCGCGGGCCGTCGAGGAGGCGGGCAGGAGGTCGGCGAGGACCTCGCCGGGGCGAACGGTGACGGTTGCGGTGCTCAACGGGGCTCCCGGGGAGGTCGGACGGTGCAGGGGACGGGCGGTGCGGGGTCCTGGCGGTGCAGGGGCGCGGCGCTGCGGGGACACGGCGACGCTATCCCAGGGGCCCCGGCGCGCTCACCGTCAACGGCCGACAAAGGGCGCTACCACGGATTGGTCACCTCCCAACAAAGCGGCTGGGCGAATCACCCGGTCAAGGTGACACTGATCACTGAGGGACTGTGGGGTACCACCAATTCCGGGGCGGGGCAGGCGATCTCGCCGGTGGCACGGGTCCACGCCGGGAAGGCATGTCCATGACCGTCTTGGGCACGAGTCCTCCGTGCGGCACACTGAACGCCCCCCACATCCCCTCATGTAAGGGAATGCCCCCACATGGCTCGACCAGACGCCGAGGCGCGCGCGGACTCCCCCACGCAGGGTGCGGACCCGGGGTCCGGGCCCGCACCGGGCGGCACCCTCGGGCACGGCCTCAAGCAGCGGCACCTGTCGATGATCGCCCTCGGCGGGGTGATCGGCGCCGGTCTCTTCGTGGGGTCGGGGGCCGGCATCGCCGCCGCCGGTCCTTCCATCGTCGTGGCGTACTCCGTGTCCGGGCTGTTGGTGATGCTCGTGATGCGGATGCTGGGCGAGATGTCGGCCGCGTACCCGTCGTCGGGCTCGTTCTCGGCACACGCGGAGCGCGCGATCGGACCGTGGGCCGGGTTCACCGCCGGCTGGGCGTTCTGGGTGCTGCTGTGCACCGCCGTGGGACTGGAGGCCATCGGGGCGGCGGCGATCGCCTCCGAGTGGCTGCCGGGCACCCCGCAGTGGGCGTGGGTCGCCCTGTTCATGGCGGTGTTCTGCGCCTCGAACCTGGCGGCGGTGCGCAATTTCGGGGAGTTCGAGTTCTGGTTCGCCGCGTTGAAGGTCGCCGCGATCGCCGTGTTCCTGGTCCTGGGGGCGCTCGCCATCGCCGGGTTGCTGCCCGGTACCGACGCGCCCGGCACCGCGCACCTGACCGGCGACGGCGGGTTCCTGCCCAACGGCAGCGAGGGACTGGTCGTCGGGCTGCTCGCCTCCGTGTTCGCGTACGGCGGGCTGGAGACGGTGACGATCGCCGCGGCCGAGTCCGAGGACCCGGTGCGCGGGGTGGCGAGCGCGGTGCGCACCGCGATGTGGCGGATCGCGCTGTTCTACATCGGCTCGATGGCCGTCATCGTGACGCTGGTGCCCTGGAACGACGAGGACCTCGTCGACAAGGGCCCGTACGTGGCCACCCTCGACGCCCTGGGCATCCCGGGCGCCGGCGAGATCATGAACGTGGTGGTGCTGGTGGCCCTGCTGTCGGCGATGAACGCCAACGTCTACGGGGCGTCCCGGATCGCGTACTCCCTGGTGGAGCGGGGGCAGGGGCCGAAGGCGCTGGGGAGGGTGTCGGGCGGGGTGCCGCGGGTCGCGGTGGTGGCCTCGTCCCTGTTCGGCTTCCTGTGCGTGCTGCTGAGCTACTGGCGGCCCGACGACGTGTTCAGCTGGCTGCTCAAGATGATCGGCGCGGTGATCCTCGTCGTGTGGATCACCATCGCGGTCTCCCAACTGATCCTGCGGCGCCGCGTCGAACGGGAGGAGCCCGGGCGGCTCACCGTGCGCATGTGGGCGTACCCCGCGCTGACCTGGGTGGCGCTCGCCGCGATGGCGGGGGTCTTCCTGCTGATGGCTCGGCAGCCGGAGACGCGGGTGCAGTTGTACGCCACCGGGGCGATGGTGCTGGCGCTGGCCGCGACCGGGTACGCCCGGCAGCGACGGCGCGCCGGGCGGGGGTAGACGACCCGCCCGATCGTTCCCCGGCCGGCTCCCGGCACCGCCAAGTCCGGTGCGGAGCTGGCCACTTGGCGTTCAGTAGCATGCGGTGGTGTCCCTCAACGGAAGCGGCGGTCCGCGGCGGCTGTTCGTCATCGCCGGCGTGGGCGTCGGGCTGGCCGCGATGCTCCTGGGCTGGCACGCGACGCGTCCCGTGCACCCCGACTGCTCGGTCAGCTACGCCCGACTGACCGACGGCACGGGGCGCAGCCTCCCCGAGGCGGACGGTCGGGTGCCGACGGACGAGGAACTCGTCGCTCGCGCCCTCCGGGCGGCCCGGGAGTCGGGCCACTGCGCCCCGCCCCGCCCGCGCTGGCGGCACTGGCTCGACTGAACGCCGTCGGCCCGGACCGCCGATGGGGCCGCTCCCCCGTCCGGCTCCGCCCGGCGCGCAGGCGGGGCTTCCGGACGCCCGGTCACCGACCCCCCGACCGGAGCCCCGTTGAACGTATGGGCGGCCGTCGGAGCACCTGAGCGGGGCCGCGACCCGAGCGCCACGGAGGGCCCAGGGGGGCGCACGCATTCACGGGAAGCTGCTGGTAGCGTGCAGTTGCAAGTGCTTTGCAATAAGAGGTCAGAGGGGACCCGCGATGGCCGTCTACACACTTCCCGAACTTCCGTACGACTACTCCGCACTCGCCCCGGTGATCAGCCCCGAGATCATCGAGCTGCACCACGACAAGCACCACGCCGCCTACGTGAAGGGTGCCAACGACACCCTGGAGCAGCTGGAGGCGGCACGGGACAAGGACCAGTGGGGGTCGATCAACGGCCTCCAGAAGAACCTGGCCTTCCACCTGTCCGGCCACATCCTGCACTCCATCTACTGGCACAACATGACCGGTGACGGCGGCGGCGAGCCGCTGGACAAGGACGGCGTGGGCGGGCTGGCGGACGCGATCGCCGAGTCCTTCGGTTCGTTCGCCAACTTCAAGGCGCAGCTCACCAAGGCGTCGGCGACCACCCAGGGCTCCGGCTGGGGCGTCCTCGCCTACGAGCCGGTCAGCGGCAAGCTGATCGTGGAGCAGATCTACGACCACCAGGGCAACGTGGGCCAGGGCTCGACGCCGATCCTGGTCTTCGACGCCTGGGAGCACGCCTTCTACCTCCAGTACAAGAACCAGAAGGTCGACTTCATCGACGCCATGTGGCAGGTCGTCAACTGGCAGGACGTGGCCAAGCGCTACGCCGCCGCCAAGGAGCGCGTGGACAACCTGATCCTCGCCCCCTGATCCGACGCTCCACCCCGCACCACCGCAGTACCCGACGCACCACCGCAGTACGTGCCACCCCCCGGGTTAGGGCCGCTCCCGGGGCGGCACCCAAGGCCCTGCTCGTGATCGTCTTCTCACCGTTCATGGGGCAGGAGCAGAAACGGAAGGTCCCGCGAGGACGTGACTCGCGGGACCTTCCGGCGTTCGCAGCCGTGCAGCGGCGGGGCTCAGTCGAAGACGGGGTCCTGGGTGCGGGTGCGCTTGATCTCGTAGAAGCCGGGGACGGAGGCCACCAGCAGGGTGCCGTCCCACAGTCGGGCGGCCTCCTCGCCCTTGGGCGCAGGGGTGACCACGGGGCCGAAGAAGGCGATCTGCTCGCCGTCGGCGCCGGGCACGGCGATGACGGGGGTGCCCACGTCCTGGCCGACCTTGTCGATGCCCTCCTTGTGGGAGGCGCGCAGCTCGACGTCGTACTTCTCGGAGTCCGCGTACTCGATGAGCGACTCCGGCAGACCCGCGTCCGCGAGGGCCCCCGCGATCGCCTCGCGGGTGTTGCCCTCGTCCCGGTTGTGGAAGCGGGTGCCGAGTGCGGTGTACAGCGGGCCGACGACCTCGTCCCCGTGCAGTTGGCGGGCCGCGGTCACCACGCGGACCGGCGCCCACGCCCGTTGCAGGCCCTCGCGGTACCTCTCGGGCACCTCGTCCAACTTGTTCTCGTTGAGGACGGCGAGGCTCATCACGTGCCAGTGGACCTCGATGTCCCTGACCTTCTCGACCTCCAGGATCCAGCGGGAGGTCATCCACGCCCACGGGCAGATCGGATCGAACCAGAAGTCGACGGGGGTCTTCTGCGTCATGGGTACGTCTCTCCTCAGCGCCCGCGGGCGCGTGCCGGTGGCCATCACACTCATGTGAAGAACGCCACAGGTCACCCGGGTCATTCCCGCCCGGACGGCCGACGGGCGTCCGGTGCGGCGCGTCCGGGGGCCCATGGCAGGATCGTTTCCCGGGTAGCGAATACCGTGTACCGATTTCCGATACATCCGACCAGCTGAAGATCCGACGATCCGCGAGTCACAAGGGAGTGCCGCCGTGCCCGGTGAGAATCTGTCCCGCGACGAGGCCCAGGAGCGGGCCGCGCTGCTGTCCGTCGACGGTTACGAGGTCGCGCTCGACCTGCGGTCCGCGATCGGAGCGGGGGACGGCGACGGTCCGCGGACGTTCCGGTCGGTCACCACGATCCGGTTCCGCTGCGCCGAGCCGGGGGCGAGCAGCTTCGCCGACCTGGTGGCGCCGGGCGTCACCGCGGTCTCGCTGAACGGCAAGGACCTCGACCCGGACGCGGTCTTCGACGGGACCCGGATCGCGCTGGCGGACCTCGCCGCGGAGAACGAACTCGTGGTCGACGCCCGGTGTGCGTACAGCCGCACCGGCGAGGGCATGCACCGCTTCGTCGACCCGGAGGACGGCGAGGTCTACCTCTACACCCAGTACGAGCCGGCCGACGCGCGCCGGGTGTTCGCCAACTTCGAGCAGCCCGACCTGAAGGCCCCGTACCGCTTCGAGGTGACCGCGCCCGACGGCTGGACGGTGTGGAGCAACGGGGTCGGGGAGCTGGTCGACGGGGTCTGGCGGTTCGCGCCGACCGAGGCCATCTCCACGTACATCACGGCGGTCGTCGCCGGGCCGTACCACCACGTCACGGACCACTACCGCCGCACCTTCGCGGACGGCACGACCTTGGAGATCCCGCTCGGCGCGCTGTGCCGCAAGGGCCTCGCCAAGCACTTCGACGCCGATGACGTGTTCCTGGTGACCAAGCAGGGGCTCGACTTCTTCCACGACCACTTCGACTACCCGTACCCGTTCGGCAAGTACGACCAGGCGTTCGTCCCGGAGTACAACCTCGGGGCGATGGAGAACCCGGGGTGCGTGACGTTCCGGGAGGAGTTCATCTTCCGGGGGAAGGTGACGCGGGCCGCGTACGAGCGGCGGGCCAACGTCATCCTGCACGAGATGGCGCACATGTGGTTCGGCGACCTGGTGACCATGCGCTGGTGGGACGACCTGTGGCTCAAGGAGTCGTTCGCCGACTTCATGGGGACCTTCTCGATGGTCGGGGCCACCCGCTTCACCGACGGCTGGATCACCTTCGCCAACAACCGCAAGGCGTGGGCGTACCGCGCCGACCAGCTCCCGTCCACGCACCCGATCACGGCCGACATCCGTGACCTGGAGGACGCCAAGCTGAACTTCGACGGCATCACCTACGCCAAGGGCGCCGCGGTGCTGAAGCAGTTGGTGGCGTACGCGGGCCAGGACGCGTTCCTGGAGGGCGCGCGGCGCTACTTCAAGCGCCACGCCTACGGCAACACCCAGCTCCAAGACCTGTTGGTGGTGCTGGAGGAGACCTCGGGGCGCGACCTGGCCGCCTGGTCGCGGGCCTGGCTCCAGACCGCCGGGGTCAACACGCTCACCCCGCAGACGCTGCTGGACGCCCAGGGACGGATCACCGAGCTGGCGATCCTCCAGGAGGCCCCCGAGGCGTACCCGACGCTGCGTCCGCACCGGATCGCCGTGGGGCTCTACGCCCGCGAGGACGCCGGCGGCGACCTGGTCCGTTACGCACGGGCCGAGGTCGACGTGGACGGGCCGCGGACCGTGGTGTCCGCCCTCGCGGGCGAGCGGGCGCCGGAACTGGTGCTCGTCAACGACGAGGACCTGACCTACTGCAAGATCCGGTTCGACGAGACCTCGCTGGTGACCCTGCGCGAACGCCTCGGGTCGCTGACCGATCCGCTGGCCCGGGCGCTGTGCTGGTCGGCGCTGTGGAACCTGACCCGGGACGCGCTGATGCCGGCCCGGGACTTCGTGGACCTGGTGGTGCGGTTCGCCGGGCGCGAGAGCGACATCGGGGTGCTCCAGATGCTGCACGCCTGGGCGCTGTCGGCGGTCACCCACTACGCGGTGCCCAAGTGGCGCGAGGAGGGCGGCCGACTGCTCGCCGAGGGGGCCCTGCGGGAGCTGCGGATCGCCGAGCCGGGCAGTCAGCACCAGCTCACCTGGGCCCGGTTCCTGGCCGCGACGGCGTCCGGGGAGGCCGACCTCGGGCTGCTGACCGGGCTGCGGGAGGGCAGTGCGCGGATCGACGGGCTCGACGTGGACCAGGAGCTGCGCTGGGCGTTCCTGGAGCCGCTGGCCGCGCACGGGGTGGCCGGCGCGGACGTCATCGCGGCGGAGCTGGCCCGGGACGACACGGCGTCCGGCAAGCGCCACCAGGTGCGGTGCCTGGCCGCCCGGCCGCTGGCCGAGGTCAAGGCCCGGGCGTGGGCGGACGTGATGGAGTCGGACGCGCTGTCCAACGCGCTGGTCGAGGCGACGATCTCCGGATTCACCCAGCCCTCGCAGCGGGAACTGATCGCGCCGTACGCCTCTCGGTACTTCGAGGCGATCGAGCGGATCTGGGCCGAGCGTTCCATCCAGATCGGCATGGACGTGGTCCGCGGGCTGTTCCCCTCCCTCCAGGGGGACCGGGCGACGCTGGACGCGGCGGACGCGTGGCTCGCCGCGCACGAGGGGGCGGCGCCGGCGCTGCGGCGGTTGGTCATCGAGTCCCGGGACGACCTCGCGCGGACGCTGCGCGGGCAGGAGTGCGACCGGCTC
The DNA here is from genome assembly GCF_042724695.1 of Streptomyces sp. NPDC127068. NCBI lineage: Bacteria > Bacillati > Actinomycetota > Actinomycetes > Kitasatosporales > Streptomycetaceae > Streptomyces > Streptomyces sp. NPDC127068. The sequence goes on along the minus strand of NZ_JBHXEN010000015.1, from coordinate 63,499 downwards.
GCCGCCGGGTGACCGCCGACTCGGTGTGAGGCAGGTGGGACGGGGCGCGTGCGAGGGTTCGCACGCGCCCCGTTTCCTGCGCCCCGGCGGGCGACGTTCGTACTGGTGAACGCGCGCCCGCCGGAAGGGGGATCGAGGTTTCGCCTGCCGAACCACCACACGTTCGGGCGAAGTTGTCCCGGATTGTCGATGAATCCGTAACTCAGGTTAGTGACCCCGTCCGGGGTGGGCAGATTGCGGGACATGAACCACAATGCCCCACTCTCCGCTGGCACCAACCACCCCCGCTCCACCCCGGACTTCCGCGATGCGCGGCTGCGCGTGATGAGCCTCGCCCAGCTCCGCGCGCACGGGGTGTCCGCCGCCGAAACCAGTGCACGCTGCCGGTCGGGCGGATCGTGGCAGCCGTTCCTGCCCGGCGTGTACCTGCTGCACCAAGGACCGCCCACCAGCGAGGAGCGGCTGCACGGCGTCCTGCTGTACGCGGGACGGCCCAGCGCCCGGGGCACCGTCCCCGCCCAACCGGTCGCCCCGGAACCGCACCACGCCTACGAGTACGGGGACGGGCTGCCCTTCTCGGACGGCCTCCCCTACGAGGACGAGGAGCAGTCCCCGTACCGCGACGCCATGCTCACCGGGATGGCGGCCCTGAGGCTGTACGGCTTCGTGCACGCGCCCTCGCTGCTCGCCCTCGACCGGCTCGACGTCCTGGTCCCCCGCACCCGCCGGCTCCGGTCCACCCCCCAAGTGCGGCTGGTGCGCGCCGTGGTGCTGCCGAGGCCGCACCACGTGACCGGGCTCCCGGTGGCCCCGGTGCCCCGGGCCCTGGCCGACGCGATCGCCCAACTCGGCGACGCGCCCACGATCCGCGCGCTGCTCACCGAGGCCGTGCGCGACCGGCACTGCGAACCGGCCGCCGTGGTACGGGAGCTGAACCAGGCGCGGCTGCTGGGGCGCCCGCACGTGGTGGACGCGGTCGACTCGTTGCTCGCCGAGGGGCGGTCGGTCGCCGAGGACCGGCTGTACCGGCTGGTGAGCGCGCACGGGCTGCCCGAGCCGGTGTGGAACGTCGACCTGCGACTGCCCGGCGGACCGCACCTGGGCGGGGTGGACGCGTACTGGCCGGAGCACGCCGTCGCGGTGGAGTTGGACACCCGTTCCCCCCGGCCGGGCGCCCGGCACGGGGACCCCGCCCAGGAGGCCGAGTGGGCCGAGTACGCGCGCAAGCGGGACCACCTGGAACGGCTGGGGATCACGGTCGTCCACCTCACCCCGCGCAAGCTGCGGGACAGCGTGGAGCAGCAGGCCACGGTGGTGCGCACGGCGCTGTTGACCTCCGCCGAACGGGAGCCGGCCACCTATGTGGTCGTGTTGCCGCGCTGACCGGGCCCGCGGCCCCCGCTCCGGGCGCCGCCGCAGAACTCCGCCTCCTCGATCGCGCCGCCGCCCAGCCAGTCGGCGTTGAGGTTGTAGGCGAGGGCGTGCCCGCCGTCGCGGGTGCTGAGCGTGCGGGTGGACGATCCGGGGATGCCGCCCCCGTGGCCCCACAGCCGCAGGCCGCACCCGGTCGGGACGCTGGCGATGCCCAGCCCGTAGCGCGCCCGGGAGGGCAGCCCGGTCGGCACGGTCGTGGTCATCGCGGTGAGTTGGCGGGCGGGCAGGAGGTCGCCGTGCAGCAGGGCGGCGAAGAAGCGGGTGAGGTCGGCCGAGGAGGAGATCATCTCGCCCGCCGCGTAGGCCATCGACGGATTGAGGAGGGTGACGTCATGGACCGAGGTGGCCCCCGGGTGGGGGGAGAGCCTCCCGTAGCCCCGTCCGCTCGGGCCGGGCACGTGCGGGTCGGCGCCGGGGACGGAGGTGGCGCGCAGCCCGAGCGGTCGGATGATCCGGTCCCGGACCGCGTCGCCGTAGGGGCGCCCGGTGACCGCTTCGATCACCAACCCGGCGAGCACGTAGTTGGTGTTGGAGTATCCCCAGGTGGCGCCGGGTGCGAAGGCCGCCGGGCCGCTCAGGGCGGTGCGCACCAGGGTGCGGGGGGCGAGGGTGTCGAAGCGGTGCGTGAAGAAGCCCGGGTCCTGGAAGTGCCAGCGGCGGAACTCCGGGTCGGCGGTGTAGTCGCGGACGCCGCTGGTGTGGTTGAGGAGTTGGCGGACGGTGATCCGCCGCCCGTCGTGGCCGTCGCCCCGGACCAGCCCGGGCAGCCAGTGGTCGACGGTGTCGTCCAGGTCGACGCGGCCCTCGGCCTCCAGGGCGAGGAGCACGGTGGCGACGAACGTCTTGGTGACGCTGCCGATGCGGTAGCGGTCGTCGGCGCCGCGCGGGCGGCCGGTGCGCAGGTCGCCCACGCCCACCGCGGCCTGCCAGTTGCCGGCGCGGTCGCGCACCTGGGCGGTCACCCCGGGGGCGCCGTTCGCGACGGTCTCGGCCATGGCCCGCTCGGTGCGGCGGTGGTCGTCCGGGGCGCCGGACGCCCGGGCGGGTTCCGTGAGCGCGACGGTGACGAGCACCGCCGCGCTCAGCGCCACGAGTCCCCTGCGCGCGGTGCGTGCTGTCGGTGCTGTCGGTGCTGTCGGTGCTGTCGGTGCTGTCACAGGGGTCCCTGCTTCTTCACTCGGTCACGGTCGCGGGCCGTGCGGGGGCACCGGTCGGTCGGTGGGCCGGTGCGCAGCAGCTCGCGCCCGGTAAACCGGTGGAACCCGGGGAAGGTTCGCCGGCCCCGGGCGGTGGACCGCGGCTCTCCCCTTGGGGAGGAGGGTACGAACATCCGCCCGGTTCCCGTGCGTCGGGGGCCCGGTGCGCGGTTCGGTGCGCTCCGGGCGGCGGGTTCAGCGACCGACCGGCGGACGCTCCCGCCAGAGTCCGAGCGCGTGGTCGACCAACCCGACCCGGACCAGGTCGGGCACCTCGGCCAGCGGTATCCAGGCGGCGAGGTCGGTGGAACCGTCGGTCTCGTTGCGCAGCGAACCCCCGGTCACCTCGGCGCAGTAGAGGAGGCGCAGGGCGTGGAAGTCGGCGTACCGGCCGAGCGGCCGGGGGTCGCGGGGGTTGCGGTGCGAGTGGACGCCGAGCAGGACGCGCGGGACGACCTCGTAGCCGGTCTCCTCGGCGACCTCGCGGATCACCGTGTCGTACGGGTCCTCACCGTGGTCCATGCCGCCGCCGGGGAGGGTCCACCGACGGGCGCCCTCCCGGTCGACCCAGCGGGCGAGGAGGACGCGGTCGTCCTCGACGCAGACGGCGTAGGCGGCGACCCTGAGTACGTTTCCCATCCGGCCCACGGTACGGGCCGCCCGCCGGACGGCCCGAACGAATCCGTCTATCGCCCGCTATGCGCACCATGGCGTATGGCGGAAGTGCGCCATGAGCACGACACCGTTTCGGCAACCCTCCCCAAACGGCAGGACCGTACGTAAAGCTGAGCGGTCACCCGGCCCCGGAATCCGGAACACCTCCGGACCCGGCCGGCCGCGTAGACGCTCCGTCCCGGGTACCCGCCCGACCCGCCCGGACGACCGCCCGGCGCGGCTGCGCAGTGCGGTGCCCGGGGCCGGACCCCATCCGCTCCTACACCTACAGGGATGAGATGACCCCCACCCCCAAGCCGGCACCCGCATCAGGTGCGAGACGCGCGGCACGCATAGCCGTGGCCGCGGGCCTCGTGGCCGCGCTCTCCGCCGTCGGACCCATACCCTCGGCCTTCTCGGCCCCCGGCGGCGACCCGGCTCCCACGGACTCGGCCGTCAAGGCGGCGGACGCCAAGCTCGGTTCCGCCGACGCGGAACTGCTCGCCGAGGCCAAGGCCAAGGGCGACAAGAACGTCACGATGATGGTGGCCACCGTGCCCGGCGCCACCGAGCAGGTCAGGGACCAGCTCGACGCCGTCAAGGGCGGTTCGGTCGCGAAGACGCACGACAAGCTCGGCTACGTCCGGGCGACCGTCCCGACGGCGCGGGCCGAAGCGGCGATCGCGGCGGCGGTGAAGCTGTCCTCGGTGCAGGGCATCGACCTGCGTCACGAGATCAAGCTGGACGACCCGCCGGTAGGCGGCGACGAGTCCCGCGGCAAGCGCCCGGCCCCCGGCAGCTACCCCGCCCCGGGCCGCGACACCCCCGCCAAGAACCCGTACAACCCGTCCTTCGAGACGGGCGCGGTCGACTTCGTGCGGCAGAACCCGACGGCGGACGGCCGCGGGATCACCATCGGCGTCATCGACTCGGGCGTGGACCTCGGCCACCCGGCGCTCCAGAAGACCACCACCGGTGAGCGCAAGATCACCGACTGGGTCACCGGCACCGACCCCATCCTCGACAGCGACGGCACCTGGCGCCGGATGGCCAACCCGGTCAGCGGCCCCACCTTCTCCTACCTGAACACGAGTTGGCGGGCGCCCGCGGGCAGCTACCAGGTCAACGCCTTCCGGGAGAACGTCACCACGACCGGCGACGCGCAGGGCGACCTCAACCGCGACGGCGACACCAGCGACGTGTGGGGCGTGCTCTACGACCCGGCGGCCGGCACCGTCCGCGTCGACCTGAACGACAACAAGGACTTCACCGACGACGAGGCCCTGAAGCCGTACAAGGACGGCTTCCAGATCGGGTACTTCGGCACCGACGACCCGGCGACGGCGATCGCCGAGCGCGTGCCGTTCGTCGTCGAGATCCGCAAGGACGTGCCGACCGACCCGTACGGCGGCGACTGGATCGGCAAGAAGGCCGACTTCGTCAACATCGGCATCATCGAAGGCGACCACGGCACCCACGTCGCCGGCATCGCCGCGGCCAACAGCCTGTTCGGCGGCAAGATGAACGGCGCGGCGCCCGGCGCCAAGCTGGTCTCCTCGCGGGCCTGCTCCTGGGGCGGCGGCTGCACCAACATCGCGCTGACCGAGGGCATGATCGACCTCGTCACCAACCGCGGTGTGGACATCGTCAACATGTCCATCGGCGGTCTGCCGGCGCTGAACGACGGCAACAACGCGCGGGCCGCGCTGTACACCCGCCTCATCGACACCTACGGCGTGCAGCTCGTCATCGCCGCCGGCAACGACGGCCCCGGCGTGAACACCATCGGTGACCCGGGCCTCGCCGACAAGGTGCTGTCCGTCGGCGCGACCATCTCCAAGGAGACCTGGGCCGCCAACTACGGCTCCGGGGTCCGCAAGTCGTACGCCATGATCCCGTTCTCCTCGCGCGGTCCGCGTGAGGACGGCGGCTTCGCGCCCGTCATCTCGGCACCCGGCGCGGCCATCAACACCACGCAGACCTGGACCCCCGGCGGCCCGGTCGCCGAGGCCGGCTACCAGCTGCCGCCCGGCTACTCGATGCTCCAGGGCACCTCGATGGCCTCCCCGCAGGCCGCCGGCGCCTCGGCGCTGCTGCTGTCCGCGGCGAAGCAGCGCGGCATCGACCTCACCCCGGCGAAGCTGCGCACCGCGCTGACCTCCACCACCGAGGAGGTCCGCGGCGAGCAGGCGCACGCCCAGGGCACCGGCCTGATCGACGTGGTCGACGCCTGGAAGGCCGTGCGACGCGGCGCCACGGCGCACGAGTACACGGTGAAGGCCCCCGTCGACACCAACATCGACCAGCAGCTGAAGACCCCGGGCTTCGGCACCGGCCTCTACGACCGTGAGAGCGGCCTGAAGAAGGGCCAGCGCAAGACGTACGACGTCACGGTCACGCGCACCACCGGCCCCGACCGCCCGGTCCGCCACGAACTGGACCTGGAGAACAACCACGAGGGCACGTTCCGGCTGCTCGGCGACGCCGCCGACGGGTACGTGACGCTGCCGCTGAACACCCCGGTCACCGTGCAGGTGCAGGCGCGCCCGCGTTCGCTCGGCGTGCACAGCGCGATCCTGGAGGTCAACGACCCCCGCACCGAGGGCATCGACCACCAGGTCATGTCGACGGTCGTGGTCGCCACGCCGATCAGCAAGCCCTCGTCGACGTTCTCCGCGTCCGGCGTCTCCACCCGCAACAGCCACCAGTCGTACTTCCTGACGGTGCCCGAGGGCGCCACCAGCCTCGAAGTGCGGATCGGCGGGCTGAAGGACAAGAGCCAGACCCGGTTCATCACGCTGCACCCGACGGGCGTGCAGATGGAGAACTCCAGCACCATCTTCTGCTACGCGAACTACGAGCACCCGCTGAACAAGTGCCGTCCGGACGTGCGCTCGTACGCCAACCCGACGCCGGGCGTCTGGGAGATCGAGGTCGAGTCGCGGCGCACCTCGCCGCTGCTGGACAACCCGTTCGAGCTGGACGTGACGGTGCTCGGCGCCGCCTTCGACCCGGCCGTGCAGCACCTGCCGGAGGCCAAGGCCGGCGTCCCGGCCCCGGTGTCCTGGCAGGTCACGAACCAGTTCGCGGCGCTCCAGGGCAAGTTGAAGGGCGCTCCGCTGAGCTCCGTCAAGGCGCAGCGGCCGACCATCGCCACGGGCCAGACCCAGCGGTACGAGGTCGTCGTGACGGAGGGCGCGACCAGGCTCGACGCGTCGATCGGCAACACGTCCGTCGCCCGCGCCGACCTGGACCTGTACCTGTACGACGAGGCGGGCAACCTCCTCGCGGACGACGCGGACGCCAACTCGGAGGAGGCGGTGTCGCTGCGCGACCCGGCCGCCGGGACGTACGTCGTGGAGGTCGCCGGGTACTCGGTGCCGGATGGCCCCACCGCGTACGACTACCTCGACCTGTTCGTGGCGCCCTCGCTCGGCTCGGTCACGGTCGACGAGTCACGGACGTACCCGCTCGGACTCGGTGACACCGTACGGGTGCCGGCCGAGGTCGTCGCGAAGGCTCCGGCGGCCGAGGGCCGTCAGCTGCGCGGCGAGGTCCAGCTGCTCAACGAGCGCGGGACCGTCGCGGGCGTCGGCGGCGTGCGGGTCGGCACGATCACTCCGTAGCCACCACCAACGCACGACGGCGGGGCCGGCACCCAGTTCGGGTGCCGGCCCCTTTCGTTGGTCGTGTCAGACCCAAGGGCAGGCCCGGGACTCCTCAGTAGGTACGGGAGTCGTGGGAAGTCGCGCCACTCCCCTTCATCTTGATCTTGATCCAGGGGTAAAGGGTGTCGTAGCAGCCATAGACCGGCATGCAGAGATCGATGCGCCGCTTCATCAGTGAATGGGCGGAAGCTGCAGGAAGCCGGGTCTTCTCATTGCGCGTACGGTTGCCCACCTGGACGAACCCGTTCTCGTTCGACGTGTAGTCGGAACGGGCACCCCAGGCCGTCACCTTTGACCCGTTGTACTTGAAGCGCGCCCGGTGGTGATACTTGTAGAGCGTCGTGCCCAGCAGGCTCTTGTGCGTAATCGAGACGCGCTTTGTCTTCCAACGGCCGGCAGCCGCCTCCACATTAGCCGCCCGCGCATCTCCAGCGGCTACGGCGGACACCGGGTCGGTTTCCTCCGGGACCTCAACTTCATCCGCCTCGGAAACGTCCTGCCCCTTCGGCCCCTTGATCAGGTCGGGCAACCTCACGGCGTCCCACGCCTTGGACTCGTCGGCCTGCGACAGCCCAGTGGTCGATATGGCCTGCATCGTCCCGTCATCGAAGACTTCGTATTCGATCTCCTCTGCGTCGACGGCAGCGGGAACCCTCGGGTCCGGCACCTTGTCGGCGAGCGCGGGGTTCGACGCGATTAACTCGACGTCAGCGTTGCTCCACGTGCCGTTCCCCAAGCGCTGTAGCGCCTGAACCACAGCCGGGTCGGGCGCGGCCGAAGCGCGCGCTTCCGGTGCGATGGCCACGAGCACGGATGCTGCCGTCGCCAGGGCGAGCAATGTTCCAGTTCCCTTGGAAACTGATTGCCACATGACTGCAGACATATCTTCTCCTGCCTTTCCGGAGCGGCACCTTCTGGCCGCCATCACTCAGGAGGCTAGAACATCGAGCCCATCCAAAGCGGGAATCACTGAGGCAACTCAGTGACATGACCTGCACCTGCCGACCGTCGGCACGAACACACAGCTACTTCAAGCAGGACGCGCCCGTGTGCACGAGAGTTAATATTGGGCCGACAAGCATCACTGCAACCCCCCTCGCTCGCCACTAGATGGGACCAAAGGAGGAGCAAGCGGCACGAAAATGCCCATCCAGGGCAGGAGAAAAGCTTTACGCCACCAGGCGACAAGCATTGGCCGTTGTTGCCCTACCGACGGCCACTCAACACATGGACAATGGGAAGGCGATTCATCGCGTTACGGGGAGAGCGCATTGAAAAGAACCGTGAGCAGCCTTGCCTCGTTTGGTGTAGATTCGAAGGCTCAGGCCGTATACACGACCCTCCTGGCACACCCGAACTGGGCACTCGGCGAAATAGCGGAAAGCTTGCAGATCAGCCCGCCAGAGGTGAAATCCGCCTTGCACCACCTCATTAAGAACTCGTTACTCTATGCCTCATCCGAAAAAACGGGACGCTACATCCCTCTCGATCCCGAGGTTGGACTGGTACCGGTCATAGAACGAATCGAGGCCGAGTTGGACGCAAGACGGTCTCAACTCGCGCGAGACCGCGCCACAATCTCTGAACTCAGACATAAATACACCGACCTCACCACCCGCCACAGCTCCATCACGGAAGAGACCTTCGACAATGTCGAGGCAGCCGAAGCCAAGCTGCTCGCATTGACCAAGAAGGCCCGGAAACAGATCGACATCTTGGGGAACTTCGAGCTGATCGGCGAAGGATCACCGCAAGAAGACGCCTTGATCAGCAAGGCGCTCAGCAGCGACCTGGCGGTACGCTCCATCCTTCTCGAAAGCATGAGGAACAGCGCCCCGCAAGCAAGTCGCGCCAGCTGGATATCCACGCTGGGCGCTGACGTTCGAACAGCACCTACGCTACCTTCACGCATGGTAATCTACGATCGCTCTACTGTCGCAATTTCAGGCGCCGAAAACGGAAGTGGGGCCGAGGTCGCGGTAATAACCGCGTCGGCGGCGACCCACGCGCTCCAGGAATTGTTCGAACTCGTTTGGATTGGCTCATCTCCGCTGGAGAGCCCCCACAACGAAAGCGACCGAGGTGCCCTCGGAAGTCGCGAGATGGCATTGCTGAGGATGCTCGCAGCTGGCCTCACAGATGACGGAATTGCCCGCCAACTGGACGTGTCACTGCGCACGGTGCGCCGTCACACCTCTCAACTCTTCGAGAAACTGACGGCCAGAAGCCGGTTCCAGGCAGGTGCCGAGGCTGCCCGACGCGGGTGGATATAGCGTCTCGCCGTCACCCATCGCTCAGCCGAGGTCAACGAAAGGCCGTTGGCCGCGATAAACCACCTATCACGGCCAACACCTCGCGCTCAGGCAGATTCCCAGGCTCCCCAGCATGTCTCGCATCGAACAATTAGACATGCACTCGCTCCGGCCGAGGGGCCGCCGCCCCCGTCGCCAAGATTTGCCTGGAATCCTTCACCTCAACCATTCTGTCGAGACGACACGTGCTGCTTCACAGTGAATGTCAGTGCAGCGGCCAGCAGGAGGGTACCCAAGCCCATTTCGACCGGGCCGAACCTGTGCCCCAACACACCCAGAACTAAGCTGAAAATCGAGATCACCACAACGATCTTGAGGACGAGATACATGCTGCACATCACCTTCAGTCACTGGCCAACCGGAGAAATGATTCTTTGAGAGTCGGATCAAGAGTAGGGGGGAACAACACTCTCCGGTCGTTACCATCAGAGTGATGGCGTGGTTTGGCCGGAGACACAGCTGGAGTTGGCCGGAAGGGTGCGGTACCTCACTCAACATCTGCGAGGGACCGCACCCTTCCAGTTTCGTCCATGGAGATCTTTCAGAGGCGTGGTGACCGATTGCCGCACTCGATCTTCCGGGAGGCGGGCAGGGCCTTCACCACCATGGTCCGCAGCGTGACCAGGTCGGCGCCCGTGGCCCAGTCGTCGGGGTGCGTCTCCCGGCCCTTGGGGAAGGTGAGCAGGGTGCGTTGGCCGACCGTGAGCTGCGGGTCCGCGTCGACGTCCATGCGGAACGTGATCCGGGCCGGGCCGCGGGCCGGCTTGTACCAGCGGGTCACCTGCACCGTGAGCTCCACCCCGGTGCCGTCCGGATGCAGCTCCCGGCGGGTCACCTCGCCCTCCGCGATCCGCCGCATGCAGGCGACGTAACCCTCCGGGCTCATCGACTCCCGGTCCCCCTGGGCACGGCCCGGCGGCTTCGCCGCCTGGGGCTCCCCCGCCTCGATCGACTTCGCATGCCCGCTCTCGGAGCCGTTGGTGCCGTGCGCGGTCACCCAGCTCACCCCGGTGACCAGGGCCGCGAGGAAGGCGAGGGCCGAGGCTCCGACGGCGAACCTGCGGGCGAGCCGCCGGCCGCGGGAGCGGCCGGGCGGGCGCGAGGTCCCCGGAGACCCCCCGGTGCGCCCCTGGGTCCTGGGCCGCGGGCGGGGAACGTGGGCGGTGCTCGACGAGGTCGGGGCGGGGGCCTCCTTCGCGGGGTCGCGCGACCAGGCCGGTTCGACCGGCTCGACCGGCTCCTCGGCTGGCTCCACCGGCGCTGCCGGCTCGTCGGCGAGGGCGGCGCCCAGCAGGTGCAGTTGGCGGCGGAGTTCGGCGACGTCGTCGACGGCGGCACGGTGCGCGGCGGCCGTCTCCGGGTCGGCGGCGGCCTCCGGGGCCAGCGCCTCGTCCAGGATCGCCGACAGCAGTACGTCGTCTTGGGCTCGGGGCCCTTGCTCGGTCACCTCACACCACCTCGTCCTCGTGCAGGAGCGCGCGCAGCGCCCGTACCGCCGTGTACAGCCGGCTCTTGACCGTGCCCTCCGGAACACCGAGCCGTTCGGCGATCTCCCGCACTTGCAGGTCGGCGTAGAAGCGGAGCACGACCACCTGGCGTTGCGGGGCCGGCAGCCCGTCCAGGCCCTGCGCCACGGCGACCGACAGGACGCGGACGTCCTCTCCGGCGCCGGACTCCTCGGTCCGCAGCGAGGCGAGCCGTTCCCCGACGCGTTCCTGGCGGCGCCGCGACCGGTGCCAGTCCACGGCGAGGTTCGATGCGACGACCGCCGCCCAGGCGGCGACGTCGCGGGGGGCCTCCTGGCCCTTGGCCGCGCGTTCGAGCAGCCGCAGGCGGACCTGCTGCACCCCGTCCGGCAGGTCCGCCTGCGGTACTCCACCGAGCGCCAGGATCGCGCGCACCCGACGTTCCAGGGCCGCGTCCAGCGGGTCCGCGGCCGGGTCGGCGGGGGACCCGACCGCCGGCGCGGCCAGCGTTTCGGCTGCTGGTCGGGCAGCCGGACCGCCGACCGGCGGGCGGGGCGGTCTCCCGTCCCCACGGAGCGCGCCCACCTCCACGTGCTGCACGGCACCGACCGCGGTGCCCCTGTTCCTGTTCCGGTCCCGTCGCCACAGCAAGGGCGCCTCTCCCCTCCCCTCGCACCGGACCGCCCCGGAGGGGGGCGACCGGTGTTCCCCCCTACGACGTCGGAGGTCGACGAAACGTTCGACGCGGATTCCGCGGGTCCTCCCCGTCCCACTTTTCGGAACGCGGACCAAAGGATTGGACAGGCGGGACGGGGACAGACGCATCATGGAACCGTGAGCCCGTCCTCGTACGTCAGCAGATGTGTACGTACGGGGGTGATTCACCCCATACCCCCCGTACAGCGCGGTACGGACACCGAAGTACACCCGGGCGGGCACACCACGTCCGGGCAGAGCACCCAGAAGGAGTCACCGTGAGGGTCGGAATCGTCGGAGCCACCGGTCAGGTGGGCACGGTCATGCGCAAGGTGCTCGCCGACCGGAACTTCCCGGTCAGTGAGCTGCGACTGTTCGCCTCGGCGCGGTCCGCCGGTTCCACCATCGACTGGCAGGGCACGCCGGTCACCGTCGAGGACGCCTCCACCGCCGACTACAGCGGTCTGGACATCGTGCTGTTCTCCGCGGGCGGCGCCACCTCCCGGGCGCTCGCCGAGAAGGTCGCCGCGCAGGGCCCCGTCGTGATCGACAACTCCTCCGCCTGGCGGCGCGACCCCGAGGTCCCGCTCGTGGTCTCCGAGGTCAACCCGCACGCCGTCGCCGACCGGCCCAAGGGGATCATCGCCAACCCGAACTGCACCACCATGGCCGCCATGCCCGTGCTGCGCCCGCTGCACGAGGAGGCCGGTCTGGAGGCGCTCGTCGTCGCCACGTACCAGGCGGTGTCCGGGTCCGGGCTCGCCGGTGTGGCGGAGCTGCACGGGCAGGCGCAGAAGGTCGTCGCCGAGGCGGATCGGCTCACCCACGGCGGCGACGCCGTCGAGTTCCCCGAGCCCGGTGTGTACCAGCGCCCCATCGCCTTCAACGTGATCCCGCTGGCCGGGTCCGTCGTGGACGACGGTTCGCACGAGACGGACGAGGAGCAGAAGCTGCGCCACGAGTCGCGCAAGATCCTGGAGATCCCGGAGCTGAAGGTCTCCGGGACCTGTGTCCGGGTGCCGGTCTTCACCGGGCACTCCCTCCAGGTCAACGCACGGTTCGCGCGGCCGATCAGCGTCGAGCGGGCGTACGAGCTGCTGGGCGGGGCGCCCGGCGTGGCGTTGTCGGACGTCCCCACCCCGTTGGAGGCCGCCGGGCAGGACGTCTCCTACGTGGGACGGGTCCGGGTGGACGAGACCGTCGCGCACGGGCTCGCGTTCTTCCTGTCCGGGGACAACCTCCGCAAGGGCGCGGCGCTGAACGCCGTGCAGATCGCGGAGCTGGTCGCCGCGGAGCTCGGCGCCTAGCCGCAGCCCGCGCCGCCGAGCCGCTGTCACGGCCGGGCCCGCTCCGGGGAGGCGCGGGCCCGGCCGTCGTCGTCCGTCAGGACCCGGCGGGCACCCGTTTCATCCGGCACGGACTTGGCGCGGACGTCAATCGGGTCGCGATGAGTGGATGCCGCACGCAGTGCACTCGCGCCCGGGGTCAACACACCTGCGCCCCCACGGGGACGGGCCGGGCGCCGGGTGAACGGCCGCCGCGCTAGCCGGTGGTGCGTCGGCCGGTCGGGCGCAGGGCGAGCAGGGCGAGGGCGGCGGCGGCCGTCGTACCGGTGAGGATCAGCACGCTGGCCTCGCCCAGGACGTCGACGAAGCCGCCGCCCACCGCGGCGCCCAGCGCGATCGCCGAGTTGAAGACGCCGGCGAACAGCCCGGACGCGGCCTCCCGGGCCCGGGCGCCCCCGCCCCCCAACGCACCCACCAGCCAGCTCTGGGCCGACACCGAGACCCCTCCGTACGCGAGGCCCCACGCCACCAGCAGTACGACGGAGAGCACGGCGCTCCCGGCCGCCGCCGCCAACAGCGGTACCGCCAGGGCGAGTACGGTCGATATCCCGAGCAGGGCCCGTCGCGGTGAACGTCCGGCGACCGTTCCGGCGACGAAGTTGCCGATGACGCCGGCGACCCCGTAGCAGAGCAGCAGGGCGCTGATCGCGCCGGCGTCGATCCCGTCGACCCGTTCCAGTACCGGCCGTACGTAGGTGTAGGCGGCGAAGTGTCCGGTCACCAGGAGGGCGACCACCAGCAGCCCCGCGCGCAGGGCCGGCAACCCCAGCAGGGCGGTCATCTCGCGGGGTCGGACGGCCGCACCGGCGGGCAGCGGCGGGAGCAGTACGGCGTGCAGCACGGCGACGAGGACGGCGAGGGCGCCCACCGCGGCGAACCCCCACCGCCAGCCCGCGACGTCCCCGATCAGTGCGCCCGCCGGGATGCCGAGCACGGAGGCGACGGCGATGCCGCTGAAGACGACGGCGGTGGCGCGGGCGACCGAGGGCGCGGGCACCAGTCGGTGGGCGAGTCCGGCGGCGACGGTCCACACCCCGCCGATGGCGACGCCGACGGCGACCCGGGCGGCCAGCAGCGCCCCGAAGGAGGGGGCCAACGCGCAGACGAGGTTGGCGGCGGCCAGTAACAGCAGCAGCCCGCACAGCAGGGTCCGGCGGTCGAGGCGGCCGGCGAGCGTCGGGAACAGCGGGGCGGTGACGGCGGCGACGACGCCCGGCAGGGTGACGGCGAGCCCGGCCGTGCCCTCCAGGACGCCGAGCCCCGCGCCGAGGGGGCTCAGCAGGCCGACGGGCAGCATCTCCGTGGTGACGACGGTGAAGGTGGCGGCTGCGACGGCGAAGACGGCGGCCCGCCCCCGGGCCGGAGTCAGGGGGCGGGCTGCGGACGGTGGTCCACTCAGGTCGGTGGTCATGTCCCCAGGCTCGACACGGTCGGGCCCGGGAACAACGCCGCGTGCGAGCGGGACGGGTGGAGGGGGTGCGGGTGCTCAGCGGCCCGGGGACTCCGGGGGTTCCGGAGACTGCGGGGCCTGCGGGGCCTCGGGCTGCTGGGGCACGTGGGGATGCTGGGGGGCCTGGGGGGCCTCCGGGACGGCAGGGGTGACGGGGGTCGTGGGGGCAGTGGGAGTTGCCGGGGGGACGGGGGTTGCGGAGGTGAAGGGGGCGACCGGACCGGTGGGACCGGCGGGGGTGTGTGCGTGGGCGGCGCCGACAGGGGCTTCGTACCGGGCGGGGCGCCTGCGGAGCAGGAACCCTCCGAACAGGACCACGGCCAGCGTGGTGTAGACGACGATCGTGAACGGCGTGGACACCAGCGTGGTGACGTCGCCGCCGGCGATGTCGAGCGCCCGGCGCAGCTGGACCTCCGCCAGCGGGCCGAGGATCGCCCCCACGATCATGGGCGAGACGGGGAAGCCGAACCGGCGCATGAGGTATCCGGCGAGTCCGAAGACGAGCAGGACCCCGACGTCGAACGCGCTGCCGTTCACGGCGTAGGTGCCGAGCAGGGCGAAGATCATGATGCCGGCGAAGAGGTACGGCTTCGGGATCTCCAGGATCTTCACCCAGAGGCCGATCAGCGGCAGGTTCAGGCCGAGCAGGATGACGTTGGCGATCAGCAGGCTGGCGATGAGGCCCCAGACCAGCGCCGACTGGGTGTCCAACAGCTGCGGACCGGGCTGGATGCCGTACTGCTGGAAGGCGACCAGGATGACGGCGGCCGTGGCGGACGTCGGGATGCCGAGGGTCAGCAGCGGCACCAGGGTGCCGGCGGCGTTGGCGTTGTTCGCGGCCTCCGGTCCGGCGACCCCCTCGATGGCGCCCTGACCGAACTCCTTGGGGCGCTTCGACAGCTTGCGTTCGAGGGTGTACGAGAGGAACGTCGGGATCTCGGAGCCGCCCGCGGGGATCACCCCGAGCGGGAAGCCGATGGAGGTTCCGCGCAGCCACGGCCGCCAGGCGCGCCGCCAGTCGTCGCGGGTCATCCAGCTCTTGCCCTTGTTCACCCGCATCACGTCGAAGCGGCTCGACGTCTGGTGCGCGGCGACGTAGAGCACCTCGCCCAGGGCGAAGAGCGCGACGATCAGCACGAC
Organism: Streptomyces sp. NPDC127068; assembly: GCF_042724695.1. Classification (NCBI taxonomy): domain Bacteria; kingdom Bacillati; phylum Actinomycetota; class Actinomycetes; order Kitasatosporales; family Streptomycetaceae; genus Streptomyces; species Streptomyces sp. NPDC127068. The sequence goes on along the minus strand of NZ_JBHXEN010000015.1, from coordinate 48,137 downwards.
GGTGTCGATCCCGTCGAGGAGGGACACCTCGCCGAAGGTCAGGCGCTGCTGACCGCTCTGGAAGTCGAGTCCGACGAGTCCGACGCCCAGGCCGAGCGTCATTGACACGAGTCCGCGCAAGGGCGAACCGCCCACGAGTGCGCTGACGGTGAGGAAGGCGACGACCATGAGCGCGAAGTAGTCCTCGGCGCCGAGGTGCACCGCGACCTTGACCATCCACGGCGCGAAGAACGCCAGCAGCAGCGTGGCGATGGTGCCGGCGATGAACGAGCCGATGGCGGCCGTGGCGAGGGCGGCGGCGCCGCGCCCCCGTCGGGCCATCTTGTTGCCGTCGATCGCGGTGATGACCGAGCCGGACTCGCCGGGGGTCTTCAGCAGGATCGCCGTGGTCGATCCGCCGTACATGGCGCCGTAGTAGATGCCGGCGAACATGATGAAGGCGGAGGCCGGTTCGAGCCCGTAGGTCATCGGCAGCAACAGGGCGATGGTCAGCGCGGGGCCGATGCCCGGCAGGACGCCGATGAGCGTGCCGACGATGGTGCCGATCAGCGCGAAGAGCAAGTTCTCCGGGGTGACCGCGAGCGAGAGCCCGTGGAGGAGTCCGTCCCAACCCGACATCAGAGCACCCCTTCCAGGACGCCGGGGGCCAGCGAGATGCCGAGGGCCCGGGTGAAGACGAGGTACACCACGAGGGACAGCACGACCGCGATGCCCGCCGACTTGAGGTGGCTGCGGGCGCCCATGGCCCAGGCGGTGAGCCAGAACGCCAGCGCGGAGACGATGACGTAGCCGAGCGATTCGACACCGGCGATGAAGATGAGCACGGCCGCCACGCAGACGGCGAGCGGTATCCACCGGGTGGTGCGGACGTCGACGTCGCCCTCTCCGGAGTCGGCCTCACCGCGCCGGCCCCGGGCCACCTGGACGCCGAGCGCCAGCGAGAGCGCGATCAGCAGGACGCCGACCACCTTCGGCGTGAAGCCGGCGCCCACCCCCGAGGCGGACGTCGAGGCCGCTTGCCCGAGGCCGTCGAGCAGGATGACCACCCCGATGGCCAGGAGTCCTGCGGTGATGGCCCACTCTCCCAAGGCCGCCCTGCGCTGTTCGCGGGGCCGGGTGGGGGAGGACTCGGGAGATGTCGAGCGGGTGCTCATGGGTGTGCCTTTCTCACGCCGAGGTGGGTGGGTGCCCGCCGTTCGCCGGGCACCCACCAGGGAGTTGCGGTCACTTCTTGGACAGGCCGAGCTGGTCGAGGACTTCCTTCACCCGGGTGTTCTCTTCCTTGAGCCAGGTCGCGAACTCGTCACCGGCGATGAAGTTGTCGTTCCAGGCGTGCTTCTTGAGCGCGGCCTTCCAGTTCGCCGAGCCGTGCATCTTCTTCAGCGCGTCGACGTACTTGTCCTTGGTCGCGTCGTCGAGGCCGCTGGGGGCCATCATCGAGCGCCAGTTCTGGAATTCGAGGGTCGGGCTGACGTCGAGGGCGGTCTCGGCGAACTTGACCCCCTCGACGGGCTTCAGCGAGGAGACGTAGAGGCCCTTCAGGTTGCCCTCCGTCACCTGGGCGGAGAACTCGCTCAGGCCCGAGACGCCGGCCTGGACCTTGCCGCCGAGGATCGCCGTGGTCGCCTCGCCGCCACCGCTGTAGGGGACGTAGTTCACCTCGGCGGGGTCGACGCCGTAGTACTTGGCGAGCAGGCCGACGTAGATGTGGTCGGCGCTGCCGGCGGAGCCGCCCGCGATGGAGACGGACTTCGGGTTGTCCTTGATCGCCTTGAACAGGTCCTCCACGGACTTGTAGGGCGAGTCCTTCGGCGTGACGATGACCTCGTACTCGCCCATGAGGCGGGCGAGCGGGGTGAGGTTGTCGAGCGTGACGTTGGTGCCGTTGCTGATGACGCCGCTCATCATGGCGAGCCCCGAGGCTATCCAGAGGTCCTCCTTGCCCTTCTGGGGCGCGACCTGCGCGAGGGCGACGGTGCCGGAAGCCCCCGGGACGTTCTTCACCTCCGGCGACGTCGCGAGTTTGGCGGATCTCAGCGCTTCCTGGGTCGCGCGGGACGCCTGGTCCCAGCCGCTGCCGGGCGCCGCGGGCGCGATGATCTCCAGGCGGTTGATCGCCTGGGCCTCTCCGTCCTTCTTGTCACCCGAGGAGTCGCTGCACGCGCTCAGGGAAGTGACGGCGACCACGGCGATGGCGACGGCAACGCGGGTGTTCTTCATTGAGACGACCTTGTCTCTCGACTGGGAGGGTGGGCTCTCTTGAGAGACGGAATGTATACACGCCAAGGGGTGTCCACAAGAGTTCTCTTCACTTTGCGCCCCGCTCGTGACCAAGCGCCTCAGCCGTGTATACACTCCGGCTCATGCCGACCTCTTCCCCCACCGCCGCAGGACGTGCGTACGCACAGCTGCGGTCGGAGATCCTCGACGGCGACCTGCCCCCCGGTGCTCCCCTCTTAGAAGTGGAACAGTCCGAGCGGCTCGGGGTCTCCCGCACGCCGGTCCGCGAGGCACTGAGCAGGCTGGTCGCGGAGGGGCTCGTCGAGCCGTCCGGCAAACGCGGCGTCGTGGTCACCCAGGTCAACGACCGTGACGTACGCAGCCTGTTCGAGTTGCGCGCCTGCCTGGAGGCCCAGGCCGCCCAACTCGCCGCCGCCCGCGGCGAATCCGCGGTCTTCGCCGCCTTCGAGGACAGCTTCGCGCGGTGGAACGCCGTCCTGCGGGGCCCCGCCGTCTCCGACGAACAGGTGAGCGACTACTTCGCGCTCATCAGGAGCTTCGACGAGGCCGTCAACCAGGCGACGGACAACTCGTTCCTCATCGACGCGATGGAGAACCTGCGGACCCACGTCGCCCGGGTGCGGCGCATGGCCGGCCACTCCCAGGCCAGGCTCGAAGCCTCCGCCGCGGAGCACGCGCTCATCGCGCGGGCCATCTCCCGCGGTGACGCCGCGCTCGCCCGCCACGCCACGCACGTCCATCTGCACAACGGCGTGGAGCACTTCCGCCAGTCCTGGCGTCCCGCCGAGCGGGACGCCTTCGAGGAGCACCACCCCACCAGCACAACGGAGAAGCCCCGATGAACAACCATTCCCTCCGGTCCCACCGCAGCGAGGAGAACCTTCCGCGCGAGGATCAACTGGCCTGGAAGATGGCGCAGGTTGCCACCGACCCGGTCGAAGTCACCGACCCCGTGGTCGAGATGATCGTCAACCGCGTCATCGACAACGCGGCGGTGGCCGCCGCCTCGATAGGCCGCTCGGCCCCCTCCTCGGCGCGCGCCCAGGCGTTGTCGCACGCACCGAGCCGCGGCGGCGCGGGTGCCACGGTCTTCGGCCTGGGCCCCGAGGTGCGCACCAGCCCCGAGTGGGCGGCGTACGCCAACGGGGTGGCCGTCCGTGAACTCGACTACCACGACACCTTCTTGGCCGCCGACTACTCCCACCCCGGCGACAACATCCCGCCGGTCCTCGCGGTGGCCCAGCACGCCGGCAAGGACGGACGCGCCCTCGTCCGCGGCATCGCGACCGGCTACGAGTTGCAGATCGACCTGGTACGGGCCATCAGCCTGCACCGGCACAAGATCGACCACATCGCGCACCTCGGCCCGTCGGCCGCGGCCGGCATCGGCACCCTGCTCGGCCTGTCCACCGAGGTGGTCTACCAGGCCGTCGGTCAGGCCCTGCACACCACCACCACGACCCGGCAGTCCCGCAAGGGCGAGATCTCCTCGTGGAAGGCGTACGCGCCCGGTTTCGCGGGGAAGCTCGCGGTCGAGGCGGTGGACCGGGCGATGCGCGGGGAGACCAGCCCGGCGCCGATCTACGAGGGCGAGGACGGGGTCATCGCCTGGCTGCTCGACGGACCGGAGGGGCGCTACGAGGTGCCGCTGCCCGCTCCGGGGGAGGCCAAGGAAGCCATCCTGCTCAGCTACACGAAGGAACACTCGGCCGAGTACCAGGCCCAGGCGTGGATCGACCTGGCCCGCAAACTGCTCCGGGAGCACCCCGAGGTGGCCGACCCGGCGAAGGTCGAATCCCTCGTCGTGCATACATCCCACCACACGCACTACGTCATCGGGTCGGGCGCGAACGACCCGCAGAAGTACGACCCGTACGCCTCGCGCGAGACGCTGGACCACTCCCTGCCCTACATCCTCGCCGTCGCCTTGCAGGACGGGCGCTGGCACCACGTCGACTCGTACGCCCCCGAGCGGGCCGCGCGCCCCGACACGGTCGCCCTCTGGCAGAAGATCACCACCGTCGAGGACCCGGTGTGGACGGAGCGGTACCACGCGGGCGGCGACAGCCAGTCCTACGGCGGGCGCATCGTCGTGACGCTGGTCGACGGGCGCACCGTCGAGGACGAGATCGCCGTCGCGGACGCGCACCCCGCCGGCGCCCGTCCCTTCGGCCGGGAGGACTACGTGGAGAAGTTCCGCACCCTGGCGACGCCCGTCCTCGGGGAGGCCGAGGTGAAGCGGTTCCTCGATCTGGCGCTGCGGCTCCCGGAGCTGGGGGCGGACGAGGTCCGTGACCTGACCTTCGTCGCCGGTGCGGGGCAGTTGCCGCCCGCCGGCCTCCCCGGAATCTTCTGAGGAGCCGTCGATGCTCTACACGAAGCGAACCGATGCGGACATCCGCCGGGCCTTCCGCGCACGGCTGGCCTCCGGTGAACTGCTCCGGCTGCCCGGCGCCTTCAACCCCCTGTCGGCGCGGCTGATCGAGCGCCACGGATTCGAGGGCGTCTACGTGTCGGGTGCGGTGCTCAGCGCCGAACTGGGACTTCCCGACATCGGGCTGACGACGCTCACCGAGGTCGCCGGCCGCACCCGTCAGATCACCCGGGTCACCGACCTGCCCACGCTCGCCGACGCCGACACCGGCTTCGGGGAACCGATGAACGTCGCCCGCACCGTCCAGGAACTCGAGAACGCCGGCCTCGCGGGTCTGCACATCGAGGACCAGGTGAACCCCAAGCGCTGCGGTCACCTCGACGGCAAGCAGGTCGTGGACGCGGGCAGCGCGATGCGCCGGATCAGGGCCGCCGTCGACGCGCGGCGCGACCCCGACTTCCTCATCATGGCGCGCACCGACGTACGGGCGGTCGAGGGTCTGGAGGCGACGGTCGAGCGGGCGCGTCAGCTGGTGGACGCAGGTGCGGACGCGATCTTCCCGGAGGCGCTGCGCACCCTGGACGAGTTCGCCCGGGTGCGCGCGGCGGTCGACGTGCCGATCCTCGCGAACATGACCGAGTTCGGCAAGAGCGAACTGTTCACCGTCGACCAGCTCAGGGACGTCGGGGTCAACATCGTGATCTGGCCCGTCTCGCTGCTGCGGCTGGCCATGGGGGCGGCGGACCGCGGTCTGCACACCCTGCTCGACCAGGGTTCGCTGACCAGCCGGCTCGACGAGATGCAGCACCGTCGCGACCTGTACGACCTCGTCGACTACGAGGGCTACAGCCGCTTCGACTCCTCCGTCTTCGACTTCCGTTTGGAAGGCGACTGACGGATCGGGGCATGCAGGGGGAACGGGCGGGCGCCGTGGAAGGGCGCCCGCCCGCTCCCCCCGTATGAGAACGCACGGACCGGGGGCGGCGCCACCCCCTACCGGGTGGCGGCCGGGAGCGGGAAGCTGCGGCGCAGCGCCGCGTCGAAGGCGGCGTCGGGCAGCAGCCGGCGCGCGGTCAGCACCGTCCGGGCCACGGTGCCGATCGCGTAGCGGGCCCGGGGGCGTGCCGTGGTGGCGGCGCGGACGATGGTCCTGGTCGCCGTTTCGACGGGTACCGCGCCGCCTCGGCGGGTGAACGTCTTGTGGGTGTACATGTCGGCGAGTTCCGCGCGGAAGGTCCCGTACGGGTCGTGGTCGGCGGGGCCGTGCATGGTGGTGACGGCCGTGTCGGCGAAGTCCGTGAGGGTGGGGCCCGGCTGGACGACCACGACCTTGATCCCGAAGGGGGCGACCTCCAGGCGCAGCGAGTCGCTGAGGGCTTCCACGGCGTGTTTGGTCGCGTGGTAGAAGCCGCCGCCCGGCGGCGAGAACCGTCCGCCCATGGAGGAGATGTTGACGATCCGCCCGGTGCCGGCGGCCCGCATGGCGGGCAGGACCAGCTGGACGAGGCGGACCAGGCCGAAGACGTTGGTCTCGAACTGGGCCCGGACCTCTTCGGGGCGGGCGAGCTCGACGGGGAGGTGGAGGCCGTAGGCGGCGTTGTTGACCAGGACGCCGACCGCGCCGTGCTCGTCCTCCACCCGGGTCACGGCGGCGGCCATCGACTGCTCGTCGGTGACGTCCAGCGCCAGGGTGGTGATGCCCTCGGCCGCGAGTGCGGCGAGGTCGTCGGGGCGGCGGGCGGTGGCGTAGACGGGGTGGCCCTTGCGGTGCAGGGCGAGGGCGGTCTGCCGGCCCATGCCGGAGGAGCAGCCGGTGATGAGGGCGGGGGCGAGTGCGGTCACGGTTCACGGCTTCCGGTGCAGGAGGTCCCAGACGGCGGATTCGGCGTCGGCCAGGGCCTCGGGGGGCAGATCGGTGACGGGCAGGGGGCGGATGCTCTTGAGCAGGCCGCCGAACGCGCCGAGGGCGAGGGCGACGAGCACGGGGGCGGCGCCCTCGCGGATCGCGCCCGCGCGCTGGCCCCGTTCGATGAAGTCCGCGGCGAAGGCGTCGATCTCGGCGGCCACCGCACGGCTCTCGGCGTCGAGGAAGGTGTCGTGCTGCTGGTGGTCCAGGAAGGCGAAGGCCGCCGGATGGGCCCCGGCGAAGCGGACGAAGCCCCGCCAGACCTGCGCGAACTCCTCCCGGGGTGAGGCGGCGCGCTGCGCGGTGACCGCGTGCAGCTCGGCGAGCAGGCCCCCCTTGGCGTGCCGGAACACGGCGTTGCCGAGGGCCTCCTTGCTGGGGTAGTAGCGGTAGATGCTGCCCACGCCGACCTGCGCGTGCTGCGCCACGGCGGGCATCTGCGTGCCCTCGTAGGTGCGTTCGGCGAAGAGGACGAGGGCGGAGTCGAGGAGTCGGGAGACGAGGTCAGGGGAAGGACGGGGCACGGAATGAATATTCATTCCGTACGGGGCGACTGTCAAGGCCCCGGGGCGAAGCACCCCGGGGCCCGACCGCGCAACGGCCCTACCGCTGGACGGTTCCCCTCTCGCCGGTCCGCGTCCCGACCCGTGTCCTACGTGGTCGGACGGTCGACGGTGAACAGCAGACAGCCGTACTCCACGGCCCTGACGTGGACCTGGACGACCGCCGGATCGGCGAACGCCTCGTCCAGCGCCTCGTCGAAACCCCGGGTGTCGTCCTCGGGGACCTCCAGGAGCCGCCCGCCGACGATCCGGCCCCCGGCGTCGTACCGGCGCAGGGTGCGCAGCACCCCGGGGCGGGCGAAGGGGTAACCGTCGGCCCCGGCCGCCGGACCGCCGCAGTCCTCGGTGTGGATGAAGACGGGTCCCTGCTCGTCGTACGCCCCCGGGGACGCCCCGTGCGCGGCGGCCCAGCGGCGCAGCGGGGCGTACGCCACCAGGGCGATCGACTCGCCCGCGCGGCTGCGGCGCAGGCAGCAGCGCAGCGGGGCGCCGCCCTCCGGGTCGAGGTGGCCGGCGCAGGGGCGGCCCGCGTCGTCGGTGGTCCGCAGCCGGGCGAGGGCGGCCGGGTCGATGGGCCCGGGTCGGTATCGGAGCTCGGTGATCGTCATGACTCCAGCGTGCCGTGGGTACGGGCACCTTCCCGGCGGAATTCGGACCTCGTGGCCGCCCGGCGCGGCACCCGGATATCCCCGGGCGGGTGGTCCGAAGACCGTGGAAGGATGACGGGAAACGTCACGAATCGTCATGCGACCTAGGAGATGACCGCGTGCCTGGCACGAATCTGACCCGTGAGGAAGCGCAGCGCCGCGCCTCCCTGCTCACCGTGGACTCGTACGGGATCGACCTCGATCTCAGCGGCGCGCAGGAGGGCGGCACCTACCGCTCGGTGACCACCGTCCGCTTCGACAGCTCCGAGGCGGGGGCCGGGACCTTCATCGACCTGGTCGCCCCCACGGTGCACGAGGTGGTCCTGAACGGCACCGCCCTCGACCCGGCGACCGTCTTCGCGGACTCGCGGATCGCGCTGCCGGGCCTGCTGGCCGGGCGCAACGAACTGCGGGTGGTCGCGGACTGCGCGTACACGAACACCGGCGAGGGCCTGCACCGCTTCGTCGACCCGGTGGACCAGCAGGCCTATCTGTACACGCAGTTCGAGGTGCCGGACGCGCGCCGGGTGTTCGCGTCGTTCGAGCAGCCCGACCTCAAGGCCACCTTCCAGTTCACCGTGAAGGCGCCCACCGGCTGGACGGTGATCTCCAACTCGCCGACGCCGGAGCCCAAGGACGACGTCTGGAGCTTCGAGCCGACGCCGCGGATCTCCACGTACATCACGGCCCTGATCGTCGGCCCGTACCACTCGGTGCACAGCGTGTACGAGAAGGACGGGCAGTCCGTGCCGCTGGGCATCTACTGCCGTCCGTCGCTGGCCGAGTTCCTGGACTCGGACGCGATCTTCGAGGTCACCCGGCAGGGCTTCGACTGGTTCCAGGAGAAGTTCGACTACGCGTACCCGTTCGCCAAGTACGACCAGCTGTTCGTGCCGGAGTTCAACGCGGGCGCCATGGAGAACGCGGGCGCGGTGACCATCCGCGACCAGTACGTGTTCCGTTCGAAGGTGACGGACGCGGCGTACGAGGTGCGTGCGGAGACGATTCTCCACGAGCTGGCGCACATGTGGTTCGGCGACCTGGTCACCATGGAGTGGTGGAACGACCTGTGGCTGAACGAGTCCTTCGCCACGTACACCTCCATCGCCTGCCAGGCGGACGCGCCGGGTTCCCGCTGGCCGCACTCGTGGACCACGTTCGCGAACTCGATGAAGACCTGGGCGTACCGCCAGGACCAGCTGCCGTCGACGCACCCGATCATGGCCGAGATCCGCGATCTGGACGACGTCCTCGTCAACTTCGACGGGATCACCTACGCCAAGGGCGCGTCCGTCCTCAAGCAGCTCGTCGCGTACGTCGGCCGGGACGAGTTCTTCAAGGGCGTGCAGCAGTACTTCAAGCAGCACGCCTTCGGCAACACGCGCCTGTCCGACCTGCTGGGCGCGCTGGAGGAGACCTCCGGGCGGGACCTGAAGAACTGGTCGAAGCTGTGGCTGGAGACGGCCGGCATCAACGTCCTGCGCCCCGAGATCGAGACCGACGCGGACGGCGTCATCACCTCCTTCGCGGTCCGGCAGGAGGCGCCCGCGCTGCCCGCCGGCGCGAAGGGCGAGCCGACACTGCGCCCGCACCGCATCGCCATCGGCCTGTACGCGCCGGACGCCGCCGGGAAGCTGGTGCGCGGCGAGCGGATCGAACTGGACGTGGACGGCGAGCTGACCCCCGTGCCGCAGCTCGTGGGCACCGCGCGGCCCGCGGTGGTCCTCCTCAACGACGACGACCTGTCGTACGCGAAGGTCCGCCTGGACGAGGAGTCGCTGGCGTACGTCACCGGGCACCTGGGCGACTTCGCCGACTCGCTGCCGCGCGCGCTGTGCTGGGCCTCGGCCTGGGACATGACCCGGGACGCCGAGCTGCCGACCCGGGAGTACCTGGAGCTGGTGCTGTCCGGCATCGCCAAGGAGTCCGACATCGGCGTCGTCCAGTCGCTCCAGCGGCAGGCGAAGCTCGCCCTGGACCTGTACGCGGCGCCCGGCTGGCGGGAGGCCGGGCTCACCCGGTGGACCGAGGCGACGCTGGCGCACCTGCGGGCGGCCGAGCCGGGCAGTGACCACCAGTTGGCGTGGGCGCGGGCGTTCGCGGCGACCGCGCGCACCCCCGAGCAGCTGGACCTGCTCGACGCGCTCCTGGACGGCACCCAGTCGATCGAGGGCCTCGCCGTCGACACGGAGCTGCGCTGGGCGCTGGTGCAGCGGCTCGCGGCGGTCGGCCGGTTCGACGAGACGGAGATCGCCGGCGAGTACGAGCGGGACCGCACGGCGGCGGGCGAGCGCCATGCGGCGACCGCGAGGGCCGCCCGGCCGACCGCCGAGGCGAAGGCCGAGGCGTGGGCCTCCGTGGTGGAGTCCGACGCGCTGCCGAACGCGGTGCAGGAGGCCGTCATCGGCGGGTTCGTGCAGACGGACCAGCGGGAGCTGCTGGAGCCCTACACGGCGAAGTACTTCGAGGCGATCGCCGGGGTGTGGGAGGCACGGTCCCACGAGATGGCCCAGCAGGTCGCGGTGGGTCTGTACCCGGCGCTCCAGGTCTCCGCGGGGACCGTCGAGGCGACGGACGCGTGGGTCGCGGCGGCGCGGCCCGGGGCGGGGCTGGCGCGGCTCGTGTCCGAGGCGCGGTCCGGGGTGGAGCGGGCGTTGCGTGCGCAGGGTGCGGACGGGGCTGCCGGCTGACAGCGCTCCTGTGGGGTGCGGGGGTTTGGGCCCCCGTGCCCCCCCTGGGGGGGCGCCCGTGCGGTGCGTTGTCCCGTGCGGGTGCGTGGGGGTTGCTCGCGCAGTTCCCCGCGCCCCCTTCGGGGCGTTCCGCTGGGGTGCGCTGTCCTGTGCGGGTGCGCTGTGGTTGGCCGCGCCGTTCCCCGCGCCCCTTGCGGGGCGTTCCGCTGGGGGTGCGTTGTCCCCGTGCGGTTCGCTGGCTGCCGCCGTCGGGGCGACTGGACGGGCCCCGGTAGGGGCGCGGGGAACCGGAGCGGAGCCGCGCTCGAACTCCCCGCTAAGCGCCCGCGATCAGCGCCCGCACGGCGCGTTCCGCCGCGGCCTCGCGGGCCTCCGGGGTCAGCGCCTGGAGCAGGGGCAGGATCACCAGGTACTTCGCGGTCTTTTCGAGTGCGGCGAAGGCGCTGGCCGCTCGGGGGTCCGCAGCGAGTGCCGCCGCCAGCTCTTCGGGCACGTCCGCCGTCGACTGCGGTGCGTACGCTGCGGCCCAACGTCCGTCCGCCTGCGCCTTGCGCACCTGCGCCAAACCCGGCTCGCGCATCCGGCCGGCCGCCGCAAGGACGCTGACCTTGTCGACGTTGACCTGCGACCACAGGCTCTTGGGGCGTCGCGGCACGTACTTCTGTAGGTAGTACGAGGTGTCGAGCGACCTGCGCTGACCGGAGATCCAGCCCCAGCACAGCCCCACGTCGACCAGTTCGTCGGACGTCACGGACGCGATCCCGGAGCCCTTCTTGGCGACCTTGACCCACACGCCCTCGTGCCGCGCGTGGTGCGTCCCCAACCAGCCGTCGAACGCCTCGTCGTCCACGAACGCCACGACCTCGACACCATCGATCTCGTCCATCGCCCCATGCTAGGCGGGGCGAGGTCAGCCGTCCGTGTCGTGGTTCGCGGTGCACGGTCCCGTGGTGTGCACGTGGCGGGGGCAGACCCGGTGCGTGACGAAGTTCGCGCCGCTCTGGCTGCCGTACCCGATCACCACGGGAGCCGCGGTCCAGCAACCGCAGAGGCAACAGTGCGCACCGGACTCGGCGGGCGGCCCGCCGAGCAGCGCGTCACGTGTCACTACGTCTCCACCCCGGGGAGCGTGCGCGGGTCGACGTCATCCGGCGGGTCCCACTGCACCGTCTCGAACAACGCCCGGTCGAACCGACGATGACCCGTCTCCCGGAAATGCGACTCCGCCCACCGCAACGAACCCTCGTCCGACCGACACTCCGGCCCCCGCGGCGGCACCGCACCACACAACGGCGACCCCGACACGCACTGCACGTACGCACGCGCCCCCCAGAAGTCCAACCGCCGCAACGTCCACTCGATGTGACGAAACCTCCGGCTCACCGCAGCCCACCACCCCGACTGCTGCGCACGTTCGACTCCGCCAACGCCGGCCGCAACCGATCCACCACCGTCGCCACACGCACATCCTCACGACACACGTGCCACTCGACCCCACCCCCCGGCGGACGGAGATACACCGGACCCCACGTCACATCCATCACCACCCCCACGACACCCCGCACGGTGTCGAACACGAGGTCACCGACCCGGAGTTCGTCAATAGACACGAAAGCGACTCCTCTTCGTAGCGACTCTGCTACCAGGAGTACTCAGCGTGACCTAGGGTGGCTAGGTCTTCAACTTGCGGAATCTGCTTGGGGAATGGTGAAACGCTTTGAACCGCAAAGAGCTTGACCCTGACCAGTCGCCTAATGCCCTGTTCGGGCAACGGTTGCGCATGCTGCGGGATGAGCGTGGGTGGACGCAGGACGAGCTAGCTAAGCAGCTTCGGTGCTCCGGAACGCATATCTCTGCCGTGGAAACTGGCCGTCGATCCCCAACTCCCCATTTTGCTCGGAACGCTGACAGAATCTTGGGGACTGGCAACAGGTTCGAACAACTGAGCCAACGCGCACGTCAGACGGCGATCCTGGATGGGTTCCCCCAGTTCGTCGTGCACGAAGAGCGCGCGATCGAGATCAGGCTGTTTGAGCTGGGGATTGTGCCCGGGCTGCTCCAGACGCCCGAGTATGCAGCGGCCATTGCCTCCGGTGCCGTGCAACGAGGAGCGATCACCGACCAACAAGCAGAAGAGCGACTGTCACTCTTGTCTCGGCGGCAAGCCTCGCTAGAGCGCAGCCCGGCACCGATGGTCCACGCCGTGCTGGACGAGAGCTGCATCCGCAGGCCAGTCGGCGGACCCAAAGTCATGGCGGCGCAGTTGCGCCGCCTGGAGGAGTTCGCCGCGCTACCTTCCACGATCTTCCAAGTGGCCCCGTACGAACTCGGTGAACGACGAGCGTTCGATCTTCCGCTCTACATCCTGACCATGCGGAACCTCTCCGTCTTGTCGTACGCAGAGTCAGCGCATCAGGGCCATCTGGAGCGTGGCACCCAGTCCGTACTGAACTTGCTCACGGCATACCATCAGTTGCAGGCCGAATCGCTCGCCCAGGCGGCATCGGTTGACATGATCAACCAATTACGAAAGGGCACCCCGTGACGACCGAATCCCCCTGCTGGTTCACGTCCTCGTACAGCAGCAACGGCGGCGCCTGCATCGAGGTTGCCGCCAACCTCGCGTACTCGAACGGCACCGTCCCCGTCCGCGACTCCAAGGGCCCCAGCGGACCCATACTCCACCTCCCCGCCCACGCCTTCACCGCCTTCGTCGCAGGCGTCAAGGACGGGGAGTTCGGCACCGTCTGATCGGCCTGGTCGCCAAGGCCGGTCGGCCTGGTCGCAGCCGTCAGCGGGCGGCTGCGACCGGGCCGCTCAAGCCGGGGCGGGGTACGGCAGCAAGCCTTGGTCGATCCGCTCCCACGCGGACTTCAGGTCCGCGAGGAGTTCGGGGCGTACGGGGGCCTTGTCGGCCTGCTCGCGGACGTCCTCCGACAGGTCGTGGAGGCGGTCCCTGCCGTCCTTGCCGCGGTAGTACTTCCAGTCGCCGCGGCGCAGCGCCCGCTCGCCCCGGACCCGCCAGAACAGGTCACGCTCGGGTGCCTCGGTGCCGTCCAGCAGATAGCCGGCGAGGCTGACGCCGTCCAGGGGGTACGCGGGGTGGGGGCGGGCGCCGCCCACGTCCAGGAGGGTCGCCGTCCAGTCGGGCGAGTACACCGGGACCCGGCTGACCTGCCCGCCGTCGATCCGCGCGGGCCAGCGCAGGACCGACGGCACCCGGATGCCGCCCTCCTGGAGCGAGCCCTTGTTGCCGCTGAGCGGCCAGTTGTACGAGAAGCGTTCGCCGCCGTTGTCGCTGGCGAAGAACACCAGGGTGTCGTCCTCCTGCCCGGACCGCTTCAGGGCGGTGAGCACCTTGCCGACCGAGCGGTCGAGGTCCTCGACCATCTGCCGGTACTTCGCGAGCGAGCCCCCGTCCTGGTGCCGCAGCGCCCGCACGTCACCGGACTTGATGCGGCGGACGATCTCGGCGCTGGCCTCCTCGTCGCCGTCGGCTATCCACGGCCAGTGCGGGGTGGTGAAGTTGAGGTTGAGGAGCCAGGGGGTGCGCCCGTGGTCGCGGCTGACGTACTCGACGGCCCGTTCGGTCAGGATGCGGGTGTAATAGCGCAGGTCGCCGTACTCGGCGTCGCCCTCGTAGAGGTCGTACTCACCGCGGGAGCTGAGCTTGGAGTAGTACTCCAGCGCCCCGCCGAAGTTGCCGAAGAACTCCCCCCAACCGGACCGGGTGGGGCTGTAGTCGGGGAGGTAGCCGCAGTGCCACTTGCCGATCAGGGCGGTCCGGTACCCGGTGTCGCGCAGCAGCGAGGCGAGGGTGGGGTGGGTGGGTTCGAGTCCTACCGACCGGTCCGCGATCGGCTCGGCGAGTCCGCCCTTCGTGCGGCCCGGGTAGCGGCCGGTGTAGAGGCTGAACCGGGTGGGCGAGCAGGTCGCGGAGCCGCTGTACGCGTCGGTGAAGCGCACGCCCTGCCGGGCGAGCCGGTCCAGGTTCGGCGTACGGATCTCCGGAGCGCCGTAGGAGGAGAGGTCGGCCCAACCCAGGTCGTCGCCCAGGATGAACAGCACGTTGGGGCGGCGGGCACCGCGACCGGGCTTGCCGGCGGCGCGGAACGGGCGTTCGGCGGGCGGGGTCGCGGCGCCGTCGGCAGCGGCGTCGGTGGCGGACAGTCCGAGGGCCGCGGCGGCCCCGGCGGCCGTACCGCCGAAGGCGCGGCGGGACAGCGGGGGGTCGAAGGAGGTCACAGGGGTGCTCCAGGGCAGGGGGGCGGGCGCCACGGGATGCGTGGTGCCGCGAGGAGTGGGGGAACCGGGACCGGGGTCGCCGAGGTGCGGGGAGGGGCAGTTCGGGACGTGTCGGATCAACCGGAAGGCTGAGGGGGGAGCCTCAGGGCGTGGCGGGGCGCGTCAGACGCGACGACAGATGGCGCTCGCGACACGGACCAGGTCGACGTGGCGGCGCTCCACAAGACGGACCCGCAGGTCACGCGGTGGCTGCATGCCTCCAGACCCTTCCCGATGCCCCTCCCCCTGTCAACGGCCCGCCCGCCCTTCGGACTCCGCCGGGGCCACGTGACGCACCGGGCCCCGCGGTGGACGGATCGATCCACCGCGGGGCCCGGTGACCGGCGCCGCCCAGCCTCAGCGAGCGACCGGTACCCGGGCGGGGGCCTCGGGTGCGGGGGTGGGGGCGGGCAGGGGCTTGCGGGCGGGGAGGAGTTGGCCGGCGATCGTGGCGGTGAGGGCGAGGAGCATGCCGGCGACCTGGAGCGGGGTGAGCGACTCGCCCAGCGCGGCCCAGCCGATGACCGCCGCGGTCAGCGGGGACAGCGGGCCGAGGAAGGTGACCTGGGTGGCGGAGAGCAGGCCGATGCCCCGGAACCAGAGCCAGTACGCGAGGGCCGTGTTGGCGACGGCGAGGTACAGGTAGCCGGCGACAGCGGTGCCGTCCAGGGCGGGGGGCGCCCCCTCGACGGCGAGGGCGAGGGGGGCCATCAGCAGGCCGCCGGCGGTCAGTTGCCAGCCGGTGAGCGCGAGGGGGCCGACGCCTTCGGGCCGCCCCCAGCGCTTGGTGAGTACGGTGCCCGCCGACATCGACAGGCTGGAGCCGACCGCCGCGGCGACCCCGATCAGGTCGAAGGCGCCGGCGGCCTTGAGGACCACCAGGGTCACGCCGAGCGCCGCCGCTATCCCGGTGAGCAGGGTCCGCAGGCTGGGCCGTTCGGAGAGCAGGAGCACGGCGAGTCCGGCGACGAAGAGGGGGCCGAGCGATCCGACGACCGCCGCCATCCCGCCGGGCAGCCGGTACGCGGAGAGGAACAGCAGTGGGAAGAAGGCCCCGATGTTCAGCGCGCCGAGCACCGCGGACTTCCACCACCAGGCGCCCTTCGGGAGCACCCGGGCCACCGCGAGGAGGGCGAGCCCGGCGGGCAGGGCCCGCATCAGGCTGGTGAACAGGGGGCGGTCGGGCGGCAGGAACTCCGTGGTCACGGCGTAGGTGGAGCCCCAGGAGATGGGGGCGAGCGCGGTCAGGACGATGGTGGCGGTGCGGTTCACGGCGGTCCCCCCGGGGATCGGCTGTCGAGTGTGCTGGCGTGCGGGCCGTCGCATCCTTCACGGCGACCGGAGCTTCCTGACGACCGAAGCTCCCTTACGAGTGATTAGCTTAGCTCTAAGCTTGTTTTAGTCAAGCGTCTCACTGGAGAGTGACTTACTTGGGAGCGGCTTGTTTACAAGCAAGCGAGTGATGCGGATAATTCCCCCCATGAACCAGCCCCCCACGGACCCCGGTCCTGGCCGCCCGTCCCCCGTCGAAGCCGCACCCTCGGCGACGCCCGAATCGGCATCCGGATCGGCATCCACACCGGATGCCGCGCCCGATGCCGTGGACGCGATCGTCGAGCAGTGGGCCCGGGTGCGACCCGAGTTGGACACCCGGGCGATGGAGGTCTTCGGCCGGATCTACCGGCTGGCCCGCGCCATGGGCGAACGCGGGGAGAAGGCGTACGCCCGTTACGGCATCGGGCGCGGCGAGTTCGACGTCCTGGCCACCCTGCGCCGAGCGGGCGAGCCGTACACCCTCTCGCCGCGCGAGCTCTCCTCGACGCTGATGCTGACCAGCGGGGGCATGACGGGACGGCTCGACAAGTTGGAGCGGGCGGGGCTGCTGCGCCGGGCGCCCGACCCGCACGACCGGCGGGGGCTACGGGTCACCCTGACGGATGAGGGGCTGGCCCTGGTGGACCAGGCGGTCGTCGCCGGACTCGACGTGCAGAAGGACGTCCTGTCCCTGCTGGACGAGCAGCGGGCGGCGGAACTGGCCGAGCTGTTGCGGGTGCTGCTGGCCGAGGCAGAGGGGACGGCGCAGCAGCCTCCCCGGGCGGAGTGACACGAGTCCCTCGGGCCGGGCGGGGACAGGAGCAGCACGAGGGCGGCGACCGCGCAGCACGCGGTCGCCGCCCTCGTGGCGGATACGGCGGGGGGTCAGCCCTGCTTCGACTGCTTGGCGGGCCGGTCGGCCACCACCACCAGTGCGGTGATCGCCAGGAACAGCACGATCGGGAGAACCACGAAGAGACCGACGGTCTCCACCACGCTCAGCCCGGAACCCGGGTCGTCGCCGTCGTCGCGGGTCAGCGCGAGCGCGGGGGACGACATCAGCAGCATCATCAGCGTCGTGCCGGAGGCCAGGGCGCCGGCGCGCAGGGCGTTCTTCTTCACGGTGCCAACGTAGCGAACCCCCGCCCGCCGCGCGCGCCCGGGGTCCCGTACGCGCCGTACCGCCCGGTCAGCCACTCGGCGGGGGCGCCGTTGGGGACACCTGCGGCGCGGTGAGCACGTCGACCAGGGCGCGTAGGCGCCGGGAGGTCATCAGCTGTTCCAGGGTGACCGGGCGGCCGTCCGCGTCGGCCAGGGGCAGCCGCCAGTTGGGGTACTCGTCCCGGGTGCCGGGGAGGTTCTGCGGGCGCAGGTCGCCCACCGCGTCCGGGAGCCAGACGCCGACCATGCGGGCCGGGGTGCGCACCAGGAAGCGGTGCACCGCCCTGATCTGCTCCTCCTCGGCGGCCGGGGCGTCTTCGGCGCGGTCCCGCAGGAGCAGGCCGAGCCGGGTGAACAGGGCCAGCCAGGCGGCGGTGTCCTGCCGGGCCCCGGCCCGTTCGTCGGCCGCCGGGCGGGTCAGCAGGCCCAGCGAGTCGCGCAGGTCGACATCGGCGCCGGTGAGTCGGGCTGCGGTCGACGGCAGGTCGTGGGTGGTGGCCGTGGCCAGGCAGTCGGCCCGCCAGTCGTGGGGCGGGAGCGGCCGGCCCGCCCGCCCGCGTTCGAACCACAGCACCGAGGTGCCGAGCACGCCCCGCGTCCGCAGGGCCTCGCGGACGCCGGGCGCCACGGTGCCGAGGTCCTCGCCGATGACCGGGGCGCCCGCCCGGTCGGCCTCCAGGACCAGGACCGCGAGCATCGCCTCGGCGTCGTAGTGGACGTACGTGCCCTCGGCGGCGGGGCGGCCGGACGGCACCCACCAGAGCCGGAACAGGCCCATCACATGGTCGATGCGCAGGGCGCCGGCGTGGCGGAACAGGGCGCGCAGCAACCGCCGGTAGGGCGCGTAGCCGGTGGCTGCGAGCCGGTCGGGGTGCCAGGGCGGCAGCCCCCAGTCCTGGCCCCGGGCGTTGAAGTCGTCCGGGGGCGCCCCGACCGACGCGCCCTCGGCGAAGTGGTCGCGTCCGGCCCAGGTGTCGGCGCCGTGCGGGTGGACGCCGACCGCGAGGTCGTGGACCAGGCCGATCGGCATGCCGGCGGCGCGCGCGGCCCGCTGGGCGGAGCCGAGTTGGAGGTCGACGAGCCAGGCGAGCCAGCGGTGGAAGTCGACCCGGTCCGCCAGGTCCCGGCGGGCGCGGGCGGTGGCCGGTGAACGCGGGTCGTCGAGTCCGTCGGGCCAGCCGCGCCAGTCGGGTCCGTGCCGTTCGGCGAGGGCGCACCAGGTGGCGTAGGCGTCCAGGGCGGCGCCCTGGTGGGCCACGAACTCCTCGTGGGCGGCGCGCCGTCCGGGCGTCAACGGCACCGTGCGCACCAGTTCCAGGGCCCGGCGCTTGAGCGCGTCGACGGCGTCCCGGTCGATGAGCGCGCGCCCGTCCAGCACCCCGGCGCGCAGGGCCGCGGCCCGCTCCGCGAGGTCGGCGGCGCGGGCCCGGTCGGCGGGGTCCAGCCGGGCGTACTCCTCGATGTCCTCGATCCTCAGGTGGACGGGGTCGGGGAAGCGGCGCGACGAGGGCCGGTAGGGCGACGGGTCGGTGGGCGTCCCCGGCACGGCCGCGTGCAACGGGTTCACCTGGACGAAGCCGGCGCCGAGCGAACGGCCCGCCCAGTCGGCGAGGTCGGCGAGGTCACCGAGGTCGCCCATGCCCCAGGAGCGGTGGGACAGCAGCGAGTAGAGCTGGACGAGGAAGCCGTACGTCCGGGTGCCGGGGGCGGGTGCCCGGGCGGGCGCGAGGACCAGGTGCGCGGTGGCGGCGCGCCCGTCGCGCGTGGTCACGGCGAGTCGGTGCACCCCGTACGGGAAGCCCCCGGGCAGGGCGGGCGCGGTGCCGGGGCCGACGGTCCACTCGGCGTCCGCCCGGGGTGGGGAGGTGTCGGTGGGGTCGGGGGGTTCCGGGGTCAGGCGCACCCGGGTGCCGGGCGGCAGGGCGGTCAGCTCCGCGGGGGGCCGGTCGGGCCACCACACGAGGGTGGGCGGCAGCAGCCGGGTGCGGAGTTCCGCCTCACGGGCGGCGAGGGCGTCCGCGGTCCTGGCGGGGTCGCTCACGTCCACGCCGAGCGCGGTGAGCACCGCGCGGACGGCGTCCCGCGGTACTTCGACGGTGCGGCCGGGCGACGGGGAGTACGTGGTGGCGACGCCGTGGAGTCCCGCGAGACGGGTGAGGGGCATCAGACCACCGAGGGGTCCTGCCCCACCGCCGGGGCCGTGGGCTCGCTGGTCAGCGGAAGGGCACCGGTGTACGGGGGCTCGCTGGTCAGCGGGGTGGTGGCGGCGATCGGCGGCTCACTGGTGAGGGGCGCGTGTTCCGGGTGCGGCGACTTGCCCTCGGGGGCGGCCGGGAGGCGGTCGGCTGCGCCGTCGCGGGGGTGCGGGGTGAGGGCGTCGAGCAGGAGGTGGGCGGAGGCGGTCATGGCGGGGCTCCTTCGGCGGCGGTCGCGGTCGGCCCCCTCGGTTCCGGGCGGTTCGCCGGAGCGGGCCGTGGTCACGGTGCGCGTACCCGGTCCCGGGCGGGTCAGGCATGGTCCCTGCGATGCGCTGCGCGTGCGTGGTTCGGCTCGGGTGCGCGGTGCGTTTCGCGCAGTTCCCCGCGCCCCTTATCAGGTGCGTTTCGCTGCGCGTGCGCGGTTCGGCTCGGGTGCGCGGTGCGATTCGCGCAGTTCCCCGCGCCCCTTATCAGGTGCGTTTCGCTGCGCGTGCGTGGTCCTGCTCGGGTGCGTAGTGGATTTGCGCAGTTCCCCGCGCCCCTATCGGGACGCGTACGCGCAGCGGATCGCACCTGATGAGGGGCGCGGGGAACTGCGCAACACCACAGCGCACCCCGCAGGACAGCGCACGTGGAGATGGACGCACCCCGATAGGGGCGCGGGGAACTGCGCGAAACGCACCACGCACGCGCAGCGCATCGCACCTGATAAGGGGCGCGGGGAACTGCGCAACACCACAGCGCACCTCTCAGGACCGCGCACGCACAGCGCATCGCACCACGACGGGTGCGCGGGGCCCAGGACCGTCGTCATGGGACCACTGTCGCCGACGACACGTCAGCACGCCGCAGAAGCTGCTCCGTCCGGGCAATTACGACACTTCGGCCACAGACGTTGACACGTTCCCCCACCTGGTGGTGGGCTCCATAACGTTTTGGGCCAACGGCGGCCCAGCACGGGCGGAAGGGTCGGGTGCCGTGGTAAAGCGCAGGACGAAGGCGGGAGCCGTCGCCGTGGCCCTGATGGCGGGAGCACTCGGTGGCGGGCCCAGCGCGATGGGCCCCACGGGGATCGGCGGCCCCACCGCCGCGGGACCGGCCGAACAGTCCGCGCCGCCGGGCGCAACGCCCGGTACCGGCACCGCCCCCGGCGGGCAGGCGACGGGACAGACCGGCAACGCGCCGGGCGCCAGCGGAGCCACCGCCGAGAAGCCCGTGCCCGGGGTGTCCGGGACGTCCGCGCCGGACCCGGGCGACCGGGTCAGCGAGGGCCCGGTGCCCGCGGTGTGGCCGCGCCCCCAGCACCTGCGCACCGGCAAGGCGTTCGCCCGGATCACCGACGAGGTGGTCCTCGTCACCGGCACCGGTACCGGCACCGACGAGCGGGCGGTGAGGGCGCTGACCGACCTGTTCGAGGAGGCGGGCGCGCGGCGCGTGACCCGGCTGTCCGAGGCGGACCGGGTGCCCGCCGGCCCCGCGCTGGTGGTGCGCGCGGGGCCGGACACCGGGGGCGGCGGTCCGCTCGGCGGGCGCGGCGAAGGGGCCGTGCTGGACGGCGTGCTGCGGAAGCTCGGCGCCCCCGCCCGGGGCGACCTGCCGGCGGGCGGCTACCGCCTCGCGGTCGGCCGGGCCGACGGCCGGGACACCGTCGCGCTCGCGGGCAGCGGCGCCGACGGACTGTTCCACGCGGTGCAGACGCTGCGTCAACTCGTGGACGGGCGGCGGATCGCCGGGGCGGCCGTCCGGGACTGGCCGGGGACGGCGGTCCGCGGGATGACCGAGGGTTTCTACGGCACCCCGTGGACCCATGAGCAGCGCCTCGACCAGCTGGACTTCCTCAGCCGCACCAAGCAGAACCGCTACCTGTACGCGCCCGGCGACGACCTGTACCGGCAGGCCCGTTGGCGGGAGCCCTACCCGGCCGCCCAGCGCGCCCAGTTCCGGGAGCTCGCCGAGCGGGCCCGCGACGGCCATGTCACCCTCGGCTGGGCGGTCGCCCCGGGACAGCGCATGTGTCTGTCGTCGGACGCGGACGTGCGGGCGCTGACCCGGAAGCTGGACGCCATGTGGGCGCTGGGCTTCAGGGCCTTCCAACTCCAGTTCCAGGACATCAGCTACAGCGAGTGGCACTGCCGCGCGGACGCCGAGGCCTTCGGTTCGGGCCCGGAAGCCGCGGCCCGGGCGCACGCGCGGGTGGCCAGCGCGGTGGCCGCGCACCTCGCCGCCCGTCACCCGGACGCGGCGCCGCTGTCGGTGATGCCGACCGAGTTCTACCAGGACGGCGAGACGCCCTACCGGCGGGCGCTGGCGGCCGGGCTCGACGACTCCGCGTCGGTCGGGGCCCCCGTCGAGGTCGCGTGGACCGGGGTAGGGGTGGTGCCGCGGACCATCACCGGCCCGGAACTCGCCCGGGCCCGGTCCGCGTTCGGACGGCCCGTGGTCACGATGGACAACTACCCGATCAACGACTTCGCCCGGGACCGGGTCTTCCTCGGCCCGTACCTGGGGCGCGAACCGGCCGTGGCGGGCGGTTCGGCGGCCCTGTTGGGCAATGCGATGCAGCAGCCGGTGGCGTCCCGCATCCCGCTGTTCACGGCCGCCGACTTCGCCTGGAACCCGCGCGCCTACCGTCCCGGCGACTCCTGGCGGGCCGCGATCGACGCCGTCGCGGAGGGAACGGCGAACGGGAACGCGGAGCGGACCCGGGCGGCGGTGACCGCGCTCGCCGCGCACGACGCGTCCTCGGTGCTCGGCGCCGAGGAGTCGGCGTACCTGCGTCCGCTCGTCGACGCGTTCTGGGCGTCCCGGCTGCCGGGCGGCAAGGACCGGGAGGGCGCCGAGCAGCGGTTGCGCGACGCGTTCGTCCAGCTCACCCGGGTGCCCGACGACCTCGCGGGCACCGAGCTGTACGGGGAGACCAAACCGTGGGCCGACCAGCTCGCCCGGTACGGGGCCGCCGGGGCGGCGGCGCTGGACCTGCTGGCCGCCCAGGAGCGCGCCGACGGCCCGGCCGCCTGGGAGCACGCGCGCGATCTCGACCGGCGGCTGCGGGAGCTGAAGGCGGCCGGGGTGACGGTCGGCGAAGGGGTCCTGGAGCCGTTCCTGAAACGGGCCCGGACCGCCTTCGACACCTGGTCGGGGGCCGCGTCGGAACCCGATCCGACCGGCTCCGGCGACGGTCGGACGCTCGCCTTCGAGCGGTCCCGCCCGGTCCTGGCGGTGACCGCGCTCACCGAGCCGGGCACCGTCGGCACGGTGGAGGCCCTGGTCCCCGGTGAGGGCTGGCGGCGCCTGGGCGCGTTGTCGGCGGACGGCTGGACCGAACTGTCCACCAGCGACCTGACGGCCCGGTCGATCCGGATCAGCGGCCCCGAACCGTCCCGGGTGCGGCACCTGGTCCCCTGGTACGCGGACACGCCCGCCGTCGCCTTCGCACTGGCCCGTACGGAGGCCGACGCGGCGATCGGGGGCGGGGCGCAGAAGGTCACGGTGCGGCTCACCGCCCAGCGGCCCGGCGCGGTGCGCGGCAAGGTGACCGTCAAGGCGCCCGAGGGCATCCGGGTGCGGGTGCCGAAGCAGGTCCTGGTGCCGCGCGGCACCCGGCTGGACGTCCCGTTGACGCTGACGGTGCCCGAGGACACCCCGTCGGGCACGTACGACGTCCCGGTGACGTTCGGCGGCGAGACCCGGGTGCTGACCGTGCGGGCCTTCCCGGAGACCGGCGGGCCCGATCTGGCGCGCGGGGCCCGGGCGGGTTCCTCGGCCGACGAGACCCCCGACTTCCCGGCCGCCGCGGCCGTCGACGGCGACCCCGCCACCCGCTGGTCCTCCCCCGTCGAGGACGGCTCCTGGTGGTCCGTGGAGCTGGACCGCCCGGTGCGGCTGGGCGAACTGGTCCTGCGGTGGGAGGCGCACGCCGCGCGGTACCGGGTGCAGGTGTCCTCGGACGGCCGGACGTGGCGCACCGTGGCGACCGTCGCGGACGGGCGCGGGGGCCGGGAGTCGGTCCGGATGGACGCCCGCGACGTCCGTCACGTCCGGGTCCAGGGCGACCGGCGGGCCACCCGCTTCGGCTACTCGCTCTGGTCGGTGGAGGCATACGCAGTGAAGCCGTGAAGCGGTGAAGCAGGAGGTGGGGACTGGTCCCGCGGCGGACGGCGTCAGGCGGAGACGCCGTCGATCCGGGCCAGTGCGTCATCGGCGCCGTACGGCTGGAGGTAGGGCAGCCAGCGCGGGTCCCGGTGGCCGGTGCCGATGATCCGCCAGGCCAGCCCGGTCGGCGGCGCCGGCTCGTGCCGCAGCCGCCAGCCGATCTCCACCAGGTGGCGGTCCGCCTTGACGTGGTTGCAGCGGCGGCAGGAGGCGACGACGTTGTCCCAGGCGTGCTGCCCGCCCCGGCTGCGCGGGATCACGTGGTCGACGCTGGTCGCGACGCCGCCGCAGTACATGCAGCGCCCGCCGTCACGGGCGAACAGGGCACGCCGGGTCAGAGGAACGGGCCCCCTGTAGGGGACCCGGACGAAGCGCTTGAGCCGCACTACACTCGGTGCTGGAACGGTGACGGTCGCGCTGTGCATGAAGGCGCCGGATTCCTCCAGGCAGACTGCCTTGTTCTCCAGGACGAGGACGAGCGCGCGGCGGAGCGGTACGACGCCGAGGGGCTCGTACGACGCGTTGAGGACCAGGACGTGCGGCACGTATGCCTCCTTGTACGCCGGCGGCGCGTGGCTCGCGCCGGGACGATCTGGTTCAGTCTCTCCTCTTGCCTGGTCGACGCGCCACCACCTCCCGGTAACGGGGCGAGGGAGTTTATTCTCACGTCGCCCCGACCATCGCCGGCACCCACCATCCGCCACCTCGTGGTACGGGGTCCCCGCCCCCTGCTCCCGCCCTGGTGGGAGCGGGTCCCCGCAGCCGCCCGGTGAGCCCGTCGAACGCCCCCGTGCGCGGCGATCGGAGCACTGTTCGGGCGACACTGCCCCGTTAGTGTGGTGTGTCTGCCCGATCCCGGCGGGTCGCCCCACCCCGCCGTCCCCCAGCGGGCAGGCCGCTGATGCCTGGAGGTACCTGCCGTGTTCCTGTCCGTCCTGCCGGTCACCGGCGCCGACCCGGGTCCCGTCACCCTGGAGGACGCTCACGAGTCGGCGACGAACGCCGCGAGCTGGGTCGAGCAGAACTGGTCGACGTGGCTGAGCATCGGTCTGCGCGTCCTGCTGATCCTCGTCATCGCCGTGGTGCTGCGGGTGGTCATCCGGCGGGCCATCACCAAGCTGATAGACCGGATGAACCGCACCGTGCAGGCCGTCGACGGCACCGCGCTGGGCGGGCTGCTGGTCAACGTGGAGCGCCGCCGCCAGCGCTCGCAGGCGATCGGCTCGGTACTGCGCTCGGTCGCGTCCTTCCTCATCCTGGGCACGGCCGCGCTGATGGTCCTGTCGACGTTCCAGATCAACCTGGCGCCGCTGCTGGCCTCGGCCGGCGTCGCGGGCGTCGCGATCGGTTTCGGCGCGCGCAACCTGGTCACGGACTTCCTGTCCGGCGTCTTCATGATCCTGGAGGACCAGTACGGCGTCGGGGACTCGATCGACGCGGGCGTGGCCTCCGGCGAGGTCATCGAGGTGGGGCTGCGGGTGACCAAGCTGCGCGGCGACAACGGTGAGATCTGGTACGTCCGCAACGGCGAGGTGAAGCGGGTCGGCAACCTCTCGCAGGGCTGGTCCACCGCGGGCGTCGACGTGACGGTGCGGCCCAGCGAGGACCTGGACCGGGTCCGTGCGACGCTCACGGAGGTCGCCGAGCGGATGGCCAAGGACGAGCCGTGGAACGAGCAGCTGTGGGGTCCCATTGAGGTCCTCGGCCTGGACAGCGTGCTGATCGACCAGATGGTGATCCGGGTCACGGCGAAGACGATGCCCGGCAAGTCGCTCGGCATCGAGCGGGAGCTGCGCTGGCGGATCAAGCGGGCGTTCGACGCGGCGGGCATCCGGATCGTCGGGGGGTTGCCGCTCCAGCAGGCGGAGGAGTCCGCGGATCCGACGGCGGGGGTGTCCGCGCCGTCGGCGTACGCGAACACCGCGTCGCCGCAGTCGATGGCGGCGTCCCCCATCCCCCCGACCAACCTCACGAAGTAGCCCGCTCCCGGGGCCCGCTGTCCCCTGCGGGTGCGCTGTTGGTTCGCGCAGTTCCCCGCGCCCCTTATCGGGGACCTCCCGCCCGGAGTTCGACTGCGGCCCCGCGTGGGTTGCTCGCGCAGTTCCCCGCGCCCCTATCGGGGACCTCCCGCCGGGAGTTCGGCTGCGGGTCCGCGGGGGTTGCTCGCGCCCCTATCGGGGCCTCGTTGCCGGACGGCGGTGGGGAACGCCCCGATTAGGGGCGCGGGGAACTGCGCAAGACGCACAGCGCACCCGCACGGGACCGCGGACCCGCAGGGAAGCGCACCCGAAGGGGCGCGGGGAACTGCGCAAAGCCACAGCGCACCCGCACGGGACAACGCACCCGCAGGAGCTCAAGCGCCAGGAACCCGTACCGGCATCACGCACGTGGTAAAGCTGCCCTGGTCCGCGGAACGCACCACGACGGGGCCGTCCACCGCCCGGACCTCCAACAGCGCATCGGGCCCGACCGCCGCGTCCACCGCGGGCAACAACACCCCGGGGTCGAACGAGATCCGCAGCGGCGGCCCGGTGCACAGCGCCCGCGGTACGGGCTCCCCGTCGACGACGACCCCGTCCGGCCCCGCCGTGAGGGTCACGTACCGCTCGCCCGCCGCGACCAGCGGCCCCCGCAGCGCGGCCCGGTCGACGACCACCCGCTGCCGCACCGGTCCGAGCCCGGCCAGCACCGACCGCCAGTCGGGGAACTCCCCGGGGGCGACGCGCACCGACCGCTCCCCGTCCGGACCGAGCAACCGCACCCCTTCGGGCCCCGCCTCGACGGTGACCTCCGGCAGCGGCAGCGCCCACCCCGCGAGTTCCCGCGCCTGCTCGGCCCCGACCAGGAACGACCGGGGCCCACCCCGCCCCGCATCGGCCCGTAGCGTGCGGGCCGCGAGCCGGTACCGGTCGGTGGCGACCACCCGGACCTCCCCGTGGTCCAGTTCGACCGACAGACAGCCGAGCACGGGGTGCTCGGCCCGCACCGCACCGCTCGCCGTCGCCGTGACCACCTGCCGCAGCGCACGGGAGAACTCCGCGCCGCCGACCCGAGCGGTCGCGGTCGGGTCCGGCAGCTCGACCAGGAGGTCCCGTACCGCGGCGCGGGCCGCGTCGGCCGCTTCCCCGGCCCGTCGGGCGTGGTCCTCCAAGACGGTCCGGGCGTCCTCGGGCGGACCGTCCAGCACGGCCAGCACATCGGCCAGCGGCACCCCGGCCGCCCGCGACCGGCGCACCCGCACCGCGCGTTGCTCCTGGTCAGGGGCGTAGTACCGGTATCCGGTGACGGGGTCCACCCGGGCGGGCCGCAGTACCCCGCAGTCGTCGTAGAAGCGCAGCGCGCTGGCGGCGAGTCCCACTCGCCGTCCGAACGCGCCGATGCCCATCAGTCCGTCCGGCTGCGCGTCGGTGTCCGGGTCACCGGGTGCGCCCGGGTCGTTCTGTTCGTCCATGCGTCTCAGCCTCTCCCTTCGAGCGGCTTGAGGGTCAAGCCGGGCGGGGCCGGTGCGGGGGCGCAGATAACGAGTTGGTAGCCGGCCGCCCGCTCCATTGACGACCGCGCGTGCTCGCCCCTACCTTCCCTGCAACGGATAGGAAAGTTTCCTAACAGTGCTCCGGGACGG
The DNA here is from genome assembly GCF_042724695.1 of Streptomyces sp. NPDC127068. Taxonomy (NCBI): domain Bacteria; kingdom Bacillati; phylum Actinomycetota; class Actinomycetes; order Kitasatosporales; family Streptomycetaceae; genus Streptomyces; species Streptomyces sp. NPDC127068. Next base: position 20,985 of record NZ_JBHXEN010000015.1, on the reverse strand, counting down.
GAAGGGCAGGTGATTCCGCGATGACCTCGACCGACCCCACCGGTCACGGCGGTCACGGCGGCCCCGTCTGGCATCCCGGCCCGGGCAGTGGCCAGAGCGCGCCGACCACCCCCGGCACCCCCCGCGTCCTGCGCACCATGAACGACCGCGCGGCGCTGGACCTGCTGTTGGCGCAGGGGCCCCTGTCCCGTACCCGGATCGGCAAGCTCACCGGGCTGTCCAAGCCCACCGCGTCCCAGCTCCTGGCCCGGTTGGAGGCCGCCGGCCTGGTCCGCGCCACCGGCACCACCGAGGGCCGTCCCGGTCCGAACGCCCAGCTCTACGGGGTGAACCCGACGGCGGCGCACGCGGCCGGGCTGGACGTCCGCCCCGAGGGCATCCGCGCGGCGGTCGCCGACGTCACCGGCCGCACCGTCGGCGAGTACGCCCTGCGCACCCCCGGCCGTCACAGCGACCGACCGGTGGTCGAGCTGGTGACCGAGGCGGTGGACGGAGCCGCGTCCGCCGCCGGGCTGACCCCGGGCGAGGTGCACCGGCTCGTGATCGGGACGCCGGGCGCGTTCGACCCGAACACCGGACGCCTGCGCTACGCCTCCCACCTCCCGGGCTGGCACTCCCCCACCCTGCTGGACGACCTGGCCGCGGCCCTGCCGATGCCCGTGGGCTACGAGAACGACGTGAACCTCGCGGCCGTGGCGGAGCAGCGGCTCGGTGCGGCCCGCGGGCACGACGACTTCGTGCTGCTGTGGAACGAGGACGGGCTCGGTGCCGCCCTGGTCATCGGCGGCCGGCTGCACCGCGGGTGGACCGGCGGTGCGGGCGAGGTCGGGTTCCTCCCGGTGCCCGGCGCCCCGCTGATGCGTCAGGTCACGAAGACCAACAGCGGGGGCTACCAGGAGTTGGCGGGGGCCCAGGTGGTCGCCCGGCTCGCCCGCCGGCTGGGCATCGTCCCGGTGCCGCAGGGTCCCCACCCGGAAGCCGCCGCGACTCTGATCGGGCGGGCGGTCGACCACCTCGCCGACCCGGAGACGTCCCGCCACCACGGCCGGATCGGCGACGCGTACCAGGACCTGCTGCGCACCTACGCGACCGGGCTGGCGACCGGGCTCGCCTCCCTGGTCTCCGTGCTGGACCCCCAACTCATCGTGCTCAGCGGCTCGGTGCTCACCGCCGGTGGTGAGGCGCTGCGCTCGCTGGTCCAGGCCGAACTGGCCGACCTGGCCGCCTCCCGGCCGAAGCTGGTCGTCGGCACGGTCGACGGACACCCCGTGCTGCGCGGCGCGCTGGAAAGCGCGCTGGCGGCCACCCGCGACGAGGTCTTCGACACCTCGCGCGCCCCCTAAGCCCCCCCACGGGATCCGGCCCCCTCCGGGAACCCGGATGCACCACGCACCACACGCACCACACATCACGCATCACCGCGCACCCCCAGTCCCCCGTCCCCTACCCCCAGCCCCGTCCGGCACCACCAGCACATCCCCGCACAGCACGTACGGCGCACACACCACCCGTTTGCCCCGACCCGCTCAAGGGAGACACCGTCATGCCCGGATTCCGTCGGAAGGCCGCGGCCGCCCTGGCCGCCACCACCTCGATAGCCCTGTTCGCGACGGCCTGTACGGGCGAGTCGTCGACGGGTGCCGAAGACGACGCGTCCAAGAACACGACGATCACGTTCTGGCACGGCTGGACCGCCCCCTCGGAGGTGAAGGCGATCGAGGACAACATCGCCCGCTTCGAGGACGCGCACCCGAACATCAAGGTGAAGGTCGTCGGCGCGATCAACGACGACAAGCTCAACCAGGCGCTGCGGGCGGGCGGTTCCAAGGGCCCGGACGTGGTGTCCTCGTTCACCACCGCGAACGTCGGGAAGTTCTGCTCCTCGGGCGCCTTCACGAACCTCGCCCCGTTCATCGAGAAGGACGGCATCGACCTGGAGAAGACGTTCTCCAAGGTGCTGTTGGAGTACACGCAGTTCGAGGGCAAGCGGTGCGCGCTGCCGCTGCTGTCGGACGCCTACGGCCTCTACTACAACAAGGACGAGTTCAAGAAGGCCGGGATCAAGGCGCCGCCGAAGACCTGGAGCGAGTTCCTGGAGGTCGCCAAGAGGCTCACCAAGACCAAGGGCGGCAGTTACGAGACCCTGGGCTTCATGCCGAACTACCACGGCTACGAGACGGTCGTCTCGCACTACATGTCCCAGTGGAACCACGAGTACTTCGATGCGGACGGCAAGTCCAACATCGCCAAGGACCCGGCGTTCGCGGAGATGTACACCTTCCAGAAGAAGCTGGTCGACGAACTCGGCGGCTTCGGGAAGCTGGAGAAGTACCGCACCACCTTCGGCGACGAGTGGGCCGCGGAGCACCCCTTCCACCTGGGTCAGGTCTCCATGCAGCTGGACGGCGAGTGGCGGCTCGGCATGGCCGAGGCGGCCGACGTCGACTTCGAGATCGGGGTGGCGCCGCTACCCGTCGCGGACGACGAGGTGGACGAGTACGGCAAGGGCTACCTGTCCGGGACGATCATGGGCATCGCCCCGCAGAGCAAGAAGAAGAACGCCGCCTGGAAGCTGATGAAGTACATGACCACCGACACCGACGCGGTGGTGCAGTTCGCGAACGGGATCAAGAACGTCCCGTCCACGCTGGCGGCGCTCGACTCGCCCGATCTGAAGCTCGACCCGCGGTTCAAGACCTTCCTGGACATCGCCAAGCACCCCAAGTCGAACACCTCGCCCGGCGCGGTCGACGGCATCGGGTACCAGAACACGCTCCAGGACTTCGGCTACCGCTACGAGGCCGGCAAGGTGAAGGACCTCCAGGCCGGCCTGGAGGAGACCGCCAAGCAGATCGACACGGACCTCGCGAAGGTCGCGCGGTAACCGTGGCCACCCAGCACACGCTGCGGGCGAAGCGCCGCCGTTCGGCGCTTCGCACGCTCGCCTTCCTCTCGCCCTGGCTGATCGGGTTCGCCGTCTTCTTCGCCTACCCGCTCGTGTCGACCGTCTACTTCTCGTTCATGCAGTACGACGGCTTCGCACCGCCCACCTGGAACGGGCTCGACAACTGGTCCTACCTGTTCAACGACTTCCCGAAGTTCTGGCCCGCGATGCAGAACACCCTCTGGCTGGTGCTGGTGATGGTCACCTGCCGGGTCGCCTTCGGGCTCGGCATCGGACTGCTGATCACCAAGATCAAGTCGGGTACCGGGGTGTTCCGGACCCTGTTCTACCTGCCCTACCTCGCACCGCCGGTCGCGGCGACGCTGGCCTTCGTGTTCCTGCTGAACCCGGGGACCGGCCCCGTCAACTCCGTGCTGGAGTCGGTGGGCATCTCCGCGCCGAGCTGGTTCAACGACGCCGACTGGTCCAAGCCGGCGCTGACCGTGCTCGCCGTGTGGGGCATCGGCGACCTCATGGTCATCTTCATGGCCGCCCTGCTGGACGTGCCCAAGGAGCAGTACGAGGCGGCCGAGCTGGACGGGGCCTCCCGCTTCCAACGGTTCCGGTTCGTGACGGTGCCGAACATCTCCCCGATCATCCTGTTCGCGGTGGTCACCGGCGTCATCGCGGCCATGCAGTACTACACGCAGCCGATCGTCGCCGCCAAGGTGGCCTCCGGCCGGATGGGCGGCTCCGGGCAGCCCTTCGAGCCGGGCTATCCGGAGGCCTCGACGCTGACCCTGCCCCAACTCGTCTACAACGTCGGCTTCCAGCGCTTCGACTACGGCACCGCCTGTGCCGGGGCGCTCGTCCTGTTCGTCCTCGCCATGGCGTTCACCGCACTGCTGATGCGACGCCGCGGCGGCCTCATCGGGACCGGTGACTGACCCATGGCCCAGGTGACCGAGAAGACCCCGGCGCGCGCGGCACGCCCCGCGCCGGCCCCCGTCACACCCGCCCAGCGCACCGCCCGCCGCAAGGCCCTGCTGCACTGGATCGCCGTGCACTCGCTCGGCGTGGCGGCGGCCCTGTTCTTCCTGCTGCCGTTCGCCTTCGTGCTGCTGACCTCGCTGATGAGCGACCAACAGGCACTCACCCGCGACCTGTGGCCGCGGGACTGGAAGTTCGACAACTACCTCACCGTGTGGGACACCCCCGGCTTCCTCACCTGGTGGCGCAACACCCTGCTCTACGCGGGCCTGGGGACCGTGCTGTCGGTGGTGTCCTCGATCCCGGTGGCGTACGCGCTCGCCAAGTTCCGGTTCCGGGGCCGCAAGCTCTCGCTGATGCTGGTCATCTCGATGATGATGCTGCCGCCGCAGGTCATCATCATCCCGATGTACCTGTTCTGGGCGAAGCAGATGGACCTGTCGGGAACGCTCTGGCCGCTGATCATCCCGATGGCCTTCGGCGACGCGTTCTCGATCTTCCTGCTGCGGCAGTTCCTGCTGACCATCCCGGACGAGTACCTGGACTCGGCACGGGTCGACGGCTGCGGGGAGCTGCGGACCCTGCTGCGGGTGGTCCTGCCGATGGCCAAGCCGGGCATCGCCGCGGTCGCCCTCTTCCAGTTCTTCTACGCCTGGAACGACTACTTCGGACCGCAGATCTACGCGTCCGACAACCCCGCCGCCTGGACGCTCAGTTACGGACTGGAATCGTTCAAGGGCGCGCACCACACCAACTGGAACCTGACCATGGCAGCGACCGTGCTGGTCATGGCACCGGTCATCCTCGTCTTCTTCTTCGCCCAGAAGGCGTTCGTCGAGGGTGTCACGCTCACTGGAGTGAAGGGCTAAGTACTACTGATGAAACTGACCGTGGTCGGCGGAGGGTCGACCTACACCCCCGAACTCATCGACGGATTCGCGCGGCTACGGGACACCCTGCCCGTCTCCGAACTCGTCCTGGTCGACCCGGCGGCCGACCGGCTGGAGCTGGTCGGCGGGCTCGCCCGGCGGATCTTCGCCAAGCTGGGCCACCCGGGCACCATCACCACCACCGACGACCTGGACGCGGGCGTCGCCGACGCCGACGCGGTCCTGCTGCAACTGCGCGTCGGCGGCCAGGCCGCCCGCAACAACGACGAGACCTGGCCGCTGACCTGCGGCTGCATCGGTCAGGAGACCACCGGCGCGGGCGGCCTCGCCAAGGCGCTGCGCACGGTGCCGGTCGTCCTCGACATCGCCGAACGCGTCCGGCGCACCAACCCGAACGCCTGGATCATCGACTTCACCAACCCGGTCGGCATCGTCACCCGGGCACTGCTGAACGCCGGTCACAAGGCCGTCGGGCTGTGCAACGTGGCGATCGGCTTCCAACGGCGGTTCGCCGACCACCTGGGCGTCACCCCGGGCGAGGTCCACCTCGACCACGTCGGGCTCAACCACCTCACCTGGGAGACCGGGGTCCGGCTCGGCGGGCCGCAGGGCGAGGACGTGCTGCCGAAGCTCCTCGCCGAGCACGGCGACACCATCGCCTCCTCGCTCAGCCTGCCCCGCTCCCTGCTCGACCGGCTCGGCGTGGTGCCCTCCTACTACCTGCGCTACTTCTACGCCCATGACGAGGTCGTCCGCGAACTGCGGACCAAGCCGTCGCGGGCCGCCGAGGTCGCCGCCATGGAGCGCGAACTCCTGGAGATGTACGGGGACCCCGCCCTGGACGAGAAGCCCGCCCTGCTCGCCAAGCGCGGCGGCGCCTTCTACTCGGAGGCCGCCGTCGACCTGGCCGCCGCGCTGCTCGGCGGGGGCGGCAGCCCGTACCAGGTGGTCAACACCCTCAACCGGGGCACCCTGCCGTTCCTGCCGGACGACGCGGTGATCGAGGTGCAGGCCGAGGTCGGCCCCGAGGGAGCCCGTCCGCTGGCCGTCCCGAAGCTCGACCCGCTGTACGCGGGGCTCGTCGCCAACGTCACGGCGTACGAGGACCTGGCGCTGGACGCCGCGCTGCGCGGGGGCCGCGACCGGGTGTTCCGCACGCTGCTCGCCCATCCGCTGATCGGGCAGGTCGAGTACGCCGACAAGCTCACCGACGAACTGATCGCGCACAACCGGGAGCACCTCGCGTGGGCATGAGCGGCTCCGCCCCGTCGCAGCGGCCCGGACCGCCCGCCGTGGCGGGCCGGCCGGTGCTCGCCATCGACGCGGGGAACAGCAAGACCGACGTCGCGGTGGTCCTGGCCGACGGACGGGTGGCCGGGACCGGCCGCGGCGGCGGGTTCCAACCACCGAAGGTGGGCGTCGAGGCGGCGGTCGACGCGCTCGCCGAAGCGGTGGCGCCGGCGTTCGCCGAGGCCGGCGTCACCTCGGTCGGGCACGTGTCAGCGTGCCTGGCCAACGCCGACCTGCCGGTGGAGGAGGCACAGCTCGCCGAGGCCCTGCGGCGGCGGGGCTGGAGCGCGGTCGACAGCGTCGAGGTGCGCAACGACACCTTCGCCCTGCTGCGGGCCGGGGTCGCGGAACCGCGGGGGGTGGCCGTGGTGTGCGGGGCGGGCATCAACTGCGTGGGCATGCGGCCCGACGGTCGCACCGCACGGTTCCCCGCGATAGGGAAGATCTCCGGGGACTGGGGCGGCGGCCTCGGACTCGCAGAGGAGGCCCTGTGGTGCGGGGCGCGGGCCGAGGACGGGCGCGGCGAGCCCACCGAGCTGGCGCAGGCGCTGCCCCGCCACTTCGGGCTCGACACGATGTTCGCGCTGATCGAGGCGCTGCACCTCGGGCACGTTCCCGCGGGGCGCTGCCACGAGCTGACCCCCGTGCTGTTCGCCACCGCGCAGGAGGGCGACCCCGTCGCCCGCTCCCTGGTCGACCGGCTCGCCGACGAGGTCGTCAGCATGGCGGTGGTGGCGCTGCGGCGGCTGGAACTGCTGGACGAGGAGACGCCCGTGGTGCTCGGCGGCGGCATCCTGGCCGCCCGGCACCCCCAGTTGGACGCCGGGGTGCGCGAACGGCTCGCGGAGCGGGCGCCGAAGGCCGTGCCCCAGGTGGTGACCCAGCGCCCGGTGCTGGGCTCCGCCCTGCTGGGGCTGGACCGCATCGGCGCGGACGACGACGCCCAACAGCGCCTGCGGGAGCACTTCTCCTAGGCCGGGTGTTGTGTCCGGCCACGCCCCTGCGCCGGCCCGCCCCCTGCACGGGCCGGCGCACGGGCAGCCATCCGGGAGCGGCGCCGCTCCGCGCCCTCAGCCGGCCGGCGGAGGCGTCCGCTCCGCACGCGCCGGTCCGGTCGCGTAGGCCAGCGGCGGCGCCACGGCCTGGGCGTCCACCCCCTCGCCGACCCAGAGCGAGATGAACAGCGCGGCGGTCGCCTCCAGGAGCCCCGCCCGGTCGAGCCCGCCGCCGGCCACCGGGTCGCAGCCCGCGTCCCGCACCAACGCACGGACGAGGGCGAGGGCTTGTGGATCGTCCCCGCAGACCGGAACCGCCAGCGGACGACCGTCGAAGACGGGGGGCCGCATGCGCCACACGTCCTCGTGGCAGAGGTTGAACGCCTTGACCACCCGGGCTTCCGGCGCCGCCGCGGCCAACTGCTCCGCAGCCGAAGGCCCTTGGCCGGTCAGCAACCGGAAGCCTGGCCCGACCGGATTGGAGCAGTCGAGCAGCACCCTGCCGGCCAGGACCCCGTGCAGTTCCCGCACCACCTCGGCCCCCGCGCCGAACGGCAGCGCCACCAGGACCACCTCCCCGAACCCGGCCGCCGCGGCCAGCCCGGCGGGGTGCGCGGCGGGGCCGATGCGCTGCGCGAGCCGCTGCGCCCGGCCCGCGTCCCGACCGCCCACGGCCACCTCGTGCCCGGCCCGCACCCAGTGGGTGGCGAGCGCGTCCGCCATGTTGCCCGTGCCCAGTACGCCGATCCTCATCACGTATTCCCCTCCGTAACCCGCCCCGCGGTGCCCGCTCCGGCCGTTCACCACGACGCTAGGCGGCCCGTCGGGCACCATGTGGTGCGTGACGACCGACGCCTTCCTCGCCGACTGCCGCGCTCGCCTCGCCTTCGACCTCCTGTCCCACACCTGGAACGCCGTGGTGCTCTGGGCGCTGCGGGACGGCCCCCGGCGCCCGGTCGAACTGCGGGAGCACATCGGGGGCATCAGCTCCAAGGTCCTCACCGAGACCCTGCGGCGCCTCCAGTTCAACGGGCTGGTGACGCGGCACGCACTGCCCGGGGCGCCGCCGCGGGTCGAGTACCGGCTGACCGACCTGGGGCGGACGCTGTTGGCCCCCATCGACGCCTTCGGGGCCTGGGCCTTCGAGCACGGCGACGAGGTGATGGCCGCGCAGGAGGCAGCGGAGGCCGCCACCCCGCCGGGTCCGCCCCGTACCGACGGGTAGGGGGGCGCCGGACCCCACAGAACCACTCGATCGTGTGTACGGAGCGTGCGAGAGGGAACCGAACACCCTCGGAGGGCGTATTCACCCATGGAGGGCGCAAGATCCAGGCAATGCCCGTGCGCGAGGGGACGCCTACGGTGATACTGGCCGCACCGAACGGGCAGCGCAGGGGGATGGACGGATGACCACGGGGGAGGCCGCATGACACATCCGTCGCACCGCGGCACGCAAGCACCGACCGGAGCCGTACCCACCGGCAGCCCGTCCACCAGACCGACACCGGGCAGGTCCGGAGCACCGGTCAGCGCACCGGCCGGCGTGCCCGGACAGCCCTCCGCACCCGCACAGCCGCACCCCGCGCACCCCTCCCCCGCGCCACCGGCGCCCCCGTTGGCCTTGTCGCCCCGCCGGTCCGCCTGGGCGGAAGGCGTGGACCGGCTCCGCGCGGCGGCGACCACCGAGCCTGGCCGGCTGCGCATCATCGGCGCCGTCCTCGCCCTGCTGGTCATCGGGTTCGGTGCGGTGACCTCCTGGCAGGTGACGGACCGCGCCGCCGCGGCCGACGACGTCCTGCACCGCAGCCAGCCCCTCGCCTCGGAAGCCGCAGCGGTCTACCGCTCGCTGGCCGACGCCAACACCGCCGCGTCCAGCGGCTTCCTGGCAGGCGGCCAGGAGCCCGCGCAGGTGATCGAGCGGTACCGGCGGGACATCGACACCGCCTCCGAGAAGCTCGCCGCGGCGTCCGCCGGAGCGGAACCGGGCTCCGCGTCCGCCGCCGCCATCGCCGACCTGAACCAACTCCTGCCGCGGTACACGGGCCTGGTGGAGCGCGCCCGCGCCAACAACCGGCAGGGCCTGCCGCTGGGCGGCGCCTACCTGCGGTACGCGAACGACACGATGCAGACCGAGATGCTGCCGGCCGCGGAGAAGCTCTACAAGGGCGAGAACGCCCGGCTGCGCGCCGACTACGACGGCGCGACGCCCTACCCGTGGGTGGCCATCGGGGTCGGCACGCTCGCCCTGGCCGCCCTCGCCTGGGCCCAGCGCCGCAACTACCTGCGCACCCACCGGGTGTTCAACCACGGACTGCTCGCCGCGACCGCCGCCTCGACGGTCGTCCTGCTGTGGCTGGTCATAGGGCACTCGGTGGCCCGCTCCGGGCTGAACGACTCGTACGAACACGGGGTGCGCTCGCTCAACGCCCTCAACGACGCCCGTCTGGCGTCGCTGAAGGCCCGCGGCAACGAGAACCTGACCCTGGTGAGCCGCGGCGCCGAGACGGTCACGGTGAAGGACGTCCCGGTCGACAAGTACGACGCCGCGTACAACGAGCAGATGGGCCTGCTCGCAGGCGCCGAGGGGCGGCCCGGTCTGCTGGCGGCGGCCCTGGACCTCGCCGACGACGCGGACGGCAGGACGCCCGTCTCGGACGCCGCCGACGCCATGAAGGTCTGGCAGGAGCGGCACGGAGTGGCCCGTGACCGGGACAACGCGGGCGACTACCAGGGCGCCCTGGACAAGATCATCGGTACCGAGAAGGACAAACCGACGGGCCGGTGCGTCGGTACGGAGGACCGGCCGACCGGGGAGTGTTTCGACGCGGTCGACGCGGCCCTGGAGAAGGCACTCGCGCATGAGCAGGGCGAGTTCAAGAAGGCCGTCGGACACGCGCCGAGCAGCATGAACGCCCTGGCCCTGGGCGCCGCGGCGCTCGCGCTGCTGGCCGCCGCGTTCGCCCTGCTCGGCATCGGGCGCAGGCTTTCGGAGTACCGGTGAGAGGGGACGCGACGATGAGTGCGCGACGCGTGAGCCTGCGGGGCTGGGGCGGGGTCGCCGCGATGGCGGTCGCCTGCGTCCTCACGGCCCTCTTCGTCCTGTTGCCGGTGGCCCACAGCAACGGGGACGACACCCCCCTGGGCGGGCTCGGGGTGGCCGACGGCCTCCAGACCGCGGCCGAGGACTGCAACCCGGAGGCGTCCAGCCTGCGCGCGAGTGCCGAAACGGGGCCCGCGGTCGCCGCGATCCGCAAGCGCGGACGCCTGGTGATCGGCGTGGACCAGAACAGCTACCGCTGGGGCTACCGCGACCCGAACAAGGACGGCGGCAGCCTGGAGGGCTTCGACATCGACCTGGCGAAGGCGATCGCCCGGGAGATCCTGCCGGGCGGCCCGGTCCAGTTCCGGGCGATCCCCACCAACCAGCGCATACCCGCACTCAAGAGCGGGCAGGTGGACATGATCGTGCGGACCATGACGATCAACTGCGAACGCTTGGAGCAGGTCGACTTCTCCACCGCCTACTTCACGACGGGCCAGCAGGTCCTCGCCCCCCGCGACTCCACCATCACCGGCTACAACCGCACCCTGGCGAACAAGCGCGTGTGCTCGGCCAAGGGCTCCACGGCCGAGACCGCGCTGAAGGCGAAGAGTTACGGCGCGGACGTCTCGACCACGGTGCCCAACCAGCTCGACTGCCTGGTCCGACTGCAACTCGGCGAAGTGGACGCGGTGGTCACGGACAGCGCGTTGGCGGCCGGGCAGGCCGCCCAGGACCCGACGGTGCAGCTGAAGGGCAAACCGTTCACGACGGAGTACTACGGCATCGCGATGAAGAAGGGCTCGGACGACCTGGTGCGCCGGGTCAACCAGATCCTCGTGGAGTACCGCGTCCAGGAGTGGCAGGAGTCCTACGACAAGTGGCTCGCCGACGACCTGGGCCCCGACGTGAAGCCGCCGGCCCCGCAGTACCGCGACTGAGACGACGCACGACGGCAGGTCCGATCCGGCCCACCGGGGCACGACCGAGAACAGTGAGGTGATCGATGGGCAGCACGGGACCCGCTGGTCCGGTGATGGACCGGGACGAGGTGGACCGTGCGCTGGCGCGGCTCGGCGCGGAGCACGAGGCCATCGAGACGTCGCTCCTCGCGCTCCAGGACCACGCGGGCCGCAGGCTGCTCGAAGGCGCCGAACTGACCGGCACCACCCGTGAGCGGTGGGCACGGACGGACGCCTCGATCTCCGTGCTGTGGGCCTACTTCGAACGCTACGCACAGGTGCTGCGCTCGGCCCGCGAGCTGCGGGCCCGCCGACGCTGGTCCAGCCAGGAGGACCTGGCGCGGCTGACGGAGCTGCTGCGCGGGCCCAGCGTGACGGTCCCCGGCCCCGAGGGCGCCGAGGCGGGAGCCGCACCGGCGCTCACCGGCCCGCCCCGGCTCAGCCGCCAGTTCACGCTGGAGGAACTGGTCTCCGTCATGAACGACCTGTACGCGAGTTCACTCGACCTGGTGGTTTCGGCGGACGCGGTGTGGTCGGCGCTGCCCGCCCGGATCGACCTGCTGGCGGCCGAACTCCAGCGCACCCGTGGGCTCGCCCACTCGGTGGGGGTGCGCCCCGGCGCACACCCGTCGGGGGACGATCTGGAGCGCATCACCCGCGCCCTGACCCTGTTGCGGGAACAGGTGGTGTCCGATCCGCTGGCGTTCTGGAGTCCCGCGCGCGGCAGTTCGGCCCCGGGCGGCGGACGCCCCGACACCGGACGCTACGACCGGGAGGCCCGGGCCCTGGAGGAGGTGCGGCGGGAGATCGACGCGGTGCTCACCGTCCGCCAGGACGCCGAGGCCCGGCTGCTGCGGCTGCGCGACGTGCTGTCCCGCGCGGACCGCACGCTGGCGGAGGCCCGTTCGGCGCGCGGGGAGGTGCTGGCCAAGATCGCGGCCTCGGAGGTCCCCGCGGTCTCGGGACCGCCGACCGCGCTCCAGGAGCAGTTGGCGGCGGCCTCGGAGTACCGTCGACACGCCCAGTGGCACCGGCTGTCGCCGCTGCTGGAGGCGTTGGAGCAGCGGGCGGAGGACGAGTTGTTGCGGGCCCGGGAGTCGCTGACCGCGGTGACGGCGCCGCTCGCGGTCCGGGCGGAGCTGCGCGGTCGGCTCGACGCGTACAAGGCGAAGGTGGCCCGGCACGGCCTGGCGGAGGACCCGTTGCTGATCGAGCGGTACGACCTGGCGCGCCGGATGTTGTGGAGCGCGCCCTGCGATCTGCGGGCGGCCGAGTCGGCGGTGCTGCGCTACCAGCGGGCCGCCGCCGAGGTACTGGTGCCGGGGGTGCCCGACCAGGGCGGCGCCGTGGACGGGAGGGGGAACCGATGACCGGGACGACGTGCCAACGGCCGGACTGCGAGGGCGCCTACGAGGACGTGGGCGGCGGCGAGCTGTACTGCGACACGTGCGGGCTGGCGCCGGTGGTCTCCGCGGGGAGCGGCCCGGGCTCCCCCGGCACGACGGGTACGGGTGCGACCGGGTCCGGTACGGGTGCGACGGGGGCGGGCAGCGCGTCCGGCCTCTCGGGTTCCGCGGGGTCGGCACGTTCCGGACGCTCCGCGCGCTCCTCCTCGTCGCGCCGTTCGGTGTCCGGGCGGCTGTCGCGGGCCCGTTCGGTGTCGGGCCGGCTGACCGAGCGCTCGGTGTCGGTGAACACGTCCGGCCGTACCGGCGGGGGGGGGCGCCGCGGGCCGGGCGGGGGGGGGGGGGTGGAGGGGGCGGGGGGGGGGGCCCCCCCCCCCCCCCGGCAGGTTGGGGGGTACACCCCGGGG
>NZ_JBHXEN010000015.1:0-8111 GCF_042724695.1 Streptomyces sp. NPDC127068 | reverse complement strand
GGGGGCGGGGGCCCGTGGGGGGGGGGGCGGGCGCCCCGCGCGCGGGGGGGGGGTCACCCGGCCGGGCGGCCCGGGGGGGGCCCCGCGCGGGGGCGGGCGGGGCGCGGGCCTGGTCGAGGTGCCGGGGGTGCCGCGCCCCGACCCGCAGGGCATGGTGCTGGAGAACCCGGAGGTGCCCGAGCGCAAGCGGTTCTGCTCGCGCTCGGACTGCGGGGCCCCGGTGGGCCGTTCCCGCGGGGAGCGGCTGGGGCGCACGGAGGGCTTCTGCACCAAGTGCGGGCACCCCTACTCGTTCGTCCCCAAGCTGACCGGGGGCGACGTCGTGCACGGGCAGTACGAGGTGATGGGGTGCCTGGCGCACGGCGGGCTGGGCTGGATCTACCTCGCGATCGACCGTGCGGTGGCCGACCGCTGGGTGGTGCTCAAGGGCCTGTTGGACACGGGTGACCAGGACGCGATGGCGGCGGCGATCTCGGAGCGCAGGTTCCTCGCCGAGATCGAGCACGCGAACATCGTGCGGATCTACAACTTCGTGGAGCACCTCGACCAGCGCACGGGCTCCCTCGACGGCTACATAGTGATGGAGTACGTCGGCGGCAAGTCGCTCAAGGAGATCGCCAACGAGCGGCGCACGCCAACCGGGAAGCGGGACCCGCTGCCGGTGGAGCAGGCGTGCGCGTACGGCATCGAGGCGTTGGAGGCGCTCGGTCACCTGCACAGCAGGAACCTGCTGTACTGCGACTTCAAGGTCGACAACGCGATCCAGACCGAGGACGAGCTGAAGCTCATCGACATGGGCGCGGTGCGGCGCACCGACGACGAGGAGTCGGCGATCTTCGGCACGGTCGGCTACCAGGCGCCGGAGGTCGCGGAGGTCGGCCCGTCGGTGGCGTCGGACCTGTACACGGTGGCCCGGACGCTCGCGGTGCTCACCTTCGACTTCCAGGGCTACACCAACGTGTTCGTGGACTCGCTGCCCGATCCGGAGCACATCGAGGTCTTCCGGACCTACGAGTCGTTCTACCGGTTGTTGGTGCGGGCCACCGATCCCGATCCGGCCCGGCGGTTCGCTTCGGCGCAGGAGATGGCGGAGCAGCTGACGGGGGTGCTGCGGGAGGTCGTCGCGCTCCAGACGGGCCGCCCCAAGCCCGCGCTTTCGACCTTGTTCGGACCGGAGTTGAAGGTCGTCGACGCGGAGTTGTTCGACGCGGGTGACGACGGCGGGTCGGTGCTCGGCGCCCGCCCGGTGCGCAGCGCCCGTCGGGTGCTCCGCGGTCGGCGTGCGGGGGCCGGGGTGGGCCCGGCCGCCGGGCGTCCGGTGCTGCCGTCCGCGTCCGGCCCCCCGTCGGGCCCCGCTCCCGCACCGGGCACGCTCCCGGGCGGCGGACCTGGCGGCACGTGGGCGCACGCCCCGGCCGCCCCGACCGCCGGGGCGCCCGCCGCGGCGCTCGCGGGCAGACTGGTGCGCCCCCTTGACGGCGTGTCGGCGGCCCTGGCGCTGCCGGTGCCCCATGTCGACCCGGACGACCCCAATGCCGGCTTCCTCGCCGGTCTGATGGCCTCCTCGGCCCCCACCGAGTTGATCTCCGCACTGCACTCGGCGCCCGCCGACTCGCTGGAACTGCGGCTGCGGGAGCTACGGGCCCGGTTGGAGACGGGCGAGGCAGCGGCGGCGGCCCAGATCCTGAACGCCCTGGTACGGGACCACGCCGAGGACTGGCGGGTGATCTGGTACCAGGGGGTCGGTTCGCTCGCGGCCGGCGACCACGAGACCGCAGCGCTGTCGTTCGACGCGATGTACGACGCGTTCCCCGGCGAGCCGGCGCCCAAGCTGGCGCTCGGGGTGTGCGCGGAGGTGCTGGGCCAACTCGACAACGCCACCGAGTACTACCGGCTGGTGTGGACGACCGACCCGAGCTACGTGTCGGCCGCGTTCGGGCTGGCCCGGGTGCGGCTCGCCGCGGGGGACCGGCCGGGCGCGGTACGGGTCCTGGAGTCGGTGCCGGAGTCCTCCATCCACTACACGGCGGCCCGGGTCGCGGCCGTCCGCGCCCGGCTGCGCAAGCGGCTCGCCGCGGGCCCGGACCAGCCGCTGCTGGACGATCTGACGGCCGCCGCGGGACAGGTGGAGGCGCTGGACGCCTTCGGTCTCGACGCGGTCCGCAGGGAGCGGCTGTCGACCGAGGTGCTGGGGACCGCGCTGGACTGGGTACTCTCCGGTAGCCGGGGTCCTTCCGCCGTGCCGGGCGGCTCCGGTGGCCGGACGGCGCTGCTCGGCAGTGAACTGGACGAGCGCGGGCTGCGGTTCGGCCTGGAGCGTTCGTACCGCACGCTGGCGCGGCTCGCGCGGGGCGGCGAAGAGAGGATCGAACTGGTGGAACGTGCAAACCGCTTCCGCCCCCGGACATGGGTGTGATTGATGTCGTCGCAGCAACCCCGGTCGGTCGCCGGTCCACGGTGCCCCAGGTGTGCGGAGCCACTGGAACCGGGCGACCGGTTCTGTGGTGTGTGTGGTCATGATGTGTCGTCAGTGGACGCCGGAGGGGGGACCGCCGGGCTGGACCACCCCACCATCGCCATGCAGAGCCCGGGCCCTCCCGGTGTCCCGGGCGGCGCGGTCGCCGCGGTCGCACCGGGTGCCCGGGTCCAGTGGCCCGAGGCCCAGGAGGTGAGCGGCGGCGTCCCCGCGCCGGTCCACCGGGCCGGCGACATCTCGGGGCGCACCTCGGGCGGCGGTGACCTCCCCTCGTACGGCGGGCGTTCGGCGTCGGACGGTCCCGAGTTCCGTACCGACGACCCCTACGCCCACCCCGACCCGACCCCGGCGGGCAGCAGCGGCGACTATCCGCTGCCGGCCCCCGCGCCGTCGCCCGCGCCGCGCACGGACCCCCGCGAGGGCGTCCCCGCGGCCGGTGACCCCACGGGTCCCGCGGCCAAGCGGTGCGTGTTCTGCGGGGTGGGGCGGGTCGCCCAGGACGACTACTGCGAACACTGCGGCAAGGCCCAGCCCCGGGAACGCGACCACATGGAGACCGCGTTGGACGCGGTCGCCGCGGTCAGTGACCGCGGGCTGCGCCACCACCGCAACGAGGACGCGTACGCGATCTCCTCGGCCGCGTTGCCCGACGGCTCCCCCGCCGTCGTCGCGATCGTCTGCGACGGGGTGTCCTCGGCCAGCCGACCCGACGAGGCGTCACTCGCCGCGTCCCGCGCGGCGAACGAGTGCGTGCTCGACCTGTTGCCGCAGGGCGTCCATCCGCAGCAGGCGATGCACCAGGCGATCGTCGCGGCGTCGGAGGCGGTCAACGCCCTGGCCGGGGAAGGCGCGCCGACCGGCGACACCGCGCACCAGAACGCGCCCGCGTGCACCCTGGTCGGTGCGATCGTCGCGGATGAACTGCTGGTCATCGGCTGGGTCGGCGACAGCCGCGCCTACTGGGTGCCGGTGGACAGGTCGGCCCCCGTGGCACGGCTCACCGAGGACGACTCCTGGGCGGCCCAGATGGTCGCCGCGGGTCTGATGAACGAGGCGGAGGCGTACGCCGACGAGCGCGCACACGCGATCACCGGCTGGCTCGGCGCCGACTCCTACGAACTCGAACCGCACACCGTGTCGTTCAAGCCGGACCGGGCCGGGGTGGTGGTGGTGTGCACCGACGGCTTGTGGAACTACGCGGAGTCCGCGCAGAACATGGCCACGGTGCTGCCGGTGGACGCGCACCGGCACCCGCTGGAGGCGGCGCGGACCCTGGTGGGTCACGCACTCGACGGCGGGGGCCACGACAACGTCACCGTGGCCCTGGTGCCGTTCCCCGCTCCCGAGCCGGGGGCAGGATCGGCCTGAGGCGGGCCGCCGACCGGGCCGGGACGCATCGAGGCGGTGTACGGCAAGGGGCGGGTCCGCGGTGCGGGCCGGCCCGAGCGTGGCGCCAGCGGGCGTCCACGACCAGACGCGCCCACGTGCCGTGGGACAGCGAGGGGGAGCGGAATCCATGGCCAATTTCTCGAAGTCGTCCATACCGCAGTTCTCGGTCGACGTGTACCAGAACGAGTTCCTGCCCGAAGGCGGTCGCGAGGTCAACGCGATCGTCACGGTCACCTCGACCGGTGGCGGCACGGTCGGCCCCGCGGTGTCGGCGCCGCACCCGCGCGGCACCGGGGGGAGCCCGGAGGCCGCGGTGGTGATCATGGTCGACTGTTCGGGGTCGATGGACTACCCGGCGACCAAGATGCGCGGCGCCCGCGAGGCGACGGCCGCGGCCATCGACGCACTGCGGGACGGGGTGCGGTTCGCGGTCGTCGACGGCACCCATGTCGCCCGGGAGGTCTACCCGAAGACCGGGGGCCTGGCGGTGGCGGACGAGCGCACCCGCGCCGAGGCCCGGCAGGCGTTGCGGAGCCTGTCGGCCGGCGGCGGCACCGCCATCGGCACCTGGCTGCGGCTCGCCGACGCCCTGCTCGCCACCGCCGACGTCCCGATCCGGCACGGCATCCTGCTGACCGACGGGCGCAACGAACACGAGTCGCCCGAGGCCCTGCGGGAGGCCCTGGACGCCTGCGCGGGCCGCTTCACCTGTGACGCGCGCGGCGTGGGCACCGACTGGGAGGTCAAGGAGGTCACCGGCATCGCCTCCGCCCTGCTCGGCACCGCGGACATCGTCGCCGACCCGGCCGGGCTCGCCGCCGACTTCACGCAGATGATGGAGTCGGCGATGGGCAAGGAGGTCGCGGACGTGGCGCTGCGGCTGTGGACGCCGATGGGCGCGCGGGTCGCGTTCGTCAAGCAGGTGGCCCCGAACGTCGAGGAGTTGACGGAGCGTCGCACCGAGGCGGGGCCCCGGGCGGGTGACTACCCCACCGGTTCCTGGGGCGACGAGTCCCGGGACTACCACGTGTGCGTCGAGGTGGCACCCGCGGGAATCGGCCAGGAGATGTTGGCGGCCCGGGTGTCGCTGGTCGTCCCGGAACCCGACGGGAGCGTACGGCCCCTGTCGCAGGGGTTGGTACGCGCGGTGTGGACGGACGACATGTCGGCGTCCACGTCCATCAACCCGCAGGTCGCGCACTACACCGGCCAGGAGGAACTCGCCCAAGTCATCCAACAAGGGTTGGATGCCCGCAAATCCGGCGATGTGGACGGAGCGACGGCCAAGTTGGGCCGCGCCGTCCAGCTCGCCAGCGCCTCCGGGAACGAGGACACCGCCAAGCTGCTGGCGAAGGTGGTGGACGTGGTCGATGCCGCTGCGGGTACTGTGCGACTGAAGGCGAAGGTCGCGGAGGCTGACGAGATGACTCTCGAAACCCGGTCCACCAAGACCGTCCGCGTCAAGAAGTAAGCAGGCGGTAACGGCCTCACCGCCGTAGCCCGCCCCGGCTCCCGGCCGCGGCGGACCGAGCTCCGGCCCCGTGCCGGAAGAGGAGAGGGGGAGGCGCCGACATGCCGACCTGTCCGAACGGACACCAGTCGGGTGCCGACGACTGGTGCGAGGTCTGCGGTCACCGCATGACCGGTGCCGTACCGCCGCCGCCACCGCCGCCCGCGGCCGGTTACGGTTTCCCACCGCCCGCGCCGGGCGCGCCGGGCGGCCCGCCGCCGCGCGCCGGTGCCGACCCCGTGCAGCCGGAGTACTGCCCGCAGTGCCACACCCCGCGGGAGGGCGGAGCGCCCTTCTGCGAGGAGTGCCGGTGGAACTTCATCACCAACAAGGCGACCTCGTACACGCCCCCGGCCCCGCGCCCGCCGGGCGGACTCGGCGGCCCGCCGCCCGGACGTTTCCCCGGACCCGGCGGTCCCTCCGGCCCGAGCGGTCCCCCCGGACCCGCGGGAGGGCCCGGTCCGCACGGCCAGGGCCCCGGCCCGCACGGTCAGCCCGGTCAGCACGGCCAGGGCCCCGGGCCGCACGGCCGCGGTCCCGGCCAGCACGGTCAGGCACCGGGCCAGCACGCTCAGGCACCCGGTCCGCTCGGTCAGGGGTCGGGACAGGACGCGTTCGGTTACCAGGGGTCACGTCCCTCGCAGGTGAACCGACCCGCCGAGCCGATCCCGTCCTTCGGCGGCGGCCCTCCCGGTCCGGGGGCCCCGCCACCGGTGGGCCAGGTCCCCGCCGGACCCCCCGGGCCGGGGGCCCCGGCCGCCTTCCAGCAGGGCGGCCCGCCCGCGCCGCCCGCCCACCCCGGCTTCCCCGACACCGGGCGCCAGGGCCCGCCGCCCCCGCCCGGCGGCGGTCAGGGCTTCGGCAGTGAAGGCCACGACGACTGGGTCATCTCGCCCCCCTCGGGGAGCAGCGGACCCGGCGGCGAGCAGCTGCCGCGCACCCACGCGGGTCCCGGTGGCTTCCCGGCCTCGGACTCCTGGTCGGCCACGATCGGTCCGGACCGTGAGTACTTCCTGGCGATGATGCAGCGCTCCGGCCCCGAGGCCGTCGGGCTGAACCTCCCGGCGTACTCGCCCGAGCAGCACCGTCCGCTGATCGGCAACCAGATCACCATCGGTCGCCGCCGGCACTCCACGGGCGAGGTCCCGGACATCGACCTGTCGGTGCCGCCGGAGGACCCGGGCGTTTCGCACCAGCACGCGGTGCTGGTGCAGCAGCCGAGCGGGGCCTGGGCGATCGTCGACCAGAACTCCACCAACGGCACCACGGTCAACGGCTCCGACGAGCCGATCCAGCCGTTCGTTCCGGTGCCCCTCCAGGACGGGGACCGGGTGCACGTGGGCGCCTGGACGACGATCACCATTCACCGGGGCTGACGCCGTCGCGGTTCCGCCGGACCCCGGCGGAACCGCAGTGCGCCCGGGCGGGTCAGGCGTCGGGCAGCGGCCAGGCGTACGGGCCGTCGGGCTCGTCCAGCCAGCTCCAGGTGTGCCGCCCGCGCACGCTGACGCCGTAGCGTTCGCGGGCGGGACGCCCCTCGCGCTGCCAGAGGCTGACGGCCTCCCGCGGGTCCAGCACCCCGGCCGTCAGCGCCAACAGGAACTGGAACAGTTCGCTGTGCAGCGCCCGCCGCGGCAGCCCGCCCGGGTACGGGGCCTGCGCGCGGCGCCGGGCCGCGCCCCGCAGCGGGACGAAGTACGCCGAGGTGTGCAGGAACCTGCCCTCGGCCTCCTCGGGCCCGCGCACCGTGAGCCGGATCAGTCCCGTCGCGAGCGGCGCCAGGACCAGTGCGCCGGGCGTGCACTGCGCCAGCCAGGCCCGCGGCACCGACGGCAGGGTGCAGGTCGCCATGATCCGGTCGAAGGGGGCGCGCTCGGGGCAGCCCCGGGCGCCGTCGCCGGTGACCACGGTCGGGGCGTGGCCGGCGGCCCGCAGATGGGCCCGCGCGGTCTCGGTGATGTCCGGGTCCAGGTCCACGGTGGTCACCCGCTCGTCACCGACCCGGTGGGCGAGGAGCGCCGCGTTGTAGCCGGTGCCCGCACCGATCTCCAGTACCCGGTCCTCCTGCCCGATCCGCAGTTCGGCGAGCATCCTGGCCATCAGCGAGGGCTGACTCGACGAGGAGAGCAGCTCCCCGTCGCGCAGCCGGGTGGCCAGCGGGGCGTCCGCGTAGGCACCGCGCATCCAACGGGTGCGGCGGGCCGGATCGGGGTCACCGGCCCACAGCCGTTCGTGGCCGCTGCCCACCCCGATCCAGTACGAGGGCACGAAGAGGTGGCGCGGGACCTGCTCGAAGGCGGTGCGCCAGGCCGGATCGGCGTCCCAGCCGCCGCTCGCCTCGATCGCCCGGACCAGGCCGGCGCGTGCCTCGGCGGCGACCTGTTCCAGGTCGGCCTCCGGTGCGCTGTGAGGGGTGTGCGGGCCCATGCCTCCACTGTCCTGCGCAGGGGCTCCGCCCGCGAGGGCGCTGTTCTTGTGCGGGTGCGCGGTGGTTGCCCGCGCAGTTCCCCGCGCCCCTGGCGGTGCGTCCCGGTGGGCGTGCGCTGTCCGGCGGGCGTGCGTCCCGCGTTCGCGCAGTTCCCCGCGCCCCTGATCACCCCCGCGCCCCTGATCAGGGGCGCTACCCCACTGAACAACGCACCCCGGCAGGGACGCACCTCAGGGGCGCGGGGAACTGCGCGAGCAACCACCACGCACCCGCACGGGGCAGCGCACCCCAGCCGGAGCCGGCCCCCG
>NZ_JBHXEN010000014.1:87277-148978 GCF_042724695.1 Streptomyces sp. NPDC127068 | reverse complement strand
GGCGTTGACTTTTGGCACGCTGTTGAGTTCTCAAGGAACGGACGCTTCCTTTGTACTCACTCCAGCCATTCGGCTGAGGCTTTCCTCCGGGCGCTCCCCTTCGGTGTTTCCGACTCTATCAGATCTTTTCTGACCCGATTCCCGGCCGGCGGGATTCCCTGCTGTTTGCCTTTTGGCCTTGCGGCCTTTCGACATTCACTACGTTAACCGATTCCCTCGGGGACTCATAATCGAGTACCCATGGAAGCGAATTTCGGCACGCGAAATTTACGCCCTTTGAGGGGCTGTCGTAGGTAGTGGTTGGCCGCTTCGGGCTACTGGCTGAACGCCGTACCCGGTTCAAGCGGCTCGGGCTACGTTACGGATCGGCCAGGAGGGAGTCAAGTGAGGCGCGTGCGCGGCGCATGGGCGCGGTAGGGGCTGACCGTGGGGTCGCCGTCGATCCAGAAACGCCAGGGATGAACCCCTCCTTCGCCGGACACCCCCGTACGGGGTCCGTTCCTCACCTGGTCGGGAGGGGGCGGGGTGCCCACGAGCACGGAAAGCGGGGCGTTCCGGCCCGCGCAGGCGTCCGTGCCGTCGAGGGCCCGGTCGATGTCCAGCGCGGTGGCGAGCCGGGCCGGCCCTTTGGCCAGTTCCTTGTCGTTTCGGGCCGAGAACCTACGGGTGCGGGCCAGCGGTGCGCCCTCGACGATCCGGCCGGCCCGGAGCAGGACCCCGCTCGCGGAGCCCTCGGGACCGCACACCAGGTTCACGCAGTGCCACATTCCGTAGGTGAAGTAGACGTACGCGTGCCCGGGCGGGCCGAACATCACGGCATTGCGTGCGGTACGGCCGCGGTAGGCGTGGGAACCGGGGTCGAGCGGCCCCGCGTACGCCTCGACCTCGGTGAGGCGCAGTTCGATCGGGCCGTCCGGCGAGTTCCGCACGAGGGTGCGGCCGAGCAGGTCCGGGGCGACGTCCAGGACGGGGCGGTCGAAGAAGTCCCGGGGCAACGGCCTACGGTCGGGGGGTGGCTCGATCATGCGCTCCGAGCGTAGTGCACGGGGTGTCCGGTAGAACGGGTCGATGACCGGGTAGGGACGCGGTTTCGGAACCGCTCGTGGCCGGTACGCGTTGGTATGGGTCGAGGATCAATCGTCACAGGTGCTGAGCCTGGGAAGGAGAGTCATGGGGTTCAAGAAGCTGCTCGCGAGTCTGGGCGCCGGTGGGGCTTCGGTCGAGACCGTGCTCACCGAGGTCAATGTGGTGCCCGGCGGAGTGGTGCAGGGTGAGGTCCGCATCCAGGGCGGCTCGGTGAACCAGAAGATCGAGGCGCTCTCGGTCGGCCTCCAGGCACGGGTGGAGGTGGAGAGCAACGACCAGGAGTACAAGCAGGACATCGAGTTCACCAAGCAGCGGCTGGGCGGGGCCTTCGAGCTCCAGGCCGGTGCGGTGCACGCGGTGCAGTTCGGGTTGGAGATCCCGTGGGAGACCCCGATCACCCACTTCGGGGGGCAGCACCTGCACGGCATGAACATCGGGGTGACCACCGAGCTGGAGATCGCCCGGGCCGTGGACTCCGGCGACCTCGACCCGATCCATGTGCACCCGCTGCCCGCGCAGCAGGCGATCCTGGACGCGTTCGCTCAGCTCGGGTTCCGTTTCAAGAACGCCGACATGGAGCGGGGCAACATCCGCGGGACGCGGCAGCAGCTCCCCTTCTACCAGGAGATCGAGTTCCTGCCGCCGCAGCAGTACCGCGGGCTGAACCAGGTCGAGCTGAGCTTCGTCACGGACCGCCTGGGGATGGACGTCGTCCTGGAGATGGACAAGAAGCCGGGTCTGTTCGTGGAGAGCAGCGACAGCTACCGCTCCTTCAAGGTGGCGCTCGACGACTACCAGGGGACGGACTGGGCGGAGTACTTGAACCGCTGGCTGTCGGAGGTCGGCGGCAAGCGCAACTGGTTCTAGGCTCGACGCCGGACGTGTTGCCGTACGCAGAGATCCAGGAGGTACCGAGGTGACCGAGCCCCAGAGGCCGCCGCTCCCGCACGACTTCCACCCGGTGGTGCCCTCGTTCACGGTGGTGAGCGAGGACGTCGAACCGGGCGGAGTGCTGAAGGACGCTCAGGTGTACGCGGCCGGGAACAGTTCGCCGCACCTGCGGTGGGAGGGTTTCCCGGCGGACACCCGGAGTTTCGCGGTGACCTGCTTCGACCCGGACGCGCCGACCGGCAGCGGTTTCTGGCACTGGACGGTGTTCGACATCCCCGCTTCCGTGACCGAGTTGCCGGCCGGCGCCGGGAGCGGCTCCTTCGAGGGGTTGCCCCCGGGGGCCGTGCAGGTGCGCAACGACTACGGGACGAAGGACTTCGGGGGCGCCGCGCCGCCGCCCGGGGACGGGGCGCACCGGTACGTGTTCACCGTGTACGCGGTGGACCAGGAGACGTTGGGGCCGGACGGGGACGCCTCCCCCGCGGTGGTCGGCTTCCATCTGCGGTTCCACGCCCTGGCGCGGGCGCAGTTGATCGGTGAGTACGCCGACTCCGCGGTGGACTGAGGTCCGCCGGACGGCCCGTTGAAGTCAGGGTTCATGTGACGTTTGCCCGCCTCTGGTCTTGGAAGTGATCAGGGGCGGGCATTTTCGTGCCGTGCGCCGAGAGGTTCACGGTCGTGCCGCTGGAGTCAGCAGTCCCGGGTACCCGCGGATATTGCGTTGTCCATCTCGTCGGGCCCGGCCAGAGTTGATCCCAGCCCGCCAGGGGGGTGGGCCGGTCCGTACGGGAGGTGGGCGGAGTGCGTGACACGCTGGTCCTCAACGCGAGTTTCGAACCGCTGTCGACGGTGACGCTGCACCGCGCGGTCGTCCTGGTGCTCCAGGACAAGGCGGTCGTGGAGCAGTCCCACCCCGAACTGCGCATGCGTGCGGCGGCCGTGGAGCTTCCGGCGCCGCAGGTGATCCGGCTGTGCCGGTACGTACGGGTGCCCTTCCGAAGACGGGCTCCGTGGTCACGGCGGGGAGTGCTGGTGCGGGACCGGCACCGGTGCGCGTACTGCGGGCGCAGGGCGACGACCGTGGACCACGTGGTGCCCCGGTCGCGGGGCGGGGCGGACTCCTGGTTGAACACGGTGGCCTCGTGCGCGGAGGACAACCACCGCAAGGCCGACCGCACGCCCGAGCAGGCGGGGATGCCGTTGTTGCGCGAGCCGTTCGAGCCGAGCCCGGCGGACGCGATGCTGTTGGCGCTGGGTCTCGACGAGGAGGTCCTGCCGGAGTGGCTCACGGG
The DNA here is from genome assembly GCF_042724695.1 of Streptomyces sp. NPDC127068. Classification (NCBI taxonomy): domain Bacteria; kingdom Bacillati; phylum Actinomycetota; class Actinomycetes; order Kitasatosporales; family Streptomycetaceae; genus Streptomyces; species Streptomyces sp. NPDC127068. The sequence goes on along the minus strand of NZ_JBHXEN010000014.1, from coordinate 145,709 downwards.
GGGTTCCCGGAGTGCGGGCCCGGTGCGGGCCTCCGCCGCGTAGGACGTGCTGCCGGGGGCGCAGGGGCGCCCCCGGGGCCCATTGCTTCGAGGTCAGTCGAGCGAGGGGTTCTCGCGGCGCTCGGTCGGGGTCGCGGGGCTCGGGATGTTCGGGGTCGGGATGCCGCCGCCCAGGTTGCCGAAGGCTCCGGAGAGTCCCTTGAGCGCGTCGCCGATCTCGCTGGGGACGATCCAGAGCTTGTTGGCGTCGCCTTCGGCGATCTTCGGGAGCATCTGGAGGTACTGGTAGGAGAGCAGCTTCTGGTCGGGGTCACCGGCGTGGATGGACTCGAAGACGGTGCGGATGGCCTGGGCCTCGCCCTCCGCCCGCAGGGCCGCGGCCTTGGATTCGCCTTCCGCGCGCAGGATGGCGGACTGCTTCTCGCCCTCGGCGGTGAGGATCTGGGACTGGCGGATGCCCTCGGCGGTGAGGATGGCGGCGCGCTTGTCGCGGTCGGCGCGCATCTGCTTCTCCATCGAGTCCTGGATGGAGGTGGGCGGCTCGATCGCCTTCAGTTCGACGCGGTTGACGCGGATGCCCCACTTGCCGGTGGCGTCGTCGAGGACGCCGCGCAGGGCGGCGTTGATGTCCTCGCGGGAGGTGAGGGTCCGTTCCAGGTCCATGCCGCCGATGATGTTGCGGAGCGTGGTGACGGTGAGCTGCTCGATCGCCTGGATGTAGCTGGCGACCTCGTAGGTGGCGGCGCGGGCGTCGGTGACCTGGTAGTAGATGACCGTGTCGATGTTGACGACCAGGTTGTCCTGGGTGATCACCGGCTGGGGCGGGAACGGCACGACCTGTTCGCGGAGGTCGACCCGGTTGCGGATCGAGTCGATGAACGGGACGACGATGTTGAGACCCGCGTTGAGAGTGCGGGTGTAGCGGCCGAACCGCTCGACGATGGCGGCGCTCGCTTGTGGAATGACCTGGATGGTCTTGATCAGGGCGATGAAGACCAGCACCACCAGAATGATCAGGACGATGACGATCGGTCCCATCGTGGCTCCCCGTACCCTTCTTGCCTCGGCGTGTGTGGACGATCGGAGGATTGTCCGGCTACTTGAAGATCTTTCCGGTCGAGTCTGTCAGACGGTCGGCCGGTCCGTGGGGCGTTCCGGCCACCCGGTGGGCCCGTTCCGACGGGTGGGCCTGCCGGTTCGCGGGGTCCGTCGGTCCCCCGTTCGTGGGGCGGCCCGGTGGGGCGTCAGATGACGACGGCCGTGGCGCCATCGATCTCCACCACGTCGACCTGTTCCCCCACCGCGTAGGACTGTTCGGGGTGGAGGGAGCGGGCCGACCAGATCTCGCCGGCGAGTTTGATCCGGCCGCCGCTGCCGTCGACCGGTTCCGTCACGACGGCCTGACGTCCCCTCAGGGCGTCGATCCCGGTGGCGGATCCGGACGTCTGGGACCGGTGCCGGGCCGCGATGGGCCGCACCACGGCGAGGAGGGCCACGGAGACGGCGACGAAGAGGACGACCTGGAGGACGATGCCTCCGCCGAGTGCTGCAGTCACGGCGCCGGCGACGGCGCCGACCGCGAACATGCCGAACTCCGGCATCGCCGTCATCACGAGCGGAATCCCCAGCGCCACCGCGCCGATCAGCCACCACACCCACGCATCGATGTCCACAGGGTCATGGTAGGACCGCGGGCAGCGTTGCGGCAGGGCTCTTAACCGGGCAGATCGGGCGCTTGTCGGCGTGGCGCGCGGGTTCGGGGCCGTCCCGGGCGCCCCGACCGGTGAACGGGGGTGACGCAAGGGGCCGGTGGGGTGTCCGGGACGGGTCGGGGGATCAGGAGAGGGGCAGCCCGTGGGCGGTCCAGCGGTCGCCGCGCTGCTCGACGACGAGCGGAAGGCCGAAACACAGCGACAGGTTGCGGGAGGTGAGTTCGAGTTCGAGCGGGCCGGCGGCCAGCACCTCTCCCTGACGGATCATCAGGACGTGGGTGAAGCCGGGGGCGATCTCCTCGACGTGGTGCGTGACCATGATCATGGACGGGGCGATGGGGTCACGGGCGAGGCGGCCGAGCCGGCGCACCAGGTCCTCGCGGCCACCGAGGTCGAGTCCGGCGGCGGGCTCGTCCAGCAGGAGCAGTTCGGGGTCGGTCATCAGAGCGCGGGCGATCATGGTGCGCTTGCGCTCGCCCTCGGACAGGGTGCCGAACTTGCGGTCGAGGTAGTCGCTCATGCCGAGCCGGTCGAGGAAGGCGCGGGCGCGCTGCTCGTCGACCTCCTCGTAGTCCTCGTGCCAGCCCGCGGTCATGCCGTACGCGGCGGTGAGGACGGTCTGGAGGACCGTCTGATTCTTGGGGAGCTTCTCCGCCATCGCGATGCCCGCCATGCCGATGCGGGGGCGCAGGTCGAAGACGTCGACCCGGCCGAGTCGGTCGCCGAGGATGGTGGCCGTGCCCTTGCTCGGGAAGAGGTAGCTGGACGCGACGTTGAGGAGGGTGGTCTTGCCGGCGCCGTTGGGGCCCAGGATGACCCAACGCTCCCCTTCCTTGACCGACCAGGAGACCTGGTCCACCAGTGCCCGGCCCTCGCGGACCACTGATACGTCCACCAGTTCCAGTACATCGCTCATGAGCGCGTTGTCTCCCATGCAGTTCGGCTGTCGCGTGCGTCGGTGGACGCAGCCCCCGGATAAAACCTACGCCACCTGTCGGGCACGCCGTGCTCGTGGTCGGTCCTTAGGGTGGTCGCATGTTTGCAGAACCACGTTCCGGACGGTTGACGTCCTGGGGAAATGCCTTGTTGGCCGGGTTTGTCGCACCGGATGACGCGGTGGAGGCGGTGGTGGGTGAGGACACCGCGCACCGGGTCGAAGGGATTCCCGGGGAGGTCGGACCCGTCGGGCTGACCTTGGCGCTGGGTCGGTTGCGGGTGCTCGGGGTGACCGGGCTCCGGGTGGCGCTCCCGGCGCCCGGTCACCCCTTGGGGCTCAGTGGCCCGCCGGAGTTCAACGAGGCCGCGCTGGACGCCGGGGAGGCGGTGATCTGCCGGGGCGCGGCGCTGGGGTTCGTGCCGGAGGTGTTCGAGGCGGGGCCCGCGGGTGACGTCCGGGTCGACGTGCTCTGGCGGTGCCGGCCGGTCCGGGAGGCGCCGCCGGCGGACGTGCCCTCGCTGGGGGAGGCGGAGCGGGAGCTCGCGGAGGCCCTGCGCGAGGCCACCGGGGCGCTGTCCCGGCTCGACGTGGCCGGCGCGGGTCCGGTGGCGGAGGCGGCCGTGGACGCGTACCGGGCGCGGGCCGAACGGGGGCGCGAGCTGTTGGCGCCGGGGTACCCGCCGCGCGCGGTGCGGGTGTTGGAGCTGGCTCAGCGGGTGGGTCTGCTGGTGTCCGTGGCCGAGGAGCACGCCCACGAGCACCGGACGGGGGGCGCGGTCAGTGCGTCCGAACTGGCCGCGCGGGACGCGGTGTTGCGCCCGGTGGAGCGGACGGCCCGGCGGGCGCAGGTGGCGGCGTACAACGCGTACGTGGAGGCTCGGGAGAGCGGCTGAGGCCGCGCGCCCCGGCGACCGGGGGCGGCGGGGCCGTACGGGTGACGACGGCGGCGGCCTCCGAAACCACCACGGGTCTCGGAGGCCGCCGTCAGCCGTGCGTGACCTCAGGTCACTGGTTCACGCCGGTGTTGCCGAACGCGGGGTTCAGCAGGCCGATCACGTTGATGGTGTTGCCGACGACGTTCACGGGAACGTTGACGGGCACCTGGATGACGTTGCCCGAGGCGACGCCCGGGGAGTGGGCGGCGACGGCTCCGGCACCCGCGTCGGCGACGGCTGCGCCGGCCGAGGCGCCGGCGGCCATGCCGGCGGCGGCGACGGCCAGGACGGCCTTCTTCGCGATCTTCATGAATGTTCCTCCTGGGTGAGCGTGGCGACCCGGCCGCGGGTCGCACGCTGAGAACGTGCGCCCCCCGGCGACGACACGGGGTGCCACGGCGTTCGGCCCGATCGGAGTAATAGGCACATGTACGGACCGTCGGACTGCGGGTCGGCGGGGACGGAACCGGTCACCGGGATTCCGTGGCCCGGCGTGCGATCGGCCCCGTCACGCCGGGGCCGATCGCACGTGGGGCGGGCCGGCTCAGTGGTTGATGCCGGTGTTGCCGAAGGCGGGGTTCAGCAGGCCGATGACGTTCACGGTGTTGCCGACGACGTTCACCGGAACGTGGATCGGGGCCTGCACGACGTTGCCGGAGCCGACGCCCGGGGAGTGCACGGCCTGGCCGCTCGCGTGCGCGCCACCGGTGGCGGAGGCGATGCCCGTACCGGCGGCGACCAGTCCACCGGCCACCATCGTCACGGCCGCGACACGCTTCAGGTTCTTCACTTCTCGCTCCTCCTTGGTCCGCCGCGACCGATCGTCGCGACACACCCGGATGAACGGTGTGCACAGCACGGGGGATACGCCGTTCGAGTGACATCCACCCGACAGTATGAATCTCATTCCGGAAGGGAACCGGTGCGGGGCGCGCCCCGTGGCGAGCGCCGGGGTGCGCCCCCTGGTCGGGTGAAGCGGGGCGTCGCTGGTCAGGAGGGGGTGCGGGGCCGGCCGATCCTCAGGCCACCTCGTGCCGCACGGCCCAGAGGGCGGCCTGGGTGCGGTCGGCGAGGTCGAGCTTCATGAGGATGTTCGACACATGGGTCTTCACCGTCTTCTCGGAGAGGACGAGGGCGCGGGCGATCTCGCGGTTGGAGCGGCCGTCGGCGATCAGGGAGAGCACCTCCCGCTCCCGTTCGGTCAGGGAGCCAGCTCGGCCGTGGCCGCCGCCGGTGCCCTCCTGGGTGAGCAGGGCGTCGGCGACCTCCGGTTGGAGGAGGACGTGGCCGGCGTGGACCGAGCGGATGGCGCCGGCGAGGGCGTCCGGGTCGACGTCCTTGTAGACGTACCCGGCGGCACCGGCCCTCAGGGCGGGCACGACCGTGCGCTGCTCGGTGAAGCTCGTGACGACGAGCACCCGTGCGGGGTTGGCCAGCTCGCGCAGCCGGCGCAGGGCCTCCACCCCGTCCATGCCGGGCATCTTGACGTCCATCAGGATGACGTCGGGCCCCAGCTCCTCGGCCCGGGCGACGCCCTCGGCACCGTCGGCGGCCTCCCCGACGACCTCGATGTCCCCCTGGACCTCCAGGAAGGTGCGCAGGCCCCGGCGGACGACCTGGTGGTCGTCCACGAGGAGCACGCGGATGCTCTTGTCAGCCACCGGGGACCTCCATCTTGATCGTCGTGCCCTTGCCGGGCTCCGATGCCACGGTCAGCGTTCCACCGACGCCGTCGGTGCGGTCCCGCATGGACACCAGCCCGAGGTGGCGCCCGGCCCGGCGGACGGCCCGCGGGTCGAAGCCCGCGCCGTCGTCGACGACGAGGAGGACGGCGCCCCGCTCATGCGGGTCGAGCCGGACGTCCACCCGCTGCGCGCCGGAGTGGCGCAGGGCGTTGTGCAGGGCCTCCTGCGCGACCCGCAGCACCGCTTCCTCCTGGGAGGCGGGCAGGGCCCGCGGGAGGTGGCCGTGGTAGGTGACGCGGGCGGAGTGGGCACGGTCGAGCACCTGGGTGTGGGTGCGCAGGGTGGCCACCAGGCCGTCCTCGTCCAGCGCGGCCGGGCGCAGCTCGACGACGGCGGCCCGCAGTTCGTCGGCGGCCTCGGCGGCGAGGGCCGCGACCTGCGTCAGCTCGTCCTTGGCGCGCACGGGATCGCGGTCGACGAGGGCGGTGGCGGCCTGGGCGGTCAGCCGCAGCGAGAACAGCTTCTGGCTGACGGCGTCGTGCAGCTCGTGCGCGAGGCGGGAGCGTTCCTCGGCGATGGTCAGTTCCCGGCTGCGTTCGTAGAGGCGGGCGTTGGTGAGGGCGATCGCGGCGTGCTGGGCGAGCATGGTGAGGAGGTCCTCGTCGTCCTGGGTGAAGCCGCAGCTGCCCTCCGGCACGGGATGGTTCTTGTTGGCGAGGAACAGCGCGCCCATGATCTCGTCGCCGTCCCGGATCGGCATGCCCAGGAAGTCGGACATGTCGGGGTGGGTGACGGGCCAGCCCTCGAAGCGGGGGTCCTTGCGGACGTCGGCGAGGCGCTCGGTGCCGGCGTCCCTGAGCATGGCCGCGAGGATGCCGTGCTGGCGGGGCAGCGGGCCGATGGCGCGCCACTGCTCGTCGCTGACGCCGTCGACCACGAACTGGGCGAACCCGCCGTGGTCGTCGGGAACGCCCAGGGCGGCGTACTGGGCGTCCAGCAGTTCGCGGGCGGAGGCCACGATGGTCTTGAGGACGTCGCGCACCTCAAGATGCCTGCTCATGGCCAGCAGCGCGGAGCTGACCGCGTAGAGGCCTGATCGTGGGCCGTGACTCATGTGTTCACCGTACCGGCGGGGGGCGTGGACGGTATCCGACGGCCGGTGGCTGCGGGGTAGGGCCGGGGGCCTAGGCCCAAGGGACCCGGGGCATGCGCCCGACGTCCGAGGCGGACCGGGCGGTGGGCTTCCTACGGTGGACCGCGCGTGCGCGAGCAAGTGGGGCGCACCGGCAGACGACAGCGGACCAGAGCGGGGAGCCGACCGGCATGGCAGTGGCGATCATCACGGGGGCGTCGAAGGGCCTGGGGCGGGCCTTGGCGTTGGCGCTGGCCCGGCGGGGCTGGGACCTGGTGCTGAACGCCCGGACGCCGGGGGTGCTGGAACGGACCGCCCGGGACGTGCGCACGCACGGCACGCGGGTGACGGCGCTGCCCGGGGACGTGACGGACGCGGCCCACCGGAGGGACCTGGTGGCTGCGGCCGGGGCGCTGGGCGGACTGGACCTGCTGGTGAACAACGCGAGCGTGCTGGGGGCCGAGCCGCTGGTGCGGCTGGACGCCCACCCGCTGGCGGGGCTGCGGCAGGCGCTGGAGGTGAACGTGGTGGCCGCGCTGGGGCTGGTGCAGGAGGCGCTGCCGCTGTTGCGTCAGGCGCCGGCGGGCACGGTGATCGCCCTGAGTTCCGAGGCGGCGGCCGAGCCGTTCGCGACGTGGGGCGGGTACGGGGCGTCCAAGGCGGCGCTGGACCAGCTGGCGGCCGTGCTGGCGGTGGAGGAGCCGGGGCTGCGGGTGTGGGCCGTGGATCCGGGGGACATGCGGACCGACCTGTACCGCTCGGCGGCTCCCGAGGAGGACGAGGAGGGACGCCCGCTGCCGGAGCAGGTGGTGCCGGCCTTCCTGCGTCTGTTGGACGGCCGGGCGCCCAGTGGGCGGTACGGCGCCCCGGCGCTGCTGGAGCAGCGGTGACGTCCTGCGGAGGGTGACGGCCCGGGTTGCGGGACCGGCGGGACCGGGGCATCGCGCGTGCGCGAGGGGTAAGAGGAGCGAACGGGCCTGGCGGAGGAGTGGGCGGAGCAGGGGATCGGCCCGGGGAACGAGGGCGGGGGCGGCCGGCTCCTCCTGGAGGACTAGGTACCTCACGATGAGGATTGCTCTCGCAACAATCAGTGAGATGGCGGGGGGCGGGGTGTGAGCCCCGGCATAGGACGCACATCACGTACGAAGGTGCCTAGTGGTTCGCTCTCAGGCTCTTGAACGGGGATGACTCCCGATTCGGGCGACTCGTCCACCCCCCTGATCCACTATCCGGCTTCGTACGTCACATGATTGCCAGCGAATTTTGCGGGAGCTAAGAATGGCTGCCGTCGCTCGGCGCCGCGGGAGTTTGCCCGCGGCGTTTGTGTCAGAAACACCTGTCCCCTGCCGGACCACGAGCGACCTCCGCTACTCGAAGAGGTCCCACCATGCCGAAGAACAGCTCTGCCTCCGGTGAACGGCGTACGACGCTGACCCGGATCCACAAGTTCTCCATCGCCGGTGTCGCGACCCTCGGTGCTGCGGCCCTCGCTCTCACCCTGGTCCCGGCCGACGCCTCGGAGGCCCCCGTGACCGAGGCCGCCCCCGCGGCCTTCCAGAACAAGCAGAAGATCGAGGACGTCCGGGCCGACGTCACCGACCAGCGGGCCGCGGCCGACCAGAAGGCCAAGGCCGCCGCCGACCGTCTGAAGGCCCACCGGGACGCCGAGGCCAAGAAGGCCGCCGGTGCCCAGCGCGATGCCGAGGCGAAGAAGGCCGTCGACGCGGCGAAGGCCGACCGGGCCGCCGAGTCCAAGGCCGCGGCCGAGCAGTCGCGCGAGCAGTCGACGGCCGCGAGCCGCACCTCCGCCCGGACCGTGCTCTACGCGAACAACCTCGACGGGTGGATCCGCGAGTCGCTCGACGTCATGAAGAAGAACAGCATCCCGGGCACGTACAACGGCCTGTACCGCAACATCATCCGGGAGTCGAGCGGCAACCCGCGCGCCATCAACCTGTGGGACATCAACGCCCGCAACGGCATCCCGTCGAAGGGCCTGCTCCAGGTCATCCCGCCGACCTTCAACGCGTACCACGTGTCGGGCACGCCGTACGACATCTACCACCCGGTCTCGAACATCACGGCCGCCGCCAACTACGCGGCCGACCGGTACGGCTCGATCGACAACGTCTTCGGCGCCTACTGACCTCCCCCGGGGACCCCACGGCCCCCGGCCGTGACCACGCCGAGGGCGGCACCCGCACTGGTGCCGCCCTCGGCGTCGTCGTGTCCGGTGCCCCTCAGGGGCACCGGGTCACTTGCGCATGACCTCCGGCTCGTGGCGCCGCAGGAAGCGGGCCACGAGGACGCCGCAGAGGGCGCCGAGGGCGAGCAGGGCGCCCATGTCGAGCAGCCAGGTGCCCCCGTCGTGGTCCCACAGGGGGTCGGTGCTGCCGGGGTCGTCGGTGTTCGGGTTGACCCGGTTGAAGTCGAGGCTGGCCCCGGCCGCGGCGACCGCCCAACGCGAGGGCATCAGGTAGGAGAGTTCGTTGACTCCCACGGTGCCGTGCAGGGTGAACAGGCAGCCCGTGAAGACGATCTGGATGATCGCGAACATCACGAGCAGGGGCATGGTCTTCTCGGCGGTCTTGACGAGCGCGGAGATGATCAGGCCGAACATCATCGAGGCGAAGCCGAGCGCCATGATCGGTAGCGAGAGTTCGAGCAGGACGAGTCCGCCCAGGACGACGCCCTCCTCCGGGACGTCGCGCAGGGTGAAGCCGATGCCGCCGACGATCGCACCCTGGAGCACGGTGATCAGGCCGAGCACGATGACCTTGGACATCAGGTACGCGGAGCGTGACAGGCCGGTCGCGCGCTCCCGTTCGTAGATGACGCGTTCCTTGATCAGCTCGCGGACCGAGTTCGCGGCGCCCGCCAGGCAGGCGCCGACGGCGAGGATCAGCAGGACCGTCGCCGCGGTGCCGTTGGGCACCGGCCGGCCGTCCGCGGCGGGCGGGTTCGGCAACAGGTCCTGGTCGGCGTTGATGAGCAGGCTCACCGCGCCGAGGACGGCTGGGAGGACCAGCATCAGGGCCATGAAGCCCTTGTCGGAGGCGATCACCGACAGGTACCTGCGGACCAGGGTGAGCAGCTGTGAGCCCCAGCTCTGCGGCTTCGGCGGGCGCACCGCCTGGCGGGACGGGGGCTGCGCCGACTGGGGTGCGACGGCGTCGATGTCCGCTGCGTACATCTGGTAGTGCTGGGAGCCCTTCCAGCGGCCCGCCCAGTCGTAGTCGCGGTAGTTCTCGAAGGCGGAGAACACATCGGCCCAGGTGTCGTAGCCGAAGAAGTTGAGGGCCTCCTCGGGCGGGCCGAAGTAGGCGACGGAACCGCCGGGTGCCATCACGAGCAGCTTGTCGCAGAGGGCGAGCTCCGCCACCGAGTGGGTCACCACGAGCACGGTCCGGCCGTCGTCGGCGAGCGCGCGCAGCAACTGCATGACGTCGCGGTCCATACCGGGGTCGAGCCCGGAGGTCGGCTCGTCCAGGAAGATCAGCGAGGGCTTGGTCAACAGTTCCAGGGCCACCGAGACCCGCTTGCGCTGACCGCCGGAGAGGGAGGTGATCTTCTTGTTCTTGTGGAGGTCGAGCTTCAGCTCGCGCAGCACCTCGCCGATGCGCTGTTCGCGTTCCTGTTCGCTGGTGTCGGCGGGGAACCGCAGCTTCGCCGCGTAGCGGAGCGCCTTCCGGACGGTCAGTTCCTTGTGCAGGATGTCGTCCTGCGGGACCAGACCGATGCGCTGGCGCAGCTCGGCGAACTGCTTGTAGAGGTTCCGGTTGTCGTAGAGGACGTCGCCCCGGTCGGCGGGCCGGTAGCCGGTGAGCGCCTTGAGCAGGGTCGACTTGCCGGAGCCGGACGGTCCGATGACGGCGATCAGCGACTTCTCCGGAACCCCGAAGGACACGTCCTTGAGGATCTGCTTGCCGCCGTCGACGGTGACCGTCAGATGGCGGGCCGAGAAGGACACCTCGCCGGTGTCGACGAACTCCTCCAGTCGGTCCCCGACCAGCCGGAACGTGGAGTGGCCGACGCCGATGATGTCGGTGGGGCCGAGCAGGGCGCGTCCGCCCTTGGCTATCGGCATGCCGTTGAGGTAGGTGCCGTTGTGCGAGCCGAGGTCACGGATCTCGAACCGGCCGTCGGGCGTCGCGTGGAACTCCGCGTGGTGCCGCGAGACCTGGAGGTCGGAGACGACCAGTTCGTTCTCCAGTGCACGACCGATGCGCATGACCCGGCCGAGGGCGAACTGGTGGAACGAGGTGGGGCTGCGGTCGCCGTGGGCCGGTGGGGCTCCCGCGGCCCCGCCCGCGCCAGGTCCCTGCTGCTGCGGCACCCCGTGCACGGGCGGCTGCTGGGCCGGCTGTTGGGGGGCCGGCTGCTGCTGCCAACCGTGCTCGGGTCCGCCCTGGGGCTGTTGGGCGGGCGGTTGCTGCGGGTCGGCCCACCCCTGGTGCGCGGGCGCGGCGCCCTGGGCCTGCCGCGGCACGGCGGCGGCGTCCCTCAGGTCGACCCGGGGACCGTCGGTCCCGTTGCCGAGGTGCACGGCCGAGCCGGGGCCGATCTCCATCTGGTGGACGCGGTGTCCCTGCACGAAGGTGCCGTTGGTGCTGCCGTGGTCCTCGACGACCCAGGTCCGACCGTTCCAGCTGATCGTGGCGTGCCGCCAGGAGACCCTGGCGTCATCGAGCACGATGTCCCCCTGCGGATCGCGTCCGAGGGTCCACGGTCTGGACGGGTCGAGCGTCCAGGTCCGTCCGTTCACTTCCAGTACGAGTTCCGGCACTCCATGCCCCACTGATGTGTCCCCCGATGTTCCCCCGTCGTGGGGAGTCCTAGGGATGTCGAACAATGTGGGGAACTATTCCAGGCCGGGCCCCGGAATCGAAAGTCGGGCCGGGCGAAGGGTGCGGACGGGCCACGGTGCCGGGCCCGTTGGCGGATGCGGGCCGGGTCGTGCGGCGGTGCTCCCCCGGCGTCCGCGGCATCGACTCGGGCGGGCGCGGCGTGGTGTCGCGGCGGCGGGTCGAGCTGCTGGTGGGGAGGGGCGCGGGGCTCGTGAGCCGGGCGCGGACGCGGGAACTGTCCGCTCCCCGGACCACCCGCGCGCCCGGCTTCCCGGCCGGCTACCGTGGAAGGACCATGAGCGACTCGCACACCTCAGACGATCCCACCCTCCTGGTCAAGATCTTCGGCAAGGACCGGCCCGGTCTCACTGCCGGACTGTTCGACACCCTCGCCGCCTACTCCGTCGACGTGGTCGACATCGAGCAGGTCGTCACCCGTGGCCGCATCACGCTGTGCGCGCTCGTCACCGAGCCCTCGCACGGCCGCGCCGGCGATCTGCGGGCCACCGTCCACGGCTGGGCCGAGTCGATGAAGATGCAGGCCGAGATCATCTCCGGCCGCGGGGACAACCGGCCGCGCGGCCTCGGACGTTCGCACGTGACCGTCCTCGGGCACCCGCTGACCGCCCGGTCGACCGCGGGCATAGCTGCCCGGATCACCGCCACCGGCGGCAACATCGACCGTATCTTCCGGCTGGCCAAGTACCCGGTGACCGCGGTGGAGTTCGCGGTGTCGGGGGTGGCGACGGAGGCGCTGCGGACCGAGTTGGCGACGGCGTCCGCGGCGCTCGACGTCGATGTGGCCGTGGTGGCCGCGGGGCTGCACCGCCGGGCGCAGCGCCTGGTCGTGATGGACGTGGACTCCACGTTGATCCAGGACGAGGTCATCGAGCTGTTCGCCGCGCACGCCGGGTGCGAGGCGGAGGTCGCCGAGGTCACGGCCGCCGCGATGCGCGGGGAGCTCGACTTCGAACAGTCGCTGCACGCCCGGGTCGCCCTGTTGGCGGGGCTCGACGCGTCGGTGGTGGAGAAGGTCCGGGCCGAGGTGCGGCTGACGCCCGGCGCGCGGACCCTGATCCGGACGCTGAAGCGGCTGGGGTACCAGGTGGGCGTGGTGTCGGGCGGGTTCACCCAGGTCACCGATGACCTGAAGGAGCGGCTCGGGCTGGACTTCGCGCAGGCCAACACCCTGGAGATAGTCGACGGCAAGCTGACCGGACAGGTCACGGGCGAGATCGTGGACCGGGCGGGCAAGGCGCGGCTGCTGCGGCGGTTCGCCGCGGAGGCCGGGGTGCCGCTGGCGCAGACCGTGGCGATCGGCGACGGTGCGAACGATCTGGACATGCTGAACGCGGCGGGACTCGGGGTCGCGTTCAATGCGAAGCCCGTGGTCCGGGAGGCCGCGCACACGGCGGTCAACGTGCCGTTCCTCGACACCGTGCTCTACCTGCTCGGGGTGTCCCGCGAAGAGGTCGAGTCGGCGGACTCCGCGACCGCGGGCTGAGGTTCGCCGACGGACGTCACCGGCCGGGATCGTCCGACGTCCCCGGTGGACCGGCCGGTGCGTCCGGTGGGCGCGCCGGCCGGTCCGGGGTGGAGCGCGGGCGGGTCGCAGCCGGGGAGCAGCGACCGGCTCACTTCGCCCGGCGCTCCAGGAAGTCGCGCACCAGGGCGGCGATCTCCGGGCCGTGCGTCTCCAACGCGAAGTGGCCGGCGTCCAACAGGTGGATCTCGGCGTCCGGGAGGTCCCGTGCGAACGCCTCGGCGCCGGCGGGTCCGAAGATCTCGTCGCCGCGCCCCCACACGGCGAGCAGCGGGGGCCGGTGGGTACGGAAGTACTCCTGGAAGTCCGGGTACCGGTCCAGGTTGAACTGGTAGTCCCAGAAGAGCTGGAGCTGGACCTCCTTGTTGCCCGGCCGGTCCAGGCCGGCCTGGTCCAGGGTCCAGGTCTCCGGGCCCACCCGGTCGAGGCGGTCGGCGGGGACGCCGTGGGTGTACTGCCAGCGGGTGGCCGCGGCGGTCAGCAGTTCGCGCACCGCCCCTTCGTGGGCCGCGCGGTCCCGGGCGTGCGCGAAGAGCACGTCCCAGAAGGGCGTGAAGCCCTCCAGGTAGGCGTTTCCGCTCTGGGTGACGAGCGCGGTGACCCGCTCGGGGTGGCGGGAGGCGATCCGCAGTCCGATGGGCGCGCCGTAGTCCTGGACGTAGAGGGCGAAGCGGTCGATCCCGAGTCGGTCGAGCAGCGCGAGCGTGATCCCGGTGAGTTCCTCGAAGCCGTACGGGAAGGCGTCGACGGCGGGCGCGGCGGAGGCGCCGAAGCCGATGTGGTCGGGGGCGATCAGATGGAAGGAGTCGGCCAGTTCGGCCATCAGTTGGCGGTACATGTGCGAGCTGGACGGGAAGCCGTGCAACAGGACGAGCGTGGGGTGGGCGGGGTCGCCGGCCTCCCGGTAGAAGACCTCCAGGCCGTCCACGGTCTCGGTGCGGGCGCGCAGGGCGAAGCTGGGCATGGGACCTCCCCGTCAGGATGGAGAACGATCGTTCTCCCTCTCTCTCGTTAGAGTAGGAGAACGATGGTTTTCCGGCAAGGGGTGAGCGAACGATGGATGCGGACACCGCTGAGCTGAGGCTCCTGGAGGCGGCCGAGGAACTCTTCGACGAGCGCGGGGTGCAGGCCGTCGGCATGGACGCCATCCGCACCGCGTCGGGCGTCTCCCTCAAACGGCTCTACCAGCTGTTCCCCTCCAAGGACCATCTGGTCTGGGCCGTCCTGAACCGTCGCGACGCGGCCGTGCGGGAGGCCATCGCCGCCCACGGGGCCGCCCGCGCCGACACCCCGTACGAACGGGCGCTGGCGGTCTTCGACTACCTGGGCGACTGGTTCGCCGACCCGGGCTTCCGCGGCTGCGCCTTCATCAACACCTTCGGCGAGATGGGCGGCATCTCACCGGACGTCGCCGAGATCGCACGCGGCCACAAGCAGGCGCTCCGGCAGTACTTCGCCGAGCAGACCGACGCCCTCGGGGCTCCCCCGGAGCTCGCCGACCAGTTGGCCCTGCTCGCCAACGGCGCCATGGTGGTCGCGGGCATCGACGGCTCCCCGGAACCGGCGGCGCAAGCCAAGGGTGCGGCACGGGTGCTCCTCGATGCGGCCCGCTGACGGGGCCGCGCCCGGGCAGTCCGCACGCCCCGACGACCGGGGTCGGCGGGGTCATGGGGTCGTACCGGGGGACGGCGGCCCGGAGCGCGGGGGCTAGCGGGGCTCGCCCGGGGCCCAGTAGTCGGCGAGCGTGGCCGTTCCGGGTTCGAGGGCCTTCCAGGCGCCCTCGAAGGTGAGGACGGCGAACGCCGCGGTCGGGAAGCCGCGGCGGCCCAGCCGTTCGGCGGCGTCACCCTCGGCCGACCCGGCGAGGACCTCGGTCACTCCCTGGGCGCCCGGGTTGTGCCCGATCACGATGACGTTGCGCGCGTCGTCCGGAAGCTCGTTGAACAGGGCGATCAGCTCGCCGGGGGACGCCTCGTAGATCCGCTCCTCGTACACCGTCCGGGGCCGGTGCCCGAGCTCGTGGACGGCCAGCTTCCACGTCTCGCGGGTCCGGGCCGCGGTGGAACAGAGTGCCAGGTCCAGCGGAATGCCCGAGTCGGCGAGCTTGCGCCCGGCGACGGGGGCGTCCTTCCGGCCGCGCTCGGCGAGCGGACGCTCGTGGTCGGCGAGGTCGGGCCAGTCGGCCTTGGCGTGCCGGAAAACGACGATCCTGCGGGGTTCTGCGACGCTCATGCGGTCAAGCTTCGCACGAAACCCGCCACGTGGCGCAGGGAGTTGACGGGGCGCTTTTCGAGGCTGGCCGGCACACCCCGGGGACGCCACTCAGAACGCCAGGACCTGGCGGGCACGCTCCAGGAACAGGCCGATCTCCGGGTAGGCGGGCGCCGCGTGGGCCTCGGCCGGATTGAGGAGCAGCACGAACAGGACGCCGAAGGCGACGGCCGGCAGCGCCACGGCCCACCAGGGCAGCCGGACCTCGACGCCGCCGGTGGGCGCCGGGCTGGACGGCCGGGTGTGCGTACGGGCCGGCATGACGCCTCCACGGGTCTTCGCCACTCGTGCGCCGCGGGCGCGGGGCACGGTTCGAAGTTACGCCGACCGGCATCGTCAACCCATCGGGAAGGCCACCCACTTGACCCTGACCCTGGCCCCCTAGGGGATGGTGGGGGTAACCCCACCCCCGGGGTCGGCTGCCCGCCCCGGGGTGGTGCCGCCCCCTTCGCGGGGGCGTGCGGGTCGGTGCGGGGTGCGGGTCAGGGCGAGGCGATGCTGGCGATCACACCGATGATGACGGTGATGCCGATCATCGCGCCGAAGACGATGAGGAGCTTCTTCTGGCCGTTCTGGGGATTCGGATCGAGCACAGGCATGGGGCCAGTCTTGCACCGACCGGGCCCGGACGGTCGAGCGGGGTCAGCGGCGCGCCGCCCACTCGGCCTCGACGGTGCGGTTGCGGCCGGCGAGCACGCCGGCCGCCATCTGCGGGACGAGCAGCGCGGCCATGAGGGCGATCGGGAGGCCCCAGCCGCCGCTGTGCTGGTAGAGCACGCCGACCAGGATCGGTCCCGGTATCGACAGCAGGTATCCGGTGCTCTGCGCGAAGGCGGACAGCTTGACGACCCCGGCGGCGGAGCCCGCGCGCATGCCGACCATGGTGAGGGCCAGGGGGAACGCGCAGTTGGCGATGCCGAGCAGCAGCGCCCACGCCCAGGCGCCCGCGGCGGGCGCGAAGTAGAGGCCCGCGTAGCCCACGAGCCCGCACAGGCCCAGGACGACGACCATCGGACCCTGGTGGGGCAGCCGGGTGGCGACCCGGGGGATGACGAACGCGAGCGGCACGCCCATGACCATGGTGACGGCGAGCAGCAGTCCGGCGGTGTCGGCGGAGACGCCGGCGTCCCGGAAGATCTGCGGCATCCAGCCCATGGTGATGTAGGCGGCGGTGGACTGGAGGCCGAAGAACGCCGCCAGCGCCCAGGCGGTGCGACTACGGGTGATCCGCAGCCCGTCGGCGGTCGGCGCCGTTGCGGTCGGGGCGGCGGGCGCACCGGGAGCGCGTCCGCGGTCGCGGACGAGGAACAGCCACGGCACCACGGCGACGGCGGCGAGGGCCGCCCAGACGGCGAGGCCGCCGCGCCAGTTCCCGCCGAGCGCGTCGGCGAGGGGAACGGTGAAGGCAGCGGCGCTGGCGGTGCCGAGTGCGAGGGCCATGGAGTACAGACCGGTCATGGTGCCGACCCGGTCGGGGAACCAGCGCTTGACGATCACCGGCATGAGGACGTTGCTGACGGCGATCCCCATCAGGGCGAGGGCGCTGCCCGCGAGGAGTCCGGCGGTGCCGCCGGCGAAGGGGCGGAGCGCCAGTCCGGTGGCGACGGCGGCCATGCCCGCGCAGACCACCGCACCGGGGCCGAAGCGCTGGGCGAGGCGCGGTGCGGTGATCCCGAAGACGGCGAAGCAGAGCGTGGGGACGGAGGTGAGGAGCCCGGCGAGGGTGCCGCTCATGCCGAGGCCGGTGCGCACCTCTTCGAGGAGGGCGCCGAGGCTGGTGATCGCGGGGCGCAGGTTGACCGCGGCGAGGACGATCGCGAGGACGAGGAGCGCCGGGCCGACGGGGCGGCGGCGCGGGCCGGCAGCTGTGGTGGCGGGGCGGTCCGCGGACCGGTCGCCGAGCCGGTTTCCGGACCGGTCGTCGGGCTGGTCCCCCGGCCGGTCGCCGGGCCGGGTGTCCCGGTCGATCGGGGTGATCGTGGAGGTGTCCTCGCTGTGCATGCCCCCCATCATAGAATCATGGGATGATTGACTGACCACCATCGGAGCGGGAAGGGTGGCAGGGGGCGGCTCCGCGTAGCCTGTCCCGGCCGGTGGCCGGCACCGGGCGGGCCGCCATGCGCCCGCGCACGCCGGAACACCCGCCCGTCCGCCTCCGCGAAGGACCGACGCCCATGCCGCTGAACCACCCCACCCGATCGGCGTTGTCCGAGCAGGTGATCGCGGCGCTACGGGCACAGATCACCTCCGGTGAGTGGCCGGTGGGCTCCCGCATCCCCACCGAGCCCGAACTCGTCGAGCAGCTGGGCGTGGCCAGGAACACGGTCCGGGAGGCGGTGCGCGCGCTCGCGCACAACGGCCTGTTGGACATCCGGCAGGGCTCCGGAACGTACGTCGCGGCGACCAGTGAGCTGGCCGGGGTGATGCAGCGCAGGTTCGCGGGCGCGGAGCCCCGGCACGTCGCCGAGCTGCGCTCCGCGCTGGAGTCCAGTGCGGCGCGGCTGGCTGCGCAGCGGCGCACCGAACGGGATCTCGCCCAGTTGGACGCGCTGCTGCTGCGCCGTGAGCGGGCCTGGGAGTCGGGGGAGGCGGAGGCGTTCGTGACCGCGGACGCGAGCTTTCACCTGGCGGTGGTGTCCGCCTCGCACAACGACGTGCTGTCCGCGGTGTACGCGGACCTCGGCGAGGTGCTGCGGGACTGGCTGCGCTCGGACGTCGGCGCGACGTTGACGCCCGACCATTACATGGATCATGCGCGGTTGGTGGAGGCGATTCGCGTCGGGGACGCGGAGGTGGCTGCGGTGGAGGCGGCGGCGTACGCGTCCATGTGTCGGCGGGGGCGGGTGCGGGACGGGGTTCCCTCGTCGGCGGGGGTGCCGTCCGGCTCCCCTTGAGGTGGGGCGTCCCTGTCGGGGGCGATTCCCTGCGGGTGCGGTGTTCCGTGCGGGTGCGCTGTTGATTTTGCGCAGTTCCCCGCGCCCCTTATCCGGGGCGATTGACTGCGGGTGCACTGTTCTGTGCGGGTGCGCTGGGGGATTCGCGCAGTTCCCCGGCGACGCTATCGGGGGTGTTGGGTGATCCAGGTGGTGCTGACGTTCTTCCAGCAGCGGGCGGAGAGGCGTACCGTCCGCGCGGGGTCGGCGTCGACGGGAGCGCCGTCGGTGTCGATGTCCCACCAGTCGACGCACTCGACGTGCAGGGTGACCCGGTAGACCGTCGGGTACGGGTTGTGGCAGTACGCGATCACTTCCGAGCCCTCGACCGCGGTGCGGCACTCGGCGCCGCTGCGACCGAAGTCGCCTTCCGCCCGGGTGGGCCGGTCGGGCTCCGGGTCGGTTTCACCGCCGTGCGGGTCGGCGCCGGCGGGCAGGGCGGTCAGGAAGACGAGCAGGGCGAGCAACGGGACGAATCCGGATGACAACCGCACAAGGGAACCTCCTCGGCCGTACCGCGGCGGTCATCGGGGGCCGTCGCGGCTGCACCACAAGGGGGAAACTCGTTGTCCAGCGTGACCCGTTCGGCCCCCGGCCCGCCCGATCTGGTGGCCCGAACGGGCGACGCCCCGCCTCCCGCACGGTGCGGGGACGGGGCGTCGCACGGCCGGACGGGCCGCGGTGGGCGCGCCGGGCGGGAGCTCAGGCGCCGATGGCGTGCAGTCCGCCGTCGACGTGGATGATCTCGCCAGTCGTCTTCGGGAACCAGTCCGACAGCAGGGCGACGACGCCCTTGCCCGCCGGCTCCGGGTCCTTGAGGTCCCACTCCAGCGGGGCGCGGTCGTCCCACACCGAGGCCAGTTCCTCGAAGCCGGGGATGGACTTGGCGGCCATGGAGCCGATCGGTCCCGCGGAGATGAGGTTGCAGCGGACGTTCTGCTTGCCCAGGTCACGGGCCATGTAGCGGCTGGTGGCCTCCAGGGCGGCCTTGGCGGGGCCCATCCAGTCGTACTGCGGCCAGGCGTACTGGGCGTCGAAGGTGAGGCCGACGACCGAGCCGCCGTTCTGCATCAGCGGCAGGCACGCCATGGTGAGCGACTTCAGCGAGAACGCCGACACGTGCATGGCCGTGGCGACGGACTCGAAGGGGGTGTTCAGGAAGTTGCCGCCGAGGGCGTCCTGCGGGGCGAAGCCGATGGAGTGCACCACTCCGTCGAGGCCGCCCAGCTCCTCGCCGACCACGTCGGCCAGCCGGCCCAGGTGGTCGTCGTTGGTGACGTCCAGTTCGACGACCTTGGTCGGCTTGGGCAGCCGGCGGGCGATGCGCTCGGTGAGCGTGGGCCGCGGGAAGGCGGTGAGGATGATCTCGGCGCCCTGCTCCTGGGCGATCCTCGCGGTGTGGAACGCGATGGACGACTCCATCAGCACACCGGTGATCAGGACGCGCTTGCCTTCGAGGATTCCGCTCATGGTGATCAGTGACCCATTCCCAGTCCGCCGTCAACCGGGATGACGGCTCCAGTGATGTACGAGGCGTCGTCCGAGGCGAGGAAGCGCACGGCGGCGGCCACCTCGTCGGCTTCCGCGTAGCGGCCCAGCGGCACCTGTCGGACGATGTTCGCGCGCTGCTCCTCGGTGAGGACCTGCGTCATGTCCGTGTTGACGAAGCCGGGCGCGACGACGTTGAAGGTGATGTTGCGGGAGCCGAGTTCCCGGGCGAGAGAGCGGGCGAAGCCCACCAGACCGGCCTTGGAGGCGGCGTAGTTGGCCTGGCCGGCGGAGCCGAGGAGGCCGACGACGGAGGAGATGAGGACGACGCGGCCCTTCTTGGCACGCAGCATGCCCCGGTTGGCCCGCTTGACGACCCGGAAGGTGCCGGTGAGGTTGGTGTCGACGACCGAGGTGAAGTCCTCCTCGGACATCCGCAGCAGGAGCTGGTCCTTGGTGATCCCGGCGTTGGCGACGAGGACCTCGACCGGGCCGTGCGCGGCCTCGATCTCCTTGTATGCCTGCTCCACCTGCTCGCCGTCGTTGATGTCGCACCGGACGGCGAGGAGCCCCTGCGCCTTGAGTGCCTCGGGGTCGCCCGAGCGGTACGTGATCGCGACCTTGTCGCCCGCCTCGACGAACGCGCGGGCGATGGCGAGGCCGATGCCCCGGTTACCTCCGGTGACGAGAACCGAGCGGCTCAACGGATCACCCTTTCGTTAGCGGTCTGCTGTCGCGGCGGCGACCACCGCACACGGCGGCAGGCGTCTGCGCCGCCCCTCCCCGGAAACCTATCGGTACCGTCCGGCACGAAGAGAATCGGCCACCGACAGTGACGGACGGGGCTCGCTGTTGGATCCCTACAGAACCGCGGAGGCCGTGGCGCCCGTCAGGATGTGGCCATCGCGGCGCGCGTCGGACATGATCGGTGCGGGCCGGGCGGCGCGGCGGCGTCCGGCTCCCGAGTCGGTCCCGGACGCCCCGGCGCCCCGGTCGGCCGACGCCCCCGCGTCGTACCCGAACCATGCCCGTCACGCCCGCAGGGAGACCCCCCGTGCCACATTCGATCGACGAAGCCTTCACGGCGCTGCCCCTGCGGGCACTCGCCGACGCGGCGCTCGCGCGGGCCCGCGCACTGGGCGCGGAGCACGCGGACTTCCGGCTGGAACGGGTCCGCAGCGCGTCCTGGCGGCTGCGCGACGCCAAGCCGTCGGGTTCGTCGGACACCACGGACCTGGGGTACGCGGTGCGGGTCGTGCACGGCGGCACCTGGGGCTTCGCCTCGGGCGTCGACCTGACGATGGACGCGGCGGCCCGGGTCGCGTCCCAGGCGGTGGCGATGGCGAAGCTGTCGGCGCAGGTCATCCGGGCGGCCGGGGCCGACGAGCGGGTGGAGTTGGCCGACGAGCCGGTGCACGCCGACCGGACGTGGGTGTCCAGCTACGAGGTGGACCCGTTCACCGTCGCGGACGAGGAGAAGGCCGCACTGTTGGCCGAGTGGAGCGCGGGGCTGCTGGCGGCCAAGGGCGTGACCCATGTGGACGCGGCGCTGACCACCGTCCACGAGAACAAGTTCTACGCGGACACCGCGGGCACCGTCACCACCCAGCAGCGGGTCCGGCTGCATCCGGAGTTCACGGCCGTCGCGGTGGACGAGTCGACCGGCGAGTTCGATTCGATGCGCACCCTCGCACCGCCGGTCGGTCGGGGCTGGGAGTACCTGACCGGAATGCACTGGGACTGGGCCGGCGAGCTGGAGTCCATCCCCGAACTGCTCGCCGAGAAGATGCTCGCGCCGAGCGTGGAGGCCGGGCTGTACGACCTGGTGGTCGACCCGTCGAACCTGTGGCTGACCATCCACGAGTCGATCGGTCACGCCACCGAGCTCGACCGGGCGCTCGGCTACGAGGCGGCGTACGCGGGCACGTCCTTCGCGACCTTCGACCGGCTGGGCAAGCTGCGGTACGGCTCGGAGATCATGAACGTGACGGGTGACCGCACCGCCGAGCACGGGCTGGCGACCATCGGGTACGACGACGAGGGCGTCGCCGCGCAGTCCTGGGACCTGGTGAAGAAGGGCACCCTGGTCGGGTACCAGCTGGACCGGCGGATCGCCAGGCTGAGCGGCTTCGATCGGTCGAACGGCTGCGCGTACGCCGACTCCCCCGGGCACGTCCCGGTGCAGCGGATGGCGAACGTGTCGCTGCGCCCGGACCCGGCGGGGATGTCGACCGAGGACCTGATCGGCGGGGTCGAGCGGGGCATCTACGTGGTCGGGGACCGGTCCTGGTCGATCGACATGCAGCGGTACAACTTCCAGTTCACCGGGCAACGCTTCTTCCGCATCGAGAACGGCCGGATCGTCGGGCAGTTGCGCGACGTGGCCTACCAGGCGACGACCACCGACTTCTGGGGCTCGATGACGGCGGTCGGCGGCCCCCAGACGTACGTGCTCGGTGGCGCATTCAACTGCGGCAAGGCCCAACCGGGCCAGGTCGCGGCGGTCTCCCACGGCTGCCCCAGTGCCCTGTTCCGGGGCGTCAACATCCTCAACACCACGCAGGAGGCCGGGCGATGAGCCCACGGGTGAACAAGCCGCACGAGCTGGTCGAGCGTGCGCTGGAACTGTCGCGGGCGGACGGCTGCGTGGTCATCGCGGACGAGGAGTCGACGGCGAACCTGCGCTGGGCGGGCAACGCGCTGACCACCAACGGGGTCACCCGGGGCCGTACCCTCACCGTCGTCGCGACGGTGGACGGCGCCCGCGGGACGGCGTCCGGCGTGGTCTCGCGGTCGGCGGTCACCGCCGACGACCTGGAGCCGCTGGTGCGGGCCGCCGAGGAGGCCGCGCGGGCGGCGGGTCCGGCGGAGGACGCCCAGCCGCTGGTGTCCGGGGTGCCGCACTCCGCCGACTTCACGGGCGCCCCGGCCGAGACCTCGTCGGCGGTGTTCGCGGACTTCGCCCCGGCGCTCGGCGAGGCGTTCGCGCGGGCCCGGGCGGGCGGACGGGAGCTGTACGGTTTCGCCAATCACGAGCTGGTGTCGAGCTATCTCGGCACCTCGACCGGGGTGCGGCTGCGGCACGACCAGCCCAAGGGCACGCTGGAGTTGAACGCCAAGTCCCCGGACCGCACCCGGTCGGCGTGGGCGGGCCGGGCCACCAGGGACTTCAGCGATGTGGACCCCGGTGAGCTGGACGCCGAGCTGGCCCGGCGGCTGGCCTGGGCGCGGCGCCGGATCGCACTGCCCGCCGGGCGGTACGAGACGCTGCTGCCGCCGACCGCCGTGGCCGATCTGCTGATCTACCAGTACTGGTCGGCGGCCGGCCGGGACGCGGCCGAGGGGCGCACGGTGTTCTCGACGCCGGGCGGGGGCACCCGGGTCGGCGAGAAGCTGGCCGGGCTGCCGCTGTCGCTGCGCAGCGACCCCAGGGAGCCCGGGGTGGAGACCGCGCCGTTCGTGCTGGCGCACGCCTCCGGCGGGGACTCCTCGGTGTTCGACAACGGGCTGCCGCTGACGGCGACCGAATGGATCAGCGAGGGCGCGCTGTCCCGGCTGGTGACCACTCGGCACAGTGCCGGGCTGACGGGGCTGCCGGTGTCCCCGGCGATCGGGAACCTGATCCTGGACGGCGGTGACGACCGGTCCCTGGACGAGATGGTCGCGTCGACCGAGCGCGGACTGCTGCTGACGTGTCTCTGGTACATCCGGGAGGTGGACCCGGCGACGCTGCTGCTGACCGGGCTGACCCGGGACGGCGTGTACCTGGTCGAGGGGGGCGAGGTGGTCGGGGAGGTCAACAACTTCCGGTTCAACGAGTCGCCGGTGGACCTGCTGGGCCGGGCGGTGGAGGCCGGACGGACCGAAAAGACCTTGCCGCGCGAGTGGAGCGATTGGTTCACTCGGGCTGCCATGCCGCCGCTGCGGGTGCCGGACTTCAACATGAGTTCGGTGAGCCAGGGGGTCTGACGCGCCTAGACTGGCCGGTACCGGCACGTCGTGGCCGGCCCCCGTGGTGACTGACGGGTACGGCCCGCACGACGAGCAGGACGAGCACGACCCCGTACGACAAGGAGACACGAGACCGTGACGGACATCGTCGACGAACTGAAGTGGCGCGGGCTGCTGGCCCTGTCCACTGACGAGGACGCCTTGCGCAAAGCGTTCGCGGACGGTCCCGTCACGTTCTATTGCGGCTTCGACCCGACCGCGCCCAGCCTGCACCTCGGCAACCTCGTACAGATCCTGACCATGCGGCGCATCCAGCAGGCGGGCAACCGGCCGCTGGGCCTGGTCGGCGGGGCCACCGGTCTGATCGGTGACCCCAAGCCGAACTCGGAGCGCACCCTGAACGCGCCCGAGGTCGTGGCGTCCTGGGTGGAGCGGCTGCGCGGGCAGATCCAGCCGTTGCTGGACTTCGAGGGTCCGAACGCGGCGGTCATGGTCAACAACCTGGACTGGACCCAGGGCATGTCGGCCATCGAGTTCCTGCGGGACGTGGGCAAGCACTTCCGGGTCAACAAGATGATCGCCAAGGAGGCCGTCTCCCGACGGCTCAACTCCGATGCGGGCATCAGCTACACGGAGTTCAGCTACCAGCTCCTCCAGGGCATGGACTACCTGGAGCTGTACCGGCGCTACGGCTGCACGCTCCAGACCGGTGGCAGTGACCAGTGGGGCAACCTCACCTCCGGCACCGACCTGATCCACCGGGTCGAGCCGGGTGCCGAGGTGCACGCGTTGGGCACCCCGCTGATCACCAAGGCGGACGGCACCAAGTTCGGCAAGACCGAGTCCGGCACGGTGTGGCTGGACCCGGAGATGACCACGCCGTACGCCTTCTACCAGTTCTGGCTGAACGCGGACGACCGGGACGCCTCCAAGTTCCTGCGGATCTTCAGCTTCCGGTCCCGGGAGGAGATCGAGGAGCTGGAGCGGGCCACCGAGGAACGCCCGCAGGCCCGGGCCGCCCAGCGCGCCCTCGCCGAGGAGCTGACCACCTTGGTGCACGGCGCCGACCAGTGCGCCGCGGTGACCGCGGCGTCCCGGGCGCTGTTCGGTCAGGGCGAGCTGGCGGACCTCGACCCGGCGACGCTGACGGCGGCCCTGTCGGAGGTGCCGCACGCCGAGGTCGCCGAGCTGGGTCCGGTGGTCGACCTGTTCGCGCAGGTCGGGCTGGTGGCCAGCAAGTCCGCGGCCCGACGCACGGTGAAGGAGGGCGGCGCCTACGTGAACAACGTCAAGGTGACCGCCGAGGACGCGGTGCCCGCGGCGGCGGAGCTGCTGCACGGTCGCTGGCTGGTGCTGCGGCGCGGCAAGCGGAACCTGGCCGCGATCGAGGTCACGGGCCAGGAGCCCGGGGAGACCACCGACTGAGCGACCACGCGTTCGAGGGGACGGTTCCGCGGTAGCGACTACCGCGGAACCGTCCCCTCGGCGCTGGCGGCGGGGGCGTTTCCCCGCCGGTGGTGCGCGGGCTCAGGCGCGCTGTTTCTTCTTGTTGCCCCACAGCGCCACGTACGCCATGTCGCCGAGTCCGACGACGATGACGGCCGCGACGATCTGGAGGGCGTGCCTGCCCCAGTCGATGCCGCTGGTCTCCGCGATGCCGAAGGCCGCCGCCAGGGAGTTGCCGATGACGGCGCCGATGATGCCGAAGATCGTCGTCAGCCACAGCGGGCTGTGCTGCTTGCCCGGCAGGATCGCCTTGGCGATGAGCCCCAGCACGAATCCGACGATGATCGCCCACAACCAGCCCATGGGTGCCTCCTGGTTCTGCTCGACGCGTGGTTCGTCGTGCGTGCACCCAGTGTCCGACCGACGACGGTGCGCCGCACGTCGGCAGCGTCCGGACGCGGCCGGACGCCTGGGGGAGATGCCGTTCCGGGCGGCTCGTTCCAGCCACTGTCCGGCCTCCCCCGGTCTCGTGGGCCGTGCGGCCGGGGCGTACCGTGAGAGCGGTTCGGACCGGTGTGGGTCCTCAGGAGCGGGCGGTGGTGGAACGTGATGCGGAAGCAGGACGACCCCGGGGTCTTCCGGATCACCGGGGCACGACAAGGGCTCTCCGAGGACGTGCGGCGCAGACAGCTCCGGTACATGATCTCGATGTCCGTCCGGACGGTCTCGTTCGTGGCCGCCGTGGCGCTGTGGAACGTGGAACGGTATGTGGCCGTTGTGGCGCTCGTGCTCGGCATGGTGCTGCCGTACATCGCCGTGGTGATCGCCAACGCGGGGCGTGAGAACGCGCCTTCGCTGCCCTCGACGTTCATCAGGACGCCCCTGCCGTCCGCGCTGTCGGGACCTGCACCGGAATCCGGTGCGGAATCCGGTCGGGGGCCCTCGGCGAGGGGTGGGGCCGGTGCTGCGGGCTCCACGGGAGGCGCCTCCGGCTGAGCGGAGCCATTGCGCCAAGCTCAAGAACTGCTCAGATCAATCATGCGGATCCAGTGCCGGGCGGCGGGTGACGCGTGACATACTGCGTACGCGCTCCGCATCCCCCGTCGGAGCGACTGACCGACGCCGGGCAGCTCCCCCCGTGGCTGCCCGGCGTCGTTGTTTTCGGACGGGGTGCGCGGAGCCCGCGATCGGGACGCGCTTACTGTGGTGACGTGAACTCGCTCCCCCCGCGCCCCGACCCGTCCGCATTCTCGGGGTCTTCGGTTTTCCCGGGCTTCCCAGGCTTCCCCGGGTCCCTTCCCGAGCCCGTGCCGGGTCCGCCGGTGTGCTCCGCCAAGGGGTGCCGGGCCGACGCCGTGTGGGTGCTCGCCTGGAACAACCCGAAGATCCACGCGCCGGAGCGGCGCAAGACGTGGCTGGCCTGCGAGGAACACCGGGAGCACCTGTCCCAGTTCCTGGGGGTGCGCGGGTTCCTCAAGGACGTCGTCGCCCTCGCGGACTGGCGGGAGCCCGCCGACGAGGAAGGGCCCGCGCAGGGTTGACCCCGGGGGCGTCAGCCGCCGATCGCCGACATCGGGCGGTCGGGCTGGAGGAAGGACGGGTCGTCGAGGCCGGAACCGGGCTTCTTGGCCCACATGGCCGCGCGCCACAGGCGGACGACCTCCTCGTCGACGTGCGTCGGGTCCCCGCCGGTCCGCAGGGCGGCCCGGAGGTCCGTCTCCTCGCGGGCGAAGAGGCAGTTGCGGACCTGGCCGTCCGCGGTCAGTCGGGTGCGGTCGCAGGCCGCGCAGAACGGGCGGGTGACGGAACCGATCACTCCGACCCGCCCGGGGCCGCCGTCCACGATCCAGCGCTCCGCCGGGGCCGAGCCCCGCTCCTGCGACTGCTCCGGCTCCAGGGCGAAGCGGGTGCGCAGGGAGGCGAGGACGTCCCCCGCGGTGATCATGCCGGTGCGTTGCCAGCCGTGCTGGGCATCGAGGGGCATCTGTTCGATGAACCGCAGTTCGTAGCCGTGGTCGAGCGCCCAGGCCAGCAGGTCGGGTGCCTCGTCGTCGTTGAGGCCGGGCATCAGGACGGTGTTGACCTTGACGGGGGCGAGGCCGGCGCGGCTGGCCGCCGCCAGGCCGGCCGTGACGTCGGCCAGCCGGTCCCGGCGGGTGAGGGCCTTGAAGACCTCCGGGCGCAGGGTGTCGAGGGAGACGTTGACCCGGTCGAGGCCCGCCTCCCGTAGCGCGTCCGCCGTGCGGGCCAGGCCGATGCCGTTGGTGGTGAGCGAGATCCGGGGGCGGGGGGCGAGCCGGGCGACCCGGTCCACGATGCCCACGAGGCCGGGGCGCAGCAGCGGCTCGCCGCCGGTGAAGCGGACCTCGGTGACCCCGAGCCGGGTGACGGCGATCCGGATGAGGCGGACGATCTCGTCGTCGGTGAGCAGCTCGGACTTGGCGAGCCAGGCCAGGCCCTCTTCGGGCATGCAGTACGTACACCGGAGGTTGCACCGGTCGGTCAGGGAGACCCGCAGGTCGGTGGCGACGCGGCCGTGGGTGTCGATGAGCACGTGGGTCCCCTCCCCGGTGGTGGCTAGGCGTGCTGGGCGAGCGCGCCGACCGGGTGTCCGGTGCGGTGCGGTCCCCAGGGTTACCGGTGAGCCTACGTGAGGGTGCGGGCGGGGGGCGGGCCGATTCCCGTCGCCGTCCCGCCGTGCGGGGCGGGACGGCGAGGGGTCCGGTCAGTGGGCCCCGGTGCCGGTGAGCGAACGGACCTCCAGTTCGGCGTACTTGGCGCGGTCGGCGGGCTCCTTGGACAGGAGGGTGCCGAGCCAGCCGAGCAGGAAACCGAGCGGGATGGAGATGATCCCGGGGTTCTCCAGCGGGAACCAGTGGAAGTCGACGTCCGGGAACATGGAGGTCGGCTTGCCGGAGACCACCGGGGAGAACAGCACCAGCAGGACGGCGCCGCTGAGGCCGCCGTAGATGGACCAGAGGGCGCCGCTGGTGGTGAACCGCTTCCAGAAGAGGCTGTACAGGATCGTCGGGAGGTTCGCGGAGGCGGCGACGGCGAAGGCGAGCGCCACCAGGCCGGCGACGTTGAGGTCCCGGGCGAGCGCGCCGAGGCCGATGGAGACGATGCCGATGGCGACGGTGGCCCAGCGGGCGGCCCGCACCTCCTGCTTCTCGCTGGCCCGGCCCTTCTTGATGACGTTCGCGTAGATGTCGTGGGCGAACGACGAGGACGAGGCGAGGGTGAGTCCGGCGACCACGGCGAGGATGGTGGCGAAGGCGACGGCGGAGATCGTCGCCAGCAGGACGGCGCCCCAGGTGGAGTCCACGCCGCCGATGTGCAGGGCCAGGAGCGGGGCGGCGGTGTTGCCGGCCTTGTTGGAGGAGGTGATCTCCTCGGGTGCGATGAGGGCCGCCGCGCCGAATCCGAGGGCGATGGTCATCAGGTAGAACGCGCCGATGATGCCGATGGCCCAGTTCACGGACTTCCGGGCGGCCTTGGCGGTGGGCACCGTGTAGAAGCGGATGAGGATGTGCGGGAGTCCGGCGGTGCCGAGGACCAGGGCGATGCCCAGCGAGATGAAGTCGATCTTCGAGGTGGCGGTGGCGCCGTACTTGAGGCCGGGCTCCAGGAAGGCGGCGCCCTTGCCGCTGTTCTCGGCGGCCTTGCCGAGCAGGTCGGAGACGTTGAACTGGAACTTCCACAGGACCAGGAAGGTGATCAGCAGGGTGCCGCCGATGAGGAGGACCGCCTTGACCATCTGGACCCAGGTGGTGCCCTTCATTCCGCCGATGGTGACGTAGAGG
The DNA here is from genome assembly GCF_042724695.1 of Streptomyces sp. NPDC127068. NCBI lineage: Bacteria > Bacillati > Actinomycetota > Actinomycetes > Kitasatosporales > Streptomycetaceae > Streptomyces > Streptomyces sp. NPDC127068. The sequence goes on along the minus strand of NZ_JBHXEN010000014.1, from coordinate 117,026 downwards.
ATCATCAGGACGCCGACCAGGGCGACGATGAGGACCTTCCCGCCGTCGCTGGTGATGCCGAGCAGCAGGGAGACGAGGACGCCCGCCCCGGCCATCTGCGCGAGCAGGTAGAAGATGGAGACCACGATGGTGGAGGTGCCGGCGGCGGTGCGGACCGGGCGCTGGCGCATCCGGTAGGCGAGGACGTCGCCCATGGTGTAGCGGCCGGAGTTGCGCAGGGGTTCGGCGACCAGCAGCAGGGCCACGAGCCAGGCGACGAGGAAGCCGATGGAGTAGAGGAAGCCGTCGTAGCCGAAGAGGGCGATGGCGCCGGCGATGCCGAGGAAGGACGCGGCGGACATGTAGTCGCCGGAGACGGCGAGCCCGTTCTGGAAGCCGGTGAACTGTCGGCCGCCCGCGTAGAAGTCGGCGGCGTCCTTGGTCTGGCGGCCGGCCCAGACGGTGATGAACAGGGTGGCGACGACGAACGCCGCGAACAGGGAGATGATCAGCGGTCGGTGTTCGCTCGCTTCGGAGGCTGCGAGGACGGCCGGGGCGAGGTGGTCGGTCGCGGTGGTCATGCGCGTCCCTCCATGCGGTCCTTGATGGCCTCGGCCTTGGGGTCGAGCTTCGCCGCGGCGTGCCGCGAGTACCACCAGGCGATCAGGAACGTGGTGAGGAACTGGGCGAGGCCCAGCACGAGGGCGACGTTGATGTTGCCGAAGAGTCGGGTGCCCATGAAGTCGCCGGCGTAGTTGGACAGCAGGACGTACAGCAGGTACCAGGTGATGAAGGCGACGGTCAGGGGGAAGGCGAACGACCGGTACGAGCGGCGTAGTTCGGCGAACTCCGCACTGCCTTGGACCTCGATGAACTCCTCGGTGGACGGCAGGTCGGCCCGGCGGTCGGGTTCGCCGTTCGGTGGGGGTGGTGCGTCGGTGGCCACGGAGTCTCCTCGCGGTGCGGATGCGACGGATGGGGGGTGCGACTCTGTTCTGGGGCTCGATGCGGGGGTGCCCGGCGCGACCGGTTCGGCCGCGGGGGCGGGCGGTGCGGACGTGCGTGACGGTGGGGAAGGAGCCGTTGCTGACGTCGGATTCGGTACGGACATGTCGTTTTCTGACCTCACGGTGACGTGGATCACGCGAGTCGGATGGATGCTAGGCCCCTTGAGCGTGATCCGACAGGGGGCTTGACGGCCTGGCCGTCTGTCCAACGGCACGGCGCGGGGGGAGGAAGCGGCTCCCCGGGGACCGAACGGGGACTGAACGGGGATTCAGCCGGCCGACCGGAACCGGGGCTTGACCGGCGACGGCACGGGGGGTGCTCCCCGCAACTGGACGCGCATAGAACGGCGCGTTCGGCATTTCTTACGGAAATCATTGAAGGCCGGGGACGCCTAGGGATAACTTCGCCCTGAGCCATACGTCATGTACCTGCCCGATCACTCACCATCCCCGTGGTCGGGCTGCCCCGTTTCCGGATGATGTGGAGATCCCATGGTCCCGCTGCGCTCCAGACGTCGGTCCCTCCTGGCGGTGCCGCTCGGTCTGGCGCTCACCGCGTCGCTCGGCTTCCTGCCGGGCACCGCGACCGCCACGTCGGGCGGCTCGCCCCCCGCCGCCGCGACCGCCTCGGCTTCGGTCCCCGCCGACGGTCCGAAGCTGGCGTACGTGGTCAACACCAAGGTCGACCGGGGAACGGTCGCCGCGGTGCGCAAGGCGATCGCCCGGGCCGGCGGTGAGGTGGTCATCGCGTACGACAAGATCGGCGTGATCGTCGCCCACTCCGCCAACCCGGACTTCGCGAAGACGCTGCGCACGGTGCGCGGCGTCCAGTCCGCGGGCGCGACCCGCACGGCGCCGCTGCGGGCCGCCGCGACCACGCAGGAGGGTCCGCCGGAGTACCTGTCGAAGGCCGCGACCGCCGCCGCCACCCCGTCGACCGCGGCGGGTCGGGAGTCCGTGCCCGACACGGAGCCGCTGGAGGCGGAACAGTGGGACCTGCGGGTGATCGGCGCGGACAAGGCCGCGAAGATCAACCCGGGCAGTTCGAAGGTGACCGTCGCCGTCATCGACACGGGCGTCGACGACACCCACCCGGACCTGGCGCCGAACTTCTCGGCCGCCCAGTCGGCGAACTGCGTGGGCGGCAAGCCCGACACCTCGCCGGGCGCCTGGCGACCCGAGAAGCCGGAGCACTACCACGGCACGCACGTCGCCGGTGAGATCGCCGCGGCCCGCAACGGCATCGGCGTGGCGGGCGTGGCTCCCGGGGTGAAGGTCGCCGGCATCAAGGTCGCCGACCCGGTCAGCGAGCTGTTCTACCCGGAGAGCGTGGTGTGCGCCTTCGTGTTCGCGGCCGACCACGGCGTCGAGATCACCAACAACAGCTACTACGTGGACCCGTGGCTGTACAACTGCATGGCGGACCCGGACCAGCGGGCCATCGTGCACGCGGTCAACCGGGCCCAGCTGTACGCCCAGCGCAAGGGCACCCTGCACCTCGCCTCGGCGGGCAACTCCAACCACGACCTCGCCGCCGACGAGATCCTGGACGACTCCAGCCCCGACGACTCGGTCCCGGTCCCGCGGACCATCGACCCCAGCGAGTGCTTCGACCTGCCCACCCAGCTCCCGGGCGTGGTGACGGTCAGCGCCACGGGTTCGAAGGGCCTCAAGTCGTACTACTCCTCGTACGGCGAGGGCGTCGTGGACGTCGCGGCACCGGGTGGCGACCGCCGTTACCAGATCCCCGACACCCCCTCGAAGAACGGACGCATCCTCTCCACCATGCCCGGTGGCGAGTACGGCTTCCTCCAGGGCACCTCGATGGCCGCCCCGCACGCGGCGGGTGTCGCCGCGCTGCTGAAGTCCGAGCACCCGTGGGCCTCCCCCGCCGTGCTCCAGGCACTGCTCAAGGCGCAGGCCGACAACCCGGGCTGCCCGGCCGAGCCCTACGACCCGGACGGTGACGGCGTCGTGGACTCGGTGTGCGAGGGCAACAAGCACGCGAACGGCTTCTACGGCTACGGCGTGGTCAACGCCCTCGCCGCCGTCGACTGACCGGTCGGGCCCACCCGTTCCCCCGGTGACGTGGGACCGGCGCGCCCGGTCCCGCGTCCGGCCCTGTCCGGGCGCACGTCCGGTCCCGCATCCGGGTGCACGCCCGGGCGCGGGGGGCGCGAGTTGGTGCGCGGGGGACGGCGAGCCCGCCCCCCGCGTCAGCCCCCCCCGGCGCCCGGCTGCCCCCCCCTGCGCCCGTCGGGCCGTCCCCGCCCGGCGCACCTTCCCGCGCGACGCTCCCCGGCCGGCGGCGACGACCGACCGGCTCGCCCCCGTACCGCGCGTCCCCGTACCGCCCACCACCCCGCGCGGCCCCCGCGGCGCCACCCACCGCCCCACCCCGGCTCCCCCAGATCGTTACTCCCACCCGGCGCGCCACCCGCGCCGGTCAGACGAACCGGAGATCACATGAGCACCCCCCTCCCCCGCACCCGACGCGTCGTCACCGTCCCGCTCGGCATGGCCCTCGCCTCCACCCTGGCGTTCCTGCCGCACGCCACCCCGGCCACCGCCGCCGACACGGAGAGCACGCCGTCCGCCCCGAGCGCCGCACCCGTGGGGACGAACCTCAGCTACGTCGTCAACCTGCGCCACCCGCACGCCGCCGCCTCCGTCGAGCGGGCCATCCGCAAGGCCGGCGGCACCGTCGTCGCCACCTACCGGAAGATAGGCGTGATCGTCGCCCACTCCACCGACCCGGAGTTCGCGAAGACGCTGCGCACGGTGCGCGGCGTGGAGTCGGCGGGCGCCACCCGCACCGCGCCGCTGCCCGCGCAGGCCACCGGCGTCTTGGAGGCGCCCAAGGAACTGTCCGCCGCGGAGGTCGCGTCGGCGACCGAGACCGCGAGCGCGTCCCAGGACCCGTTGCAGCCCCTCCAGTGGAGCCTGCCCGCGATCAAGGCCGACCGGGCCCACGAGCGGACCCTCGGCAGCAAGGACGTCACCGTCGCCGTCATCGACACGGGCGTCGACGACACCCACCCGGACATCGCCCCGAACTTCGACCGCGCGGCGTCCGTCAACTGCGTGTCCGGTGCCCCCGACACCCGGGACGGCGCCTGGCGTCCCGGCCCCGGCGAGAGCGCCCACGGCACGCACGTCGCCGGGGAGATAGCCGCGGCCAAGAACGGCACGGGCATGACCGGAGTGGCCCCCGGCGTGAAGGTCTCCGGCATCAAGGTGTCCACCCCGGCCGGCTTCTTCTACACCGAGGCCGTCGTGTGCGGCTTCATGTGGGCCGCCGAGAACGACGTGGACATCACCAACAACAGCTACTACACCGACCCCTGGTACTTCAACTGCGACGACGACCCGGACCAGAAGGCGCTGATCGAAGCCGTCTCCCGGGCCGCCCGCCACGCGGAGCGCAAGGGCGCCGTGAACGTCGCGGCGGCGGGCAACGAGAACTTCGACCTCGCCGCCGACGAGCTGACCGACCCGTCGAGCCCCAATGACAGCACCCCCGGCACCCGGGTCGTGGACCCCTCCGAGTGTCTCGACATCCCGACCCAGCTCCCCGGGATCGTGACCACCGCGTCGACCGGCGCCAAGGGCGTCAAGTCGTCGTTCTCCAACTACGGCAAGGGCGTCGTCGACATCGCCGCTCCCGGCGGGGACTCGACGCGGTACCAGCCGCCGCAGGCCCCCGCCACCAGCGGGCTGATCCTCGGCACCCTGCCCGGCGGCGGCTGGGGCTACATGGCGGGCACCTCGATGGCCTCCCCGCACGCGGCCGGCGTCGCCGCACTCATCAAGTCCACGCACCCGCGCGCCACCCCCGCACAGGTCAAGGCCCTGCTGTACCGCGGCGCCGACGCCACGCCGTGCACCGACCCGTACGACATCAACGGCGACGGGAAGGTCGACGCCGTCTGCGAGGGCGGCACCAACCGCAACGGCTTCTACGGAGTGGGCGTCGCGGACGCCCTGGACGCCGTCAGCAAGTAGGCGCGGCACGGGCGCGCCGGCCGCCGCCGGCGCGCCCCCGGTCCCCGGTCGCACCACCGGTGCCCTACCTTCGCGACCATGACCCACGAAGCCCGTCCGACCGCCCCGGACCTCCGGTCCGCCTGGACCGCGCTGGGCGGCGACCCCGCACTGCCGTCCCGGGTCACCACCGTCGACCGGGCCGACGTCCTGCCCTCGCCGCTGCCGGTACGGGAACTCGCCCGCGCCTGTGTCGGGGCCGCCTCGCTGGCGGCGGCCGAACTCGCCGCGGAGCGGGGCGCGCCCGGCCGGGTGCCCGCCGTCGAGGTGGACGACGGGGCGGTGGCCACCTCGTTCGTCAGCGAACGGCACCTACGGGTCGACGGTCGGGCGCCGGTGGCGTTCGCCCCGCTGTCCCGGTGGTGGCGGACGGCCGACGGCTGGCTGCGCACCCACGCCAACTACCCGCACCACCGGGCGCGCTTGCTGACCTCGCTGGGACTGCCCGCCGACACCGGTGACGAGGACGCGGTGGAGCGGGTCGCGCGGGTGCTGGCCCGGTGCGACGGCTCCCGCGCGGAGGACGTCGTGCACGCGGCCGGCGGTCTGGCCGTGGCCCTGCGCACGCCCGCCGCGTGGGCCGCGCACCCGCAGGGCGCCGCGGTGGCCCGACTGCCCCTGGTGGACCGCGCGGTGCTCCCCGGCCGGCGGGGCGGGGCGCGCCGGCTGCCGCCGCCGGACGGTGCGCTGCTGCTGCCCGCGGCCGGGGTGCGGGTCCTGGACCTCACCCGGGTGATCGCCGGGCCGGTCGCCACCCGCACCCTCGCCCTGCTCGGTGCGGACGTGCTGCGCGTCGACTCCCCGGAGCTGCCGGAACTGCCCGACCAGTACGTGGACACGGGGTTCGGGAAGCGGTCCACGGCCCTGGACCTCGCCTCCCCTTCCGGTCGCCGGGCGTTCGACGCCCTGGTGGAACGGGCCGACGTCGTCGTGACGGGGTACCGGCCCGGCTGTCTCGACCGCTTCGGGCTCGACCCCGCCGCCCTGGCCGCCCGACGGCAAGGGCTGGTCGTGGCCCGGTTGTCGGCCTGGGGTCCGACCGGGCCGTGGGCGCAGCGACGCGGCTTCGACAGTCTGGTGCAGGCCGCCTCCGGCATCGCGGCCACCACCGGGTCACCCGAACGGCCCGGCGCGCTGCCGGCCCAGGCGCTCGACCACGGCAGCGGCCACCTGCTGGCGGCCGGGGTGCTCCGCGCCCTGACCCTGCGCCAGCGGGACGGCGCCGGACGGTCCGTCGAGGTGTGCCTGGCCCGCACCGCGGCCTGGCTCACCGGCACCGGCGTCGATGCCGTGGCGGAGCCGGCCCAGGGCCCGTCCGGTACGGTCGGCGCGCCGTACCGGCCCGGGGCGCCGGGCGGAACGGACCGGTGGCTGACCGAACGGGACGGGCCGGGAGGGCGACTGCGGTACGCGCTGCCACCCGTGCGCTTCGCGGGCGGCCCCACCGACTGGGCGACCCCGCCCGGCCCGTGGGGAACGGACCCGGCCCGCTGGCGGGACGATCCCGTCTGACTTGCCCCCGTCCGTCCCCGGTGGTGAAGATTCGGTGTGGACTCCCTACCCCCGATACCCGGGGCGGACGACACGGCGGCGGCCCGCCCGTCCCCGTTGTCCGCCGTCCCCCGGCCGACGTGGCGCGCCCCCCTCGCCCGTACGGTCACCGTGCTCCTCCTGTTGCTGTGCGCCGGTCTGATCCCGCTGCTGGGACCGTCGTTGGCCCTCAGCGGCACCGGGGAGGACCCGGCACCCGGAACCGCCGGCATCGGCCTGTTGCGGACGGTCCTGTTCGCGGCCCTGGCGATCCAGTGCGGGGAACTCTTCGGCGGGCTGCTGGCGCGCCGGGTGCCGGAGGTTCCGGACGTGGGTCCCCCGCCCCCGTGGTCGGGGTACGCGGCGTTCGCCGGGACGGTGGCCGCACTGGGCCTCGCCTCGATCGTGGCCACCGGGAACCTGGTGCCCGGCCAGTTGTCGGACATGGACGTCGGCGGGCTCTACCAGACCCGGGACGGGGCGCTGGCCCTGGTGGAGGTGAACGCGTTCCTGGTGGCGGGGTTGTCGTCCCGGTCGCGGCGGACCGCGCTGCGGGCGCTGCCGCTCGTCGCGATCGTGGTCGCCGAGGCCCTGCGGGCGCACCCGGTGACCGAGTTGCGGCCGCTGGTCGGGGCGGGGCTGACCCTGGTGCACCTGACGAGCGCTTCCCTGTGGGTGGGCGGTCTGGTGTACGCGGTGCGGGTCGGCTGGTGGTGGCGGGCCGCCGACCCCCGTGCGGGCACCGTACTGCTGGCGCTCTACGCGCGGGTGGCGGTGGTCCTGCTCGCCGCGGTGACGGCGACGGGGCTGGTCAGCACGGTGCGCCGGATGCCGCCGGACACCCTCTTCGAACAGTTGCGGACCACCGCCTACGGGCGGGTGCTGCTGGCCAAGGCACTGCTCATGGTGGTGGTCGTGGTGCTGGCGCTGGTGGCCCGCGGCCGGTTGCTCCGGGCGACCCGGCCGCGCCGCAGACGGGCCCGGCCCGCCGATCCGCTGGCCGCGTTCGCACCCGCGCGCGTCGAGGTCGTCGTCCTGGGCCTGGTGGTGGCGGTGTCGGCCCTGCTGACGGCCCTGCCGGTGCCGATCCGATGGGGTGCGCTGTGGTGGTGAGGCGGCGCGGCGCGGGGTTCACGGGGTGACGAGGACCTTGAGGGCGGTGCGCTCGTCCATCGCCCGGTAGCCGTCGGCGATCTGCTCCAGACCGATCGTCAGGTCGAAGACCGGTGACGGGTCGAGGGTGCCGTCGAGGACGTCGGGCAGCAGGTCCGGCAGATACGCGCGGACCGGGGCGACACCGCCGCGCAGGGTGATGTTCCGGGCGAACGTGACGCCGAGGTCCACCCCGGAGGCGCTGCCGTGCGGCACGCCGACGAAGCCGACCGCCCCGCCGTCCCGGACGATGCCGAGGGCGGTGCGCATGGACGGTTCGGTACCGACCGCTTCGACCACCGCGGGGGCGCCCTCGCCGCGGGTGAGTTCCCGGACCGCGTCGACGGCGGCCTCGCCCCGCTCGGCGATGACGTCGGTGGCACCGAAGCGACCCGCCAGCGCGGTGCGTCGGCCGTGTCGTCCCAGGGCGATGATCCGTTCGGCCCCGAGCCGGCGGGCGGCCAGCACCGCGCAGAGGCCGACCGCGCCGTCCCCGACGACGGCGACCGTCACACCGGGGCCCGCGCCCGCGCCGACGGCCGCGTGGTGTCCGGTGCCGAGGACGTCGGACAGGGTGACGAGCGCCGCCAGCAGCCGGTCGTCGCCGAGCGCGTCCGCGGGCAGGGTGACGAGGGTGCCTTCGGCGTACGGGACGCGCACCGCCTCGCCCTGACCCCCGTCGTACCCGGGGCCGCCCCAGGCACCCCCGTGCACGCAGGAGGACGTCAGCCCGTCCCGGCAGTAGGCGCACACTCCGTCGGACCACAGGAACGGCGCCACCACCAGGTCCCCGGGGCGCACCCGGGTCACCTCGGCGCCGGCGTCCTCGACGAGGCCCAGGAACTCGTGCCCCATGCGCTGCCCCGGCCGGCGCCGGGCGGCGCCGCGGTAGGCCCACAGGTCGCTGCCGCACACGCCCGCCCGCACGACGCGGACCACGGCGTCCGTGGCGTACTGGACGCGGGGCGCCGGGACGTCCTCCACCCGGATGTCACGGGTGCCGTGGATGGTGGTGGCGCGCATGGGCGAGTCCTGTGCCGTGCGGGTCCCCGGACCGGGTCCGGGAACCGCCGTTCAGATCCGTTCCTCACGGTACGCCGGGGTGCCGCCGCGGTGCGCGGTGGCGGCGGCGAGCACGCCGGTGGTCAACAGGAACTGGGCGGTGAGGTAGGTGAGCATGACCCAGAAGTCGGGGCGCGGCAGCTGGGGCCAGTCGGCGATGCCGGTGGCGATGAGGGTGTCGGACAGCAGGAAGAGCGCGCCCCCGAGTCCGGTGACCGGCCCCAGGAGCCCGGCGCGGAACGCCGTCACCGTCAGGAGCACGCTGTAGAGCGCCACCGGGACGCGCAGCCCGGCCGGGAGGTCCGGCCACAGCAGGGCGACGGTGCCGACCAGGGCGAGGGCGTACCCGGCGCCGAGGGCGGTCCGCCCGTTCCGGGTCCGGGGGTCACGGCCCGGGCGGCCGTAGCGGGCGAAGAGCGCCAGGTAGCAGAGGTGGCCGACGGCGAAGGAGGCCATGCCGGCGAGGAACGCCAGGTCGTGGTCGACGAGCAGCAGGACGTCGCCGCCCCACCCGCACAGCAGCGCCCCGGTGAGCAGGCGCGGGCCGCCGCTGAGGGCGGCGTAGGCGGCGAGCAGGAGCAGCAGCACGGGTTTGACGGCGGTGTGGCCGGCGGAGGAGCCGGCGAGCAGGGCCGTGAGATCGGCGGTGGCGGCCACGGCGTAGGCGGCGAGCAGTCCGCGGAGCAGGGTGGAGCGCCGGGCGGTCGGCTCGGCGGGGAGGAGGCGCGGGATCACTCGGGGTCTCCGGGGGACGGGACGGGTGCCGTGGGGGGCGGGCGGCGCCCGTCAGCGGGGGCATGGATGCACCGTAGGGGGCGTTCCGGGCCACCACCAGACGTGATTACCCACAAGTATTACCGTTGAGTAGGTCGTCACTTCTGTGCACTTCGCCCCTTGTCAGGAGGGCGCTGGGGCCTGCCCGGGCAGGCCGGGTCGGGCCGGGCAGGCCCCCGGGCAAGGCGGGCCGGGTCAGATGCCCGCCGCGCCGAGCAGGGAACCCACCGCGTAGGTCACGCCCATCGCGAGCGCGCCGCCGACCACATTGCGCAGCACCGCGCGCCGCGGATCGGCGGCGCCGAGGCGGGCACTGGTCCAACCGGTGGCGACGAGCGCCGCCAGCACCGACAGGACGGTCACCGCGAGGCGCCAGTCCGCGGGCGGCAGCACCATCGCGAGCAGCGGCAGCAGGGCCCCGGCGGTGAACGCCAGGAAACTCGCCCAGGCCGCGTGCCAGGGATTGGTCAGCTGGTCCGGGTCGATGCCCAGCTCCACCCGTGCGTGGGCCCGCAGCGCGTCGCGCGCGGTGAGCTGCTCGGCCGCTTCCCTGGCGACGGCGGCACTCATCCCACGGTCGGTCAACAGGCCCGTCAGCTCTGCGAGTTCGGCCTCCGGCTCGTCCCGCAGCTCCCGACGTTCCTGGGCGAGCGCCGCCTGCTCGGAGTCCCGCTGGGTGGACACCGAGACGTACTCGCCCGCGGCCATCGACATCGACCCCGCGAGCAGCCCCGCGAGGCCCGCGGTGAACAGGGCCGAGCGGTCACCGGTGGCGCCCGCGACGCCGACCACCAGGCCCGCCGTCGACACCACGCCGTCGTTGGCGCCCAGGACGGCCGCCCGCAACCAGTTGAGGCGCCCGCCCAGCGCACCGCCGTGGGCCTCGTCGTGCGACGGCGGCTGACCGCCCGGAGGTGTCGGTTCGCTCACCGCTGGAGCGTCTCACCCGCCGGGCGGTGCCACGGGGAGGACGCTCCGGGGCGCCCCGGGGCGTCAGCCCTGCTTGGGCGCGGCCTGCTGGACGACCTCGAAGGACCACACCGTCGAACCGGACGCGGCGGGCTTGGGCCGCTCACCCTGGGCGGCGCCGCCCCGGTGGGCCGCCTGCATGGGCCCGTCCATCCACTTCTGGAAGTCCTCCTCGCTGCGCCAGCGGGTGTACACGAGGTACTGGTCGGTGCCCTCGACCGGGCGCAGCAGCTCGAACCACTCGAAGCCGTCGGAGCCCTCCACCGATCCCGCGCGGGACGCGAAGCGCTGCTCCAGCACCTCGCGCTGTTCCGCGGGGACGGTCAGGACGTTGATCTTCACGATACTCATGCGCCCATCCTGCCGTGCCCCGATCCGGGGGCGACGCAGGGGCCCTCCACGGCGGGTGCGACCAGCGCGCGGGCTGCGCGCTAGGCGTCCTTGACCGGCACCCTGAGGTCGAGGTTCCGGATGACGACGGTGTCCACCTCCGGTGTGACCTCGAAGTAGCCGGACGCTTCCGTCTCGGTGAGGACGGGAAGCACCGAACCGTCCGGCTCCTCCTCGACGATCCGGAGCACGAGTTCGTTCGGCTGCGGAGGGGTCCCCGGGTTGCCAGGCTCCAGCCTCAGCGTGAAGCCGGTGCTCGGGCAGGAGAGGTGCCCGGTGACGGTGACCCGGCGTCTGCCACCGCTGTGCAGGGTGGCCAGCGCCGTGAAGTCATCGGTCGTCAACTCGCAGCGGAGCGGGGAGCCTTGGTCTTCCGTGGTGCTCATGGTGCTCACCAGGTGGGGTTAGGTGCGGTCGGTCGGGGACGTGGGGCCGTCACAGGGCCGGTCCCGTCCCTTCCAGTGTGTGCCGCGGCCGTCCCCCCTGCCACTCGTGCGGCCCCCGGTCCGCCGGCCCTCGCGATCCCCCGGGCGGCCCGGTGCGGGGCCTCACGCACGGGCGCCCGTACGCCCGGGAGCGGGCGGCAACCCCGTGGCGGGGCGTGCGCGCCGCCACATAGACTCCCCCTTCGCGGGGGCGGCTCCGCGGCGTGCTTCCTTCTCCTCCTCTGCACGAGATCCGTAGTGCGCCCACTCTCCGCCCCCGCTCGTCACGTCCCGGGGGGCCCAGATGACCGAACTCGCTCTCGTGCTGCTCCGCCGGATGCGCACCGTGTACGTCGACGCGCCCGCGCCGGGCCACGAGCCGGTGGCGCACTCGTCGACGATCGTGGCCGGCGAGTCGCTGTTGCTGGAACGGGGCCACACCCTCAGCAAGCCGCTGCGCGACGCGCTGGCGGGGCTCGGCCGGCTCCGGCAGCGGATGGCGCTCAACACGCTGGTGAAGCAGCTCGACTCGCTGGTGGGCGCCGACCGTCCGCACTTCCCGCTGTTCCGTCGCTTCCCGCTGTCCCCGCCGGACGACACGCACGAGCTGTACGTGCAGCGGGTGTTCGCGCTGCTCCTGCAACACCCCGAGCAGCCGTGCGTGCGGTGCGCGAGGGCCGGCTCGGTGCACCCGGTGTCGCCGTGCGCCCATCTGGTGTGCCGGTCCTGCTGGGACGGCGCCGACTACACGGGCTGCCCGTTGTGCAACCGCCGCATCGACCCGGACGACCCCTTCCTGCTGCCTGCCGCTCCCCCGGACCCGCAGCGGTTCGCCGTTCCCGTCGGACCGCTGAGCCCGCTGGTGCTGGGAGGTGACCGGGCCGCCGACAGCGGGCGGGCCCTGGCCCTGCTGCTGGCCCGCCGCACCCCGTTGTCGCCGCAGGACCGGGACGACCTGACGGTGCTGCTCGCGCACGCACCGTGCCCCTCGCGGTGGCTGCCCCTCGACATCCCCGTCCGGGAGACCAAGGCACTGGTCCTCGGCACCCTGCTGCGCGAGCCCGCCACCCGCGAGGCGGTGCGCCCGCTGCTCGCCGAGCGGCTGACCACCGCCACCGACGTACTGCGGCTGCTGCGGGTCTGGTCGGGCGGCGGAGGCGACCTGGTCGGCGGGCATCCGCTGCGGTCCCTGCCCCGTCCGCTGCGCCGCGGCCTGTTGGCGGTCCTGGACGGTCTTGAGGTGTCCTCGTCGATCGAGGACATGGCCCGGCACCCGGGACTGTGGAAGGCCGCGGGACAGGTGCTGCACCCCTTCGAAGGGCACCAGCGGCATCCGCGGGCGACCCTGGCGTTCGCCGTCGTGCGCGGCACCCGGCTCCGGGACGACGCGCTCGGTCGTGCGCTGCGCGCGGCGGCGGACGCGCACCCGGACGCGGTGCGGCGCGACGGGCGGCGGCTGCGGCCCGTGCGGTTCCGCGCAGGGGTGGAACGGGCGCTCGCCGCACGGGACACCGGGGAGGCGTTCGCCCTGCTCGCCCGGCGGCCCGGCGAGCTGCTGCGCCGGCTCGACCACCTGCTGCGGCTGTCGGGCGACCCGGAGCTGCCCGGGGCGACGGCCGACCTCCTGCGTCAGGCGCTGCCCCGGGCGGGCGCGGGACCGCTGCTCGCCGCGTACGGGCAGGTGCGGGTGCGGCACCTGCCCGGCGGACGGCGGGTGTTCCTGCCCCGGGGCCGGGCGACGCACGCCTTCACGGTCCCCGACACCAGGGCGCCGCTGCCGGCGGAGCTCACCGCCCGGGTGGGTGCGCTGTTGGAGGAGGAGGTGCTGCGGAGGCTGTCGCAGGCACCGGGCGTGGACCTCGCCGTGCTGGACGCCTCCCTCGTGGACCTCCCCGTGCCGACGGCCGAACACACCGCGGCGAAGAGCCTGGTGTCCCTGCCGCGCGGCAGTGTCCGCCCGCTGCCGCAGGGGCCGATCGTCCGGCTGTTCCTGCACTGGCGGCAGCGCGGGCAGGAACCCGTCGACCTGGACCTGTCGGTGGCGCTGTACGACGCGGACTGGTCGTTCACCGGTCTGTGCGACTACACGGAGCTGACGTTCGGCGAACGCGCGGCCGTGCACTCCGGTGACCTGACCTCCGCGCCCGCGCCGCACGGCGCCACCGAGTACGTGGACCTGGACCCGGTGGCCCTCGCCCGGACGGGGGCGCGGTACCTCGTCCCGGTCGTCTTCAGCTTCGACAACACCTCCTTCGACGCGTTGGCGGACGGGTTCGCCGGGTTCATGGCCCTGCCGTACGAGGGCCGGAGCGCGCGCTTCGAGCCGGGGACGGTGCGGCAGCGCTTCGACCTCGCGGGTCCCGGCCGCGTCCAGCTGCCGATGCTGGTGGACCTGGAGCGGCGGGTGAGCGTGTGGACGGACGTGCAGGTGCCGGCGTCCGAGGGGTACCACCACGTCGCCCGCCACCGCTTCCGGCTGGGCCGCGTGGGACGTGACCTCCACGCCCACCTCGGGACCGGCCGCACCACGCTGTGGGACCTGGCGGTGTGGCACGGTGCCGCGCGCGCCGAGGAGGTCGCCGTGGTCCGCCGGGCGCCGGGGCCCGACGAGCCGGACGAGCTGTGGGTGTACCGGAGGGCGGACGGGGAGGGGCGTGCCCGGTTCGCGGCCCGGGTCCGCGACGGCGACCCGCCCGAGGAACGCCGCCCCGGTGCGGTGGACGCGCTGGCCGCCGCGGCGGCCCGGGGCAAGCGGGTGCTGCTCGCCCTGGTGGAGGGGGACGTCGCACCCGACGAGGTCAGCGGGGAGGTGTACCGGCTGCTGCCGGGGCCCGTCGACGGGTGCGGTCTCGACCAGCTCACGGCCCAGGACCTGGTGGCCGCACTGGGTTGACCCGACGTCGGGACGGGCACGCGGTACCGGGCGGGCCGTCAACCTCGTGCCGCGCCGCGTCAGTTGTGCGTCGACCGGACGGGGCGCCGTGTTCCGGGGCGCGGTCGGGTGGCGCCGGACGCGGTGTCAGCCGCGGGACGTATCCTCAATGACCATGCTCGACGACCGTACGACCGCAGCGCACCCGCCCGAGTGGCCGACCGCGTACCCCGAGGGGTACGCGGTGGTCGACGTCGAGACGACCGGTCTCGCCCGTGACGACCGGATCGTGTCCGCCGCGGTGTACCGACTGGACGCGCGCGGGGACGTCGAGGACCACTGGTACACGACGGTGAACCCCGAGCGTGACCCGGGACCGGTGTGGATCCACGGTCTGACGAGCGAGGCACTGGCCGACGCGCCGCTGTTCGCGGACGTCTCCGAGGAGTTCGCCGCCCGGCTCGACGGCCGGGTGCTCGTCGCGCACAACGCGGTGTTCGACTGGTCGATGATCGCCCGGGAGTACGCGCGCGCCAGCCGGATTCCGCCGGTGCGCCAGCGGCTGTGCACCATCGCCCTGTCCAAGGAACTGGGCCTGCCGTTGCCCAACCACAAGCTGGAGTCGCTGGCGGCGCACTTCGGGGTCGTCCAGCAGCGGGCCCACCACGCGTTGGACGACGCGCGGGTGCTCGCGGAGGCGTTCCGCCCGAGCCTGCGGGCGGCGGCGCGGGGCGGTCTGCGGCTGCCGCTGTTGGAGTGCCGTCCGCTGACCGAGTGGTCTCCGGGCTCAGCGGCACCGGCGGCCCCGGCGATCGGCCGCCAGGCGTCGTACGGCGGTTCGTCCGGGTACACCGGGAGCTGGCGGCAGTCCCGCAAGCGGCCCCCGTGCCCGCACCCCAATCCGGGCCGGTACGAGGTGGGCGGGGCGTTGAAGCAGGGCATGCGGGTCGCCTTCTCCGGTGACACCTCGGTCGATCGGGAGCTGTTGGAGGACCGGGCGATCGAGGCGGGGCTGCACATCGCGACCAGCCTGTCCCGGCTGACCAGCCTGCTCGTGACCAACGACCCCGATTCGGGCACCTCCAAGACGGTGAAGGCCGCGCAGTTCGGCACCCCCGTGATCGACGAGGCGGCCTTCGGGCAGTTGCTGCGGGACGTGGAACCCGCCGATCCGGTGCCCGCCAAGACCGCGCGCGCCGGGTCGGGGCGGACCACCGGGCCCACGGCCACGAACGACTGACGAGCGGACGAGCGGACGAGTCGGATGATCGGGTGAAATCGGCGGGCGGGTCCGCCTGCCCACCCGCCGTTCCGGGGCGCTGCGCGCACCCTGTGGCGCATGGCACGTTGTGAGGTCTGCGGAAACGACTACGGCATGTCCTTCGAGGTGCACGCGCAGGGCGCGGTGCACGTCTTCGACTGCTTCGCCTGTGCCATCCACCGGATGGCTCCCCTGTGCGAGCACTGCCGCGTCCAGGTCATCGGGCAGGGCGTCGAGGTCGAGGGGCACTGGTACTGCGGCGCCCACTGCTCCCGGGCGGACGGCCACGCGGGCATCGTGGACCGGGTCTGACGCCGCCGCCGGGACCCTGACGCGGAACGGCGCGGGGGCGAGTTGTACGGTCGTGGGGTGTACCGCTTCCTGTTGTCCCGGCAGTGGGTGATCCTCACCCTCCTCGCCCTCGTCCTCATCCCCGTGATGATCGAGCTGGGCTTCTGGCAGTTCCACCGGCACGAGAACCGCGTCGCCCACAACAAGCGGATCGAAGCGGCGATCACGGCGACTCCCGTGGCGGTCGGGGAACTGACCTCACCGGGGCACGCGGTGACCGACGCCGAACGGTACCGCCGGATCACGGCGACCGGCACCTACGACGACGAGAACCAGTTCGTGGTGCGCCGCCGCACCAACAGCGACGACCAGGTCGGGGTGCACGTCCTGACTCCGCTCGTCCTCGACGGCGGCAAGGTGCTGCTGGTCAACCGGGGCTGGATCGCCGCCGACGGACCACAGACCGAGCTGCCGCGCATCCCCGCGCCGCCGGGCGGCGAGGTCACCGTCACCGGGCGGTTGATGCCCGACGAGACCACGGCGAAGAGCGGCATCAAGGACCTCAAGGGCCTGCCCGACGGAATGATCATGCTGATCGGCAGCGCCGCGATGGCCGAGGTCCTGGACCGGCCGGTGCTCGGCGGCTTCGTCGAGCTGTCCGCCCCCGACCCGGACGGCGGCACCCCGCAGCTGCTGTCCGCCCCCGACCACGGCAGCATCGGCGCCCACATGGCCTACGCCGTGCAGTGGTGGCTGTTCACCGCCGCGGTGCCGGTGGGATGGGTGATCCTGGTCCGTCGGGAGCTGCGGGACCGGGCCGCGGCGGCGGCGAAGGAGTCCGACACCACCCCGACCGGGCCGCCCGCGACCGCGACGGTCTGACGGGCGGGAGGACGGGGACCCGCCCCGGCTGCCGGGGCGGGTCCCCGTCCTCCCGCACCCCGGGGCAGGATGGGGCCATGGATCTTGGACTGAAGGACCGTGTCTACGTCGTCACCGGCGCCACCCGGGGACTGGGCAACGCCACCGCCCGCGCACTCGTCGCCGACGGCGCCAAGGTGGTGATCACCGGGCGCGACGAGTCCGCCGCCGTCGAAGCCGCGACCGCGCTGGGCCCGAACGCGGTGGGGGTCGCCGCGGACAACGCCGACCCCGCAGCCGCGGACCGCCTGGTCGCGACGGCCCGGGAGTTCGGCGGCTTCGACGGCATCCTCATCAGCGTGGGCGGACCCGCACCCGGGTACCTGGCGGACAACACCGACGACGAGTGGCGGGCCTCCTTCGAGTCGGTCTTCCTCGGCGCGGTCCGGCTCGCCCGGACGGCCGCTGCCGAACTCGGCGAGGGCGGGGTGATCGGCTTCGTCCTTTCGGCGTCCGTGCACGAGCCGATCCCCGGTCTCACCGTCTCCAACGGGCTGCGCCCCGGCCTCGCGGGCTTCGCCAAGTCGCTCGCCGATGAACTCGGGCCGCGGGGCATCCGGGTGGTGGGCCTGCTCCCCTCGCGGATCGACACCGACCGGGTGCGACAGCTGGACGCGCTGTCGGCCGACCCGGAGGCGACCCGGGCCGGCCACGAGTCGAAGATCCCGCTGCGCCGCTACGGCACGCCCGAGGAGTTCGGCCGGGTGGCGGCGTTCACCCTGTCGCCCGCGGCCTCGTACCTGACGGGGATCATGCTGCCCGTCGACGGGGGCGCCCGCCACGGCTTCTGAGCGCCGGTCGGTCGGGCGCGCGGGTCAGCTCACGCGTTCCGCGTGGTGCCGGACCGTGCGCAGTCGGACCGTGGCGGGCAACCGGGCCAGGCCGGTGGAGGTCCGGGCGCCCGCGAGGACCTCGTCGTCGAGCCGCCGCAGGGTCCCGCGGGGCGCGGCGTGCGGCTCCAGGGTGAGTCGCACCCGGGCCGCCGGGGCGCTGCGGCGGCCGGTGAGGGTGACCTCGGCGCGCTCCACCCCGTCGAGGCCCTCCGCCTCGGCGGCGAGGGCGGCTTCCAGGGCGCGGCCCCGCAGCGTCGCGTCGTCGCCGTCTCCGCTGTCGACGAGGACGTCGGCGAGACGGCGGCGACGCAGCACCGACGACAGCCACCACAGGGCGAGCAGGACGAGGACCGCCAGTACCGCGATCACCGTGGGCCACCACCAGCCCTCGTCCCGCCAGCGGGTTCGCCGGGCGGTCGTGAGCAGGACGTCGTGCCGGTCGTCGTACACCCACCAGGAGGGTGGCCGCACTCCGAGTCCGACGGCGAGGACGGAGCCCCCGCCGACCAGCAGGACGAGTCCCAGCGCGCCGAGGAGCACCCGGTTGACGGTCCTGAGCACGGGCCTCACCTCTTCTTGCCGGGTCGTCGCACCCGTAGCCGGAGCGAGGGGGGACGGCCGAGGCCGAGTTCGTCGACGCCCTCGGCGAGGGCGGATTCCAGGTCGGCGCGGACGTCGTCCAGTTCGCGGAAGTGGGAGACGGCGCGGACCTCGGCCTTGCGGCGCCGCACCCGTACCCGTACCGACTGCACCCCGGACACCTCGGCGGCGCGGTCCCGCAGCGCGGTCGCGGCGGCCTTGCGGTGCAGTGCGGCCCGTAGGTCCGGGCCGGTGCCGCGCATGGGGAGCAGGGCGCGTTGGCCGGGGGTGAGCGCGAGGACGAGGAGCAGGAGGCCGAGTGCGGCGGCGACGCCCGCGCCGGTCAGGACCCACGGGTCGTCCAGGGGGCGGGTGGCGAGTCCGTCGGCGAGGGTGCGGCGCCAGCCCATCGCGGGGCGGCCCGCGCGCACGGCGGCGACGTCGTAGAGCAGCAGGCCGGTGCCGGCGACCAGGAGCAGGGCGACGATCCCGGCGGGCACCCGGCGGGCCGACCAGAAGCGGCGGGGCCCGACACGGTCGGCGGACTCCGCGGCGTGCGGGGCCGGGGGGTCGGCGGGGTCGCGGGGCGGGTCGAGTACGGGGGTCCGGCGGGTGTCGCCGGTCGCCTTCGGGGGCGGCTCGGGCTCGCTCATCGAATCCTCTCCCGCGCTCCGCCCGCCGAGGCCGGGTGCAGGCGTTCCACGTGCACCGTGACCTCGGGGACCTCCATCCCGGCCAGTGTCCGCACCCGTTCGGTAACCCGACGGCGCACCGCGGCGCACTGGGCTCCGAGGTCGCCGGGGTAGTCGAGTTCGAGGGTGACGCGGACCCGGGCACTGTTCTGGTGGACCTCGACCGTGGCGTGCGGGGCGGCCCCCGCGGGGACGGTCTCCAGCGCCTCGCGGGCCGCCCGCGCGGCGATCTTCGCGATGACGCGGTCGGCGATCAGGGTGGCCCCGCGCTCGGCGGCCTCGACGACCTGAGCGGCCACCCGTCACCCCCGCCGGTCGCCGCGGGAGCGGAAGAACTCGCCGGGTTCCAGGTCGCCGTCCAGGAACCGGCCCGCCACGAAGCCGACGGCGCCGAGCGCCGCCACCAGCAGGAAGGCCCCGAAGCCGCCGAAGTACCCGGCGAAGCCCAGTGCCATTCCGGCGATCATGCCGACCACGGCCATGCTCATCGTGCGCTCCTCTGCGCGAGTTGCGGTGCTGCCGACGTACGGACTCCCCCGCCCCGCTCCGTGGCCCGGTGGGCTCACTGGAGCCGTGACTCGGGTTCCTCGTCCTCTTCGTCGGGCAGCTTGACGTCGCTCACGGCGATGTTGACCTCGACGACCTCCAGTTCGGTCATCCGCTCCACCGCCGTGACGACGTTCTCCCGCACGGCACGTGCCACCTCCGCGATCGACACGCCGTACTCGACGACGATCTCCAGGTCGAGGGCCGTCTGCACCTCGCCGACCTCGGCCTTGACCCCGCGGGACACGGACTTGGAACCGCCGGGCACCCGGTCGCGGACCGCGCCGAAGGTGCGGGAGAGTCCGCTGCCCATCGCATGGACGCCGACGACGTCACGGGCGGCCAGCCCGGCGATCTTCTCGACGACGCCGTCCGCGATGGTGGTGCGACCGCGGGTCGCCGGATCGCCGCCGCCCCGCCTCGTCGTCTGGGACTTGCGCAGCGACTCGCGCTGCTCGTTCGAGGACTGCGCCGGATTGTCCGGGCCCTTCCGCTGCGTGGTGTCGGTCATCGCCGTTCCCTCTCCACCGGGGTCGTGGTCCTGGAGCCCACACTAAGCGCGGTTGCCGGCTCGCGCGTCCGGGATGGGGCAGGCTGGAGCAATGACCGCTGACGGGTGGACGCAGGTGGTACGGGAGCAACTGGGACTGGGCGCGCTACTGCCCTTGGGCGGGCCGGGTGACGGTGTCTGGATCGCCGAGTCGGCGGCCCGTGCGGGGGTGCGCCGGGAGGTGGGGGCACTGCCCGGGGCACGGCTCGGTGCGCTCGGTTTCTCCGCCGTCGAGGACCGGGCGGTGGCGGGCGCGGAGGCCGGGGTGCCGGCGCCGCCGACCGCGTTGCCGCCGGGTCCGTTGCGGATCACCGGGGAGCTGGCGGCGGCGCTCGACGCGCCGCTGCCGGTGACGGTGGCCCGGGCGAGGGCGGCGTTGGCGGGGGCGGCCCGGGTGGTCGGGCTCGGAGTGGTGGAGGTGGACCTCCGGGTGACGGAGGTGCTGGATGCGGATGCGGGCCCCGGCGGGGCCCCGGGGCCGTCCGAGGGGGCGGCCCGCGCCGCCGGGGCCGCTTCGACCGCCCCGGACCGCGCCGGACGCCCCGATGCCTCCGACACCTCCGACGCTCCCGGCGACCCGGGTGGCGCCGGTGGCGACGTGGCGCGGGTTGCTGCCGTGGCGGCCCGGGTGCCGGGGGTCGCACGGCTGACCGGGGCCCTGGGCGGGCTGGCCGCCCCGGTGCGGATCACCGAGCCCAGCGCTGCGGAACCGGGCGGCGCGCCGGCGCTGCCCCGCCGCCACGTCCGGGTCGAGCTGGCGGTGGCGGCGGACACGGGTCCGTTGGAGGTGGGGCGGGCGGTGCGCCGGGCCGTCACGGACGCCTTCCCGGATCACCCGTCGGTGGCGGTGCTGGTGACGGCGTGGGACTGACGGCCCCGCGCCGACGCATCGCCCGGTCGCCGCGGCCGGTCAGTCGCCGAGGCCGGTGAGATCGCGCAGCCGCCGGGCCTGCGCCGCGCGCTCCGCGGCCCGCTGCTCCTCGTAGCCGCGCGCGGCGGCGCCCTGGAGGAGGGCCTTGGTCTCGATGACGGCGTCCCGGGGGGCGGCGAGCAGCGCGGCGGTGAGGTCGGCGGTCGCGGCGGGCAGCTGGCCGGTCGGGACGACGAGGTTGGCGAGGCCGACCCGTTCGGCTTCGGCGGCCTTGACGAAGCGGCCGGTCACGCACAGTTCCAGGGCCCGGGCGTAGCCGACGAGTGCGACCAGGGGGTGGGTACCGGTGAGGTCGGGCACCAGTCCGAGGCTCGTCTCGCGCATGGCGAACTGCACGTCCTCGGCGACGATCCGCAGGTCGCAGGCGAGGGCGAGTTGGAAGCCGGCGCCGATGGCGTGCCCCTGGACGGCCGCGACGGACACCAGGTCCCGTCGCCGCCACCAGGTGAACGCCTCCTGGTACCCGGCGATGGCGGCGTCGAGCGCCGCGTCGGTGCGGTGGGCCAGATCGGTGAAGGACGGTTCGCCCGGAAAGCCCTCCGGGGTGAACGCCTGCCGGTCGAGCCCGGCGGAGAAGGACGTGCCCTCGCTGCGCAGCACCACGACCCGGACGGTGCCGGGCAATGCGCGGCCGACCTCGGTCAGGGCGCGCCACAGGGCGGGGCTCTGGGCGTTGCGCTTGGCCGCGTTGGTCAGCGTGACCGTGGCGACTTCACCTTCCACGGTCAGCCGAACGCCGTCCCGGTCGAGTAGGGGTTGCGGTGACCGGGGCAGTGGCTGTGACGACACGTGGCGCCTCCGAGGTGCGGTCCGGTGGTGCCACACATCGCACGCAGTACTCGGCACTCGGCACCCGACGCGCGCCGTGTGACCGGTGGACGCGGGCACCCGTAAGTGACTGCACAGTAACCACCCGGTCGGTCGGACGACCGACCGGGTGGCCACACCGGAGCCGAGGTAGAGCCGGTGGAGCCGCCCGGACGTCAGCTGGCGGCTGCCTTCTTTCCTCGTGTCGCCCCGCCGCGTCCCCGCAGCGTGACGCCGGACTCACTGAGCATCCGGTGGACGAAGCCGTACGAGCGGCCGGTTTCCTCGGCCAGCGCTCGAATGCTCGCACCGGAGTCGTACTTCTTCTTCAGGTCTGCCGCGAGCTTGTCGCGCGCGGCGCCGGTCACCCGGCTGCCCTTCTTCAGAGTCTCGGCCACCCGTGCCTCCTCATGGGAAGTGCGCTCTGGACTTCTCATGATCACCCCTCCCGCGCTTCCTGGCCACCCATTCGGCAAGGTCGGTACGACACCGGGAGCCGTTTGGGAAGCGATCCGCACGGGGGGAACCTTTGCCTCCGCTTCATCGCGAGCGGGACCGCGCGGGAAGCCGTCGACGAATCAGCAGGTCAGGAGGGTCCCCCACACGGGAAGCGGAACCTTTTCCTCCGTCCACAAAAATCCGTGTAGGACGCACCGCTGCACTAGGTGATCTCACACCATTGATGGATCACCACTAGGCCGAATGATCCATACGCAGTGGATCACCCTTTCGATCAAGCACGTTCCGCCCCTCACTCGTCCGGGGTTCGGGTGCCCGCCGGCGGAGGGAAACGTGCGATCGGGCACCCACCCCGATCGGCGGGTGCCCTGCGGACGGGGTCAGGCGAGGCTGACCAGGTCCGCGTAGTCGGCGCCCCACAGGTCCTCGACGCCGTCCGGCAGCAGGATGATCCGCTCGGGCTGGAGCGCCTCGACGGCGCCCTCGTCGTGGGTGACGAGGACGACGGCGCCCTGGTAGGTGCGCAGCGCGCCGAGGATCTCCTCGCGGCTCGCCGGGTCGAGGTTGTTGGTGGGCTCGTCCAGGAGCAGCACGTTCGCCGCGGAGACGACCAGGGTGGCGAGGGCGAGGCGGGTCTTCTCCCCGCCGGACAGCACGCTCGCCGGCTTGTCGACGTCGTCGCCGGAGAAGAGGAACGAGCCGAGCGTCTTGCGCACCTGGACCAGGTCCAGGTCGGGGGCGGCCGAGCGCATGTTCTCCAGGACCGTGCGCTCCGGGTCCAGCGTCTCGTGCTCCTGGGCGTAGTAGCCGAGCTTGAGGCCGTGGCCCTCGACGACCTCGCCGGTGTCGGGCTTCTCCACCCCGGCGAGCAGCCGCAGCAGGGTGGTCTTGCCGGCGCCGTTCAGGCCCAGGATGACGACCCGGGAGCCCTTGTCGATGGCCAGGTCGACATCGGTGAAGATCTCCAGCGAGCCGTACCACTTGGACAGGCCCTCGGCGGTGAGGGGGGTCCGGCCGCAGGGCGCGGGGTCGGGGAACCGCAGCTTGGCGACCTTGTCGGACTGTCGGACGTCTTCGAGTCCGGACAGCAGCCGCTCGGCACGGCGGGCCATGTTCTGCGCGGCGACCGTCTTGGTGGCCTTGGCACGCATCTTGTCGGCCTGCGCGTTGAGGGCGGCGGCCTTCTTCTCGGCGTTCTGGCGCTCGCGCTTGCGGCGCTTCTCGTCGGCCTCGCGCTGCTGCTGGTAGAGCTTCCAGCCCATGTTGTAGACGTCGATGGCGGAGCGGTTGGCGTCCAGGTAGAAGACCTTGTTGACGACCGTTTCGACCAGGTCGACGTCGTGGGAGATCACGATGAAGCCGCCGCGGTACGTCTTGAGGTAGTCGCGCAGCCAGACGATGGAGTCCGCGTCGAGGTGGTTGGTCGGCTCGTCGAGGAGCAGGGTGTCGGCGTCCGAGAAGAGGATGCGGGCCAGCTCGATCCGGCGGCGCTGACCGCCGGAGAGGGTGTGCAGCGGCTGGCCGAGGACCCGGTCGGGCAGGTTGAGCGCGGCGGCGATGGTGGCGGCCTCGGCCTCGGCGGCGTACCCGCCCTTGGTGAGGAACTCCGTCTCCTGCCGCTCGTACTGCCGCAGGGCCTTCTCCCGGGTGGAACCCTGGCCGCTGGCGATGCGCTCCTCGTTCTCGCGCATCTTGCGGATCAGGGTGTCCAGACCGCGGGCGGACAGGATGCGGTCGCGGGCGAGCATGTCGAGGTCGCCGGTGCGGGGGTCCTGCGGGAGGTAGCCGACCTCGCCGGAGCGGGCGACCGTGCCGGCGGCGGGGATGCCCTCCCCGGCGAGCACCTTGGTGAGGGTGGTCTTGCCGGCACCGTTGCGGCCGACCAGGCCGATGCGGTCGCCCTTGGCGATGCGGAAGGTGGCGGACTCGATGAGGACGCGGGCGCCGGCGCGCAGCTCGATACCGGAAGCGGTGATCACGGACGGACTCCTGGGCGGATGGACGGCGAGATGGGCGGCGAGGGCGGTGACGCCGTCTAATGCACGAGGAGAACAGCCATGGGAGAAGTCTAACGGGCGTACGCAAGCGGATTCCCCGCTGCGGGGCGGGCTCCCGAGGTGCGCGGGGGTGCGCGGGCCGGGGGCGGCCCGGGGGCGGCGGGGGCCGACCGGGAGGGTCGGGGGGCGGCCGGCGGCGGCTCGACAGGGCGTTGTCGGACCCCGGTGCCAGACTGGGCAGCAGTCACGTTTTCGACGACGAGACCGGCCCGGGAGCCGGGTCGGTCCGGCCGAGGAGGGACTTCCCATGGCGCGCACGAACGACGGCCCCCCGACCGTCTACCCGTCGCTGCTGTACGCGGATGCGCACGCGGCGATCAAGCTGCTCACAGAGGCGTTCGGCTTCACCGTGGTGAGCGTCTTCGAGGGGGAGGACGGCCGGGTGCTGCACGCCGAGCTGTCGTACGGCAACGGCGCGGTGATGCTCGGCTCCGTGGGGCGCGGCGGCCCGTTCGACCAGGCGTTGTCGGGTGCCGGCCCGTGGGGGACGTACGTGGTGGTGGACGACGTCGACGCCCACCACCGGCGGGCGGTGGAGCACGGCGTGCAGATCGTGCTGCCGCCCACCGACCAGGACTACGGGTCGCGGGACTACCTGGCCCGCGACCACGAGGGCAACGTGTGGAGCTTCGGCACGTACGCGCCCTCGATCGGCGGCTGAGCGCACCGCCGCCGGCCGGTCAGCCGCCGCCGGTGTGCACCTGGAAGGCCGCCCGGCGCACGGCCTTGGCGAGCGCGGGGTCGGGGTGGGCGGCGGCGAGCGCGACGAGCACCTGCACGGTGCGCGGATGCCCCACGCCCCGGATGTCCTCCAGCAGCGCCGGGACGGTGGGGTGGGGCGCGGACTCCAGGTGGCGCACGAGCAGTTGGGCCTCGCCGTGGTCGGCGACGGCCGCCGCGGTGTCGACCCAGAGCCAGACCTCCTCGTCGTGGGTCAGCACGGCGTGCGCGTCCTCGGGGTCCACCCCCTCTATCTCGGCGAGCCAGAGCAGGGCGTACGGCCGGAGCGAGGGCTCCTCCCGGACCTGGCGGACCTCCGCTTCGGCGGGTGCGCCGACGACCCGCAGGGCGTCGAAGGCCAGTCCGCGCAGCAGGGCGTCCTCGCCGCGGGCGGCGGCGATCAGCTCGGTGACGGCGCTGGAGACCGTCCGGGCGGCGAGCCAGGCGCGGTACTCGGCGCGGGCCTCGCTGGGCCGCAGGCGGGCACAGCCGCGGAGCATCGCCTCGGCGGAGTGCTCGATGTTGCCCCCGGCGGTGCTCTGGGCCGCGACGCAGATCTGTTCCAGCTTGACCCACACGGCCCAGCTGCCGAGCGGGGTGAGGGTGGCCTGGCCGGCGGAGCAGGTGAGGGCGCCGACGGCGGTGAGCGCGTGCAGGGCCCAGTCGAGCAGTGCCGACACCCGGGGCGGGGCGACCGGGTCCGGTGCCGCGCCCACGGGTTCGGGTCCCGGTCCGTAGGGGATCTCGCAGCGTTCGGTGCGCAGTTCGGTGACCCGCTGTTCCAGCAGGTCGAGCAGTTGCGGCACCGGGACGGGGCCCGCGGACAGCTGGAGGAACGACAGCACCTGCGGCATGGCCTCCACCACCTCGGCGACGGCCGCCGCCTCGGGCTCGCCGGGGGCGGGGTGGGCGAGCGACCAGGCGTCGAACAGGGCCACCCAGCCGCGGAGCACCGCCGCGTCGTCCCGGTCCCAGGCCCGTAGCCGCCAGCCGGCGCGGGCGTAGTCGCCGTGCACCTCGACGAGCCCGGACAGGCGGGCGGTGTCCCAGTCGGCGCGGACCTGACGCGGGGACAGCCCCAAGTCGGCGGCGGCGCGTTCGGCGGTCGCCGCCGAGAGGTTGCCGCCGCCGTCGGGGAGGGTGGCCAGGGCCGGGGAGGGGACGTCCGGGGCCGGTCCGGTGGGCTGGGCGGGGACGCTGCGCGGGGCGCCGGCCCCCGGGTCCCGGTGGGCGGAGGGGCGTAGCGCGGCGTCCGCCCAGCGGGCCACCCGTACGGCCCCGGCGAGGCCCGCCCGGGCGGTTCGCGCCAACTCCCAGGGCGCAGGGGTGCCCTCGGGCGGCCTCGGTGCGGGGCGGCGGGAACGCCTTTCCCCGACCGCCGGGGTGGCGGCGGTCAGGGAACGCGGACGGACGAGTCGGAGCCTGGAGTCGCGCGGGGTACGGGACGTCACAGGGGCAGTCTTCCGGTTGACGGTCCGAAAACCCAAACGGAATGCCCTGCGAGGAGCGGGTGAACCCCTGTGCGGTGGTCCGTGTCCTGTTCGAGAGAGCCGAAGCGGAGCCGCCCGGGAGGTGGGGCGGGTGGGGCTGAGGGGGCTGGTGTGGACGAGGCGTCTACCACAGGGGGGTATGGGGGCCCGGTCGCCCCGGCGGAGGACGTCGGGGACGGGTGGACGGGAACCGGCGGACGGGAACGGGTGGACGGCGACGGGTCGAGGGGCCGGCGGGTGCGGGAGCGGACGGGCCGGTGCCCGGGGTCAGCCCAGCGGGGTGAGGAAACGGCGCAGCGCCTCCTCGTACCCCGCGGGGTCCGCGTTCCACATGGCGCCGTGCGGGGCACCGGGGACGGCGTGCAGGGTGACCAGTTCGGGGCGGCTGCGGGCGAAGGCCCGGGACAGCGCCCAGGGCGCGACCGCGTCGTCCGGGCCGTGCACCACCAGCGCGGGCACCCGGAGGTCACGGATGTCGGCCCGTTCCCGCACCCGGTGCGGACGCAGTCCGGTGCGGCCCTGGGCGGCGCGGACGGCCAGCGGCAGCAGGGCGTCCGGCACGTGTCGCGCGGTGGCGAGGGCCCGGACGGTGGCCTCCCAGTCGAGCACGGGCGAGTCGAGGACCAGTCCGGCGACGCGGTCGCGCAGCGCGGAGTGGGTGGCGGCGCGCAGCGCCATGGTGGCGCCGGTGGACCAGCCGTGCAGGACGAGGCGCTGCGCCCCGTGGCGGACGGCGTGGCGCATCGCGGCGTCCAGGTCGCGCCATTCGGTCTCGCCCAGGTGGCTGAGGCCGTCCGGGGAGCGGGGGGCGCCGCGGTCTCCCCGGTAGGCGAGGGACAGCACGGGGAAGCGGCGACGGTGCAGGAAGTCCATGACGACCATCGGGTGTTCCCGGGTGGTGCCCAGGCCGTGCACCGCGATGACCCAGGTGTCGCGGGCGGAGGGCACCAGCCAGGCGGGCAGCGGGCCCGTCTCGCCGAGGACCTCGACGTCCTCGTGGTCCAGGCCGAGGGCGGTGCGGGGGTCACCGATGTGGACCTGGGGGGTGAGCCGGACCTCGGCGCCCGCGTCCAGGGTGCCGTGGGTGACGCGTTCCAGGCGGCGGACGACCGTGTCGGCGGTGTGGGGGGCGTCCGGGAGGACCGGGCCCACCACCGCGTGGACGCCGTGGCCGGTGAGGCCGTAGGTGCCGGGGCGCAGGCTGGAGAGGTCCCGGGTGAGGGTGACCCGGTCGGCGGTGACCGCGTGGACGGTGAGCCGGGGGTCGGTGGGGAGCGGGTGGCCGGGACGGGGCCTGAGGGCGGCGTTGCTGGCGAAGCGGCCCGCCGCCAGGGCCAGCAGGGCGGTGGTCGCTGTGGTGGCGGTGACGGCCGCGGCCGTCGCTCGGGCTGTACGCACGCCTCCCAGTGTCGGGGTGGGCGGGTCCCGCGGCCAGTGGGGACGCGCCGTGTCGGGGGTGCGGGCCCGATGTGGTCGTCGGGCGGGACGGCGGGGTGACGTTCCTTACTTATTTGGGGCAAAGCGGATCGTCGGGTCGCATGGCGGAGCGAGGGTCGTACAGTCGGATGAGGTGGTGAACCGACCCCCCGGCAGAGTGCGGCAACCGCTTGCGCCGGAAGCCCCGGAGCCCACCGTTCCGGCCTCGCGGCATCGCCCGATCACCCGGTCCTCCCATGCGGAATAGCCTTGCTCCAGATTGAGACACCGCGATGCCCGCCTCAGTTCATCTTCCGTTCACTCAGGTTGCCTACGTTCCAACCGCCACTGTCGTCCAACAGAAGCCTGGGTAAATGGAAAACATCACGCTCCTCCTCGGAATCGTGATCGTCACCGCTCTCGTGTTCGATTTCACGAACGGTTTCCACGACACGGCCAACGCGATGGCGACGACCATCTCGACTGGCGCAATGAAGCCCAAGACGGCGGTGGCCATGTCCGCCGTGCTCAATCTGGTCGGAGCCTTCCTTTCGGTCGAGGTCGCCAAGACGATCTCGGGCGGCATGATCAACGAAGACGGCATACAGCCAGAGGTGATCTTCGCGGCGCTCGTCGGCGCCATCCTCTGGAACCTGTTCACGTGGCTCCTGGGCCTGCCGTCCAGCTCTTCGCACGCCCTGTTCGGTGGCCTCATCGGTGCCGCCGTCATGTCGGCCGGCTGGGACTCGGTGAACGGCTCGACCGTCGTCACCAAGGTCCTGATCCCCGCCGTCGCCGCTCCGCTGGTAGCCGGCGTGGCCGCGATGCTCGCGACCCGCCTGACCTACAAGATCGGCAAGAAGGCCGACGACAAGTCGACCTCCAAGGGCTACCGCATCGGGCAGATCTCCTCGGCCGGACTCGTCTCCCTCGCGCACGGCACCAACGACGCGCAGAAGACCATGGGCATCATCACCCTGGCGCTGGTCACCGGTGGCGCCCTGGCCCCCGGGTCGAACCCGCCGGTCTGGGTCATCGCCTCCGCCGGCATCGCCATCGCGCTCGGCACCTACCTCGGCGGCTGGCGCATCATCCGCACGATGGGCCGCGGTCTCACCGACCTCCAGCCCCCGCAGGGCTTCGCCGCCCAGACCAGTGCCGCGACGGTCATCCTGGCCTCCTCGCACCTGGGCTTCTCGCTCTCCACCACGCAGTCCTGCTCCGGTGCCGTGATGGGCGCGGGCCTCGGCCGCAAGGGCGGGGTCGTCCGCTGGTCGACCGCCACCCGGATGTTCGTCGCCTGGGGTCTGACCCTGCCGGCCGCCGGTGTGGTCGGTGCGCTCGCCGAGCTGCTCACCAAGCAGGGCCCCTGGGGCATCGCCGTCACGGGTGCGCTGCTCGTCGCCGGGTCGGCCGCCATCTGGTTCATCTCCCGCCGGGAGGTCGTCGACCACACCAACGTCAACGACGTCGACGAGCCCGCGGGCGTCGTCACCACCGCCATCGCCGCGGTGACCCCGCCGCCGGCCGGTCCGGTCGCCGACGCCACCGCCCTGGGCGACCTCACGGCCACCCTCCCGGCGAAGCAGGACCCCTCGACGGAGTCCGCGCCGCGGACCGCCAAGGTGTAAGGAACCTCCATGAAAATCGACTGGGCAGCACTCGCCTCCGTGTTCGGCGTCAGCCTCGTGGTCACGGTGGCTCTCGTGGGTCTCTTCACCCTCGGCATCGTCGGACTCTCCAAGCGGGAGGCGGCGCTCGCCGCGGAGGGCGGGCCCAAGGGCGGATCGGCAGCAATGGCCGCCACCGGCGCCTACGCCTGCTTCGCCCTGTGCGTGGCCGCCGTCACGTACGGCATCTATCTGATCGTCGCCTGATCACCCCCTGATCCACCGGACCCGCACGGGTCCTGACGGTCCGGCCGGGGGCCGGGGCCGGGGCGGTGGCGCGCCGGGCCCTGCGCCGGTGGGGCTTACACCACGTGCCCGCCGC